>CAVGMD010000071.1:0-13951 GCA_963630275.1 Bacteroidaceae bacterium | reverse complement strand
GGAACTGACGGACTACAAGGACGCCATCATGGAGGCTATGTACAGAGGGACAAAGCGCAATGTGGAAAGTGAGCCGGACTCAAAAAACGCACAAGTCGGGTAAGTGACGAGGAGTTATTTACCCGGCTTTTGTATTACGGCATCTCCAAACCGAAGCAGAATTTGACCATTGATGAAATTCCCCTTACCAAGCGTGGCGTAAAGCCACTGCAAATGCGTTTCTTATTTTCTGCACACCACGAAAAATGAACTCGCATTTTCCGTATTCTCTACCCAAAATGCGATTCTCACTTTTGGTACACGACCATCCCCTACATTATCACACTCTTAGTGGGATGTTTACGTACGGAAACAGGTCGCAAAAATCCGCCTATGCATCAGCACAGGCGGATTTTTGACTGTATTTCGGTTGGATAGGCACGAACCCGTATGATGTCCTACGGATGCCCGCTGTCCCCATGAGTGCGAAAAAGCCGAGCCACGGAACCGATTTAGAAAAACTTCACTTGTAGCAATTATATGAATTAGATATAATAAGCGTAGGCATGAGCAGTGTCAGACACGGGTATTACGCAATATGACTGCTTGCAGGCAATATTACGTAATGACCGGGGATGATAGGGCGAAGCCCGGATACCTGGGGAACACGAAGTGTTACCGAGATACACTGCGGAATAGTGGCAATAGACAAAGAGGAGAATAACATGACAGATAATTATAATGATGATTATAGAGAAGTAATTCCTGAGGAGGAAAATAAGGAGACCAATCTGAATGAAACTCAGGATAACGAAAAAAATAACGGGGACACACAGGTAGCGGATACCGCAAAAGAAAATTCCACCGAAAAAAAGACAGAAGACAAAAAAGACAGCAGTGAATACGAGGATGTCTGCTTCATCTGTCGCAGACCGGAGAGTAAGGCTGGCAGAATGTTCAAACTGCCGAACCATATCTGCATCTGCGACGACTGCATGCACAAGACCATGGAGACCGTGAGCCAGTTCGATTATCAGGGAATGCTGAACAATCCGGGTGATCTGAACCAGTTTAACGGACAGAACGGCTTCCCCAACATCAGTTTCGTGAACCTGGCAGACCTCCAGGGAGACGGTGGCATCCCCAATAAGCAGAAGCTGAAAAAGAAAAAGAAAGCGGAAGGACCCAAGCCTGTATTCAACATCAAGGATATCCCGGCCCCCCATAAGATCAAGGCAAGCCTGGATGAGTATGTGGTGGGACAGGAAAAAGCCAAGAAGGTTATCTCTGTTGCCGTATACAACCATTACAAGAGAGTGGCAACCGACACCATGGATGAAATCGAGATTGAGAAGTCCAATATCCTCATGATCGGCCCCACCGGTTCCGGTAAGACCTATCTGGTAAAAACACTGGCGAGACTGCTGGATGTGCCTCTTGCCATCGCCGATGCCACCTCCCTGACCGAGGCAGGCTATATCGGTGATGATATCGAGAGCGTGGTATCCAAGCTGCTGGCAGCCGCCGGTAACGATGTGGAGAAAGCGGAAAAAGGTATCATTTTCATCGATGAGATCGATAAGATCGCCAAAAAGAAAAACACCAACTCCCGGGATGTCAGCGGAGAAAGCGTACAGCAGGGTATGTTAAAACTTCTGGAAGGCGCGGAAGTGGAGGTGCCCGTAGGCGCCAACAGCAAGAATGCCATGGTGCCCCTGGCTACGGTGAATACCCGTAATATCCTGTTCATCTGTGGTGGTGCGTTCCCGGATCTGGATGAGATCATCAAGGAGCGCCTGACCAAGACTGCATCCATCGGTTTCAATTCCGAACTGAAGGATAAATACGATAAGGATACCGATCTGCTATCCAAGGTGACCGTGGAAGATATCCGTAAATTCGGTATGATTCCGGAATTTATTGGGCGTCTGCCCATCATCTGTACCCTGCAGGGACTGTCGAAGGATATGCTGGTGAAGATTCTGAAGGAGCCGAAGAACGCGATCCTGAAGCAGTACCAGAAGCTGCTGGAACTGGATGAGGTAAAACTGGAGTTCACAGACGATGCCCTGGATGCCATCGCCGAGAAAGCCATGAAACGCGATACCGGTGCCAGAGCTCTGCGTTCCATCATTGAGGAGTTCATGCTGGATATCATGTATGAGATCCCCAAGGACGATAACATCGGAAGAGTTACCATTACCAGAGAGTATATCGAAGGAACCGGTGGACCCATTATCGACATCCGCAGTAATGAGATTCTGGAACCTGTGGAGAAGCTGAAGGAGATTCCGGTAGAAGAAAAATAATGAAATATCCCCGTAGCCCTGGCGGGGTATAAGAAACGCGGCACGCTCGCGCTCTGTCGCAGAGCGTAGCGGTACATAAGCGGTCAAAGTACGACCGCTAAGTACCGACGTCTGCTTACGGCCTGCTTATTCTTATACCCCGCCGGGGCTACTGTTTTTTTGAAAGCTTCCAAAACATTAAAAAGACTATTGACATTTTCATGTCTTGTGGTAATATTAACATATGAACAGTGGTTCATATGAATGAATATTAAATCTAAATGCAAATCATTAGCATTTAAAAATCAGGAAATGCTAATGGAGAAAGAGGAGGATATTACCATGAAGAAAACTTACAAGATTGAAGTAGACTGTGCAGCATGTGCTCTGAAGATGGAGGATGCAGCGAAGAAGGTAGAGGGCGTTACCGATGCAACCGTTAGTTTCATGACCCAGAAGATGAAGGTGGAATTTGCTGACGGAAGCGATGAGAAGGCTGTTATGGAGAACGTAGTAAAAGCCTGCAAGAGAGTAGAGGACGACTGCGAGATCTATTTATAGGATGCTCTCGGAAAAGAGGAAGCTATGACTAAGAAACAGAAAAAAGTACTGGTCCGCATTATTGTGGCGGCAGTACTGTTGATCATTTTACATTTTGTACCGCTGGAAGGGATCTGGCTGGGACTGTTGTACCTGATTCCCTATGCGGTGATCGGCTACGATATTCTCAGAAAAGCTGTATTGGGAATCATGCACGGCGAAGTGTTTGATGAGAACTTCCTGATGGCGGTGGCTACGGTAGGTGCCATGGGACTGGGAGATTATTCCGAAGGCGTGGCAGTTATGCTGTTCTATCAGATCGGTGAATTGTTCCAGGCAGTAGCCGTGGGCAAGAGCCGTCAGAACATCAGCGCCCTGATGGATATCCGCCCGGATTATGCCAACATTGAGGCAGAGGACGGCAGCTTAGAGCAGGTAGATCCCGATGATGTGGAGATTGGAACGATTATTGTAGTACGTCCCGGTGAGAAGGTTCCCATCGATGGTGTGGTCGTGGAAGGTACTTCCACGCTGAATACCAGCGCCCTGACCGGTGAGAGTGTTCCTAGAGAGATCGCTGTGGATCAGGCTGTGATCAGCGGCTGCGTGAATCTGACCGGACTGTTAAAGATCCGCACCACCAAGGAATTCGGAGAATCCACCGTATCCAAGATTCTGGATCTGGTAGAGAACTCCAGCATGAAGAAGTCCAAATCCGAGAACTTCATTACGAAGTTCGCAAGATATTATACCCCGGCAGTCTGCTACAGTGCTCTGGCACTGGCAATCCTGCCTCCTGTGATCAACTTGATCATGGGCAATCCGGCAGCCTGGAGCACCTGGATCATCCGTGCCCTGACCTTCCTGGTAATCAGCTGCCCTTGTGCACTGGTGATTTCCATTCCCCTTTCTTTCTTCGGTGGAATCGGAGCAGCAAGTGCCTGCGGTATTCTGGTAAAGGGTTCCAACTATCTGGAAGCGCTGTCTGAGACTAAATATGTGGTATTTGATAAGACCGGTACCCTGACCAAGGGTGTATTCGATGTAACGGGGATTTACCCCAGTCAGGATTTCACAGAGGAGGAACTGCTGGAATATGCCGCTTATGCAGAGAGCTATTCCAGTCATCCCATCAGCAAGAGCTTAAAGACCGCTTACGGCAAGGAGCTGGAAGCTTCCAACGTCAGTAATGTGGAAGAAATCAGCGGACACGGTATTACCGCCAAAGTAAACGGCAAACAGGTAGCAGCCGGTAATGCGAAACTGATGAAGAGCCTGAATCTGTCCTATACGGAAAATACCGGTGTAGGTACGGTGGTTCATGTAGCGGTGGATGGAAAATATGCCGGATACATCCTGATCTCCGACGTGATCAAAGAAGGTGCGAAGGAAGCTATTGCTTCTCTGAAGAATTCCGGTGTGAAGAAATGCGTCATGCTGACCGGTGACAGCAAAACAGTTGCAGAACATGTGGCCGGTGAGTTAAAATTAGATGAGGTACACAGTGAACTGCTTCCCGCAGACAAGGTAAGTTGCGTGGAGAAGCTGTTACAGGATAAGAGTGAGAAGGAAAAACTGGCATTCGTGGGCGACGGTATCAACGATGCACCGGTATTGTCCCGTGCGGATATCGGTATTGCCATGGGAGCACTTGGCTCCGATGCAGCTATTGAAGCGGCAGATGTAGTCCTGATGGATGACAACCCCGCCAAGATCGCTTTGGCTATGCGGATTTCCCGGAAATGCCTGCGCATCGTTTACGAGAATATCGTATTTGCGCTGGCAGTCAAGGCCATCTGCCTGATCCTGGGTGCGCTGGGTATCGCCAACATGTGGGTCGCTATCTTCGCAGACGTAGGAGTTATGGTACTGGCTGTGCTCAATGCTGTGAGATGCCTGCATGTAAAACAGGACTAAACAGCAGGTGAGAGAATGCAACCTTTATTTTCAGAAATTACGGCACTGTGCAGGGACGAACAATTCCTGCACAGTGTGATGAAAAAATATCATTATGATCCGGAAGAATATCCCAATCTGAAACAACTGGCGGAGCAGATGTTGCCCTGGCTGGAGTCAGAGGCGGGATGGCAGGACAGAGATTTTGAAGAGACTTTTCCCGGGAGGGATCAGTCTTTTTTGGCTGTTGGCATTACTTTGGGAAAAGGGATTGATGCCTTGCAGGAGAACTATCTGCGGGAGGAGCATCTGACAGAGAGCTATATGATTGAGGTGCTGTCCAGCGAATTATTATTAAAAAGCTATCAGGCATATACGGAATGGGTTGCTGCTCACAGAGAACTGCATGTGGCGAGAATGCATTTTCTGGGATCAGAAGCCATGGGCGAAAAATTAGGCAGCAGACTGCAACTGGAGAACTTGCCCACACTTTTACAGGAATTGCAGATACCTGTTACCTGCAATGAAGCGTATTGCATGATCCCGAAGAAAAGTGTGGTATTCTATGCGGAACTGACAAAGGATGCTTTTACCAAATGTGCCGGAATCTGCCTGGGGTGCGGCAGGAGAGACTGCCCGAACCGCATGGAGGAAAAGGAGAATTTCCCCTTGCGCTTTGCGGATATGACGGATCGTCCGTTGTCATATGGGTATGCCAGAATTTTTTCAAAAACAGATGCAAAATAGGTGTATAGCGTACAAATCGGCAGGAAGTATTGTCCGAAATATTAAAATTCTGATAAAATTTATCAGACGACTTGTAAGTGGAAACAGAATATGGTATGATGCAATCACTTTCAAAGAGGAAAGATATCGTGTGTATGCGGTGTCTTTCCTTTTTTCGTTTCTATCGTTTGTATTGGGAAAAGAGGTGGCTTATGGAGGTATTTTTAGAAGTAACGGTACAGCATAAAAAATATCATGCCGGATTTATGGACAGAATGCGGCAGCAGCCGGAGGTCACGTCCTGCTATCAGGTGGAAGGGGAATATGATTTCCTCGTGAAAGCGGATGTGACCTCGGAAAAAGAACTGGAGAAACTGGAGCGCAGCGTGCGGAAAATCAACGGTGTCTGTGGCATACAGCCGGTCTATGCCCTGCAGGAGATCATATAATCAGACCCGCAGCAGGGCATTGAAGGTCTCTTCCAGATTCAGCCTGCCATAGCCCCAGTCTCTATTGGGGTAGGACAGCCCCGGAGTGCGCAGGGCACCGCGGATGAAATAGCTGCGGATCTCCCGGCTTTCCGCCAGCCGGTTGTTGCCCTCGATGACAGCCCACTGGAAAAACTGCGCCACAGCCCCGGCAGTGATGGCGGCGGCAAGACTGCTTCCGGTGCGCCTGCCGCGGATCGTGGATATATTGACGCCGGGAGCAGCCAGATCCGGACGGATCTGGCCCGTGCGCCCGAAGCCCCTGCCGGATTCTACGTAGAAGCTGTTATTTCCCGCATTATAAGTGGATACACTCAGGACCTCCGGAGCCATAGAAGGCTCCGTCAAAGTCATATAGGGATCCGGATTCAGAAAATATACCGGTGCCGACAGAAATTCCGTGATGGGCAGCCACATATGAAAACTGCCGTTATATAAGCTGCCGGAGGCAGACACGCGAAAGGTCCAGATACCGGGCGTGGGATCCTGGATTCGTAGAAGAATCAGTTCCTCCCCGGAATTTTCTTCCACCAGAGCAGAGTCGATCGTGACTCTGCTTTTTTCGTAGATAAAAGAGTAGGTCACACTCTGCTGCAGACCCAGGCGCAGTTCGGGAATGGTCTCTCCGCCGGGGGTGCGGACACTGATATTGAAGGCGTCCGGCAGAGTGCCCCAGAGTTCCAGCCAGAAACCGATACAGCCTTCACTGACCCGGATCTCCACATCTCGTGTGGTGCCTTCCGAGGTCTGGCTGCTTAACATGCCATGATAATGGTGGGAGGCATTTCCCTCATTTCCTCCGCAGACGACGGCGGCGCGGCTTCGGCGGACAGCGAGGGAGGAGAGATACCGGGACAGAGCGGAGCTTCCTGAGTGATCTCCCTGATTTGTGCCCAGTCCCAGACAGATGACCACCGGTCGCTCGAAGAGGCGCACGAAGGACTCTGCGTATTTGATGCCCAGCATAATGTCATTTTCCTGATAAGCAGGGACATTCTCCGGCACCAGATAGAAGCTGCGCAGATACTGCTTGCATTCTTTGAGTTTCACTACAACAATGTCGGCATTTGGAGCGGCACCGATATAAGGGCTGCCCTGTCTGACCACACTGCCCGCAGCAACGCCGGCGAGTACACTGCCGTGACCGTTCTCGTCCCGGGAGGGAACGACGGAATAAGGATCCTCGGAGCGCAGTGCCCGGTTGATTTCTTCCCTGCGGTATTCGGAACCATATTTTAATCCCTCCGGCGGCGTGTCTGTCTGGATGGTCTGATCCCAGATTGCCAGAATGCGGCTGTTCCCACTTTCATCCAGAAAAGCAGGATCCCGGTAGTCGATGCCGGTATCGATAAAACAGAGGATCGCACCCTGTCCCGTGAGATTTAGGGGCGGCCGCTGTACCTGCGTGATTCCGCTGGCAATCAGGCTTACCGGATCAAAAGGGGTCTCTCCCGGTGGCTGTAAGGAATCGTCCGAAGGAGACAGCTGCATAAGCCCGTAGAGCTTCGGCATATTGTGATAGGGGAAAAAATCCACCTCCGGACTGCGGATGCCCAGCCTGCTCAGGTACAGAATCAGAAATTCCTCTCCGATACTTTCATAACAGTCGATTCCGTCCTGTAGAAATTCCGAGGCGGAAAAGTCTGTGATAATGTCATAGGTGTCCTCTGACAGGATCATTTCCTTGCAGTCCATGGGCGATGCTCCCAAGAATCTATTTTTATAATATATACGGCAGGCGGTGGCTCCGTGACATAAGGGAAAAGCTGTATCACATAAAATACTATGAATAATAATAGAAGAGATGGGTAGCAATACCGGAATGGGACGGACTATGTGGGAACAGCCTGGTTTCAAAAAAGTATGGGAATTCGGAAAAGATGCGGTGGCAGTAGTGAAGAAACATGATAAGAGCGGTCTGATGCTGGGGGTATTTTTACTGGGGATGTTTTTCTTAGGTAGAAGCATCGGTGCCATTGCTTACGGACTGCACATGCAGCGGGAAATAAAGACACAGGCGACGACGGGCACAGCATTACTCTCTGCGGAGAACTGGGGATTGGGATTCGGAGCGGAAGGAACCCAGCCCAGCGGAACGGCTTCCGCGGACAAATTAAAAGAATACAATGCCTATTATGTGGGAGATGCCGTGGAGAAAAAGATTTATCTTACATTTGACTGCGGCTATGAAAATGGGAATACTCCGGTCATTCTAGATGCACTAAAAAAGCATGACGCACCGGCTACTTTTTTCGTGGTGGGACATTTTCTGGAGTCAGCACCGGAGGTGGTGAAACGCATGGTGGAGGAAGGTCACACGGTGGGGAATCACACTTACCATCATTATGACATGTCGAAAATCTCAGATTCGGTAGCTTTTCAGAAAGAGATGGACGACGTGAGGACTCTTTTTCAGGAGACCACCGGCACGGGGATGGCGATGTACTACCGTCCGCCCCAGGGAAAATACAGTGAGACCAATCTGCAGATGGCAAAGAATCTGGGGTATTCCACTTTTTTCTGGAGCCTGGCTTATGTGGACTGGAACGTGGATGCCCAGCCCAGCCACGAGGAAGCTTTTTCCAAACTGACCGGTAGGATCCACCCGGGAGCGGTGGTGTTGTTACATAATACCTCCAAGACCAACGGGGAGATTCTGGATGAACTTCTCACAAAATGGGAAGAAATGGGTTATACCTTCGGAAAATTGGAAGAACTGGTGCAGTAGGGTTTGACTTCCCCTGCACCATACCCTATAATAGAGGACAGAAAAATATACTGGAGGACAACCATGGAAAAAGAACTGGTAGTTGTCATTGATTTTGGCGGACAGTACAATCAACTGGTCGCCAGAAGAGTCAGAGAATGCAATGTATATTGCGAAATCTACTCTTACAAGACAGACTTGAATAGGATAAAAGCGATGAATCCCAAGGGAATCATCCTGACCGGCGGCCCCGCAAGCTGCTATGAACCCGGTGCAGCTACCTGCTCCGAGGATCTGTTTAACTTAGGAGTTCCCGTGCTGGGACTCTGCTACGGCGCACAGCTGATGACCCATGTGCTGGGTGGTAAGGTAGAGCGTGCGGCCGTTCGGGAATACGGCAAGACTGAGGTGAAGGTAGACCGCAGTTCCAAGCTGTTTTCCGATGTATCCGAGAATACGATCTGCTGGATGAGCCATTTCGACTATATCTCTAAGCTGGCTCCCGGTTTCCGTGCCGTGGCTACCACCGCAAACTGCCCCGTGGCAGCAGCAGAGTGCGTAGAGCGCGGACTGTATGCGATCCAGTTCCATCCGGAAGTACTTCACACCGTGGAAGGCTCCAAGATGCTGTATAATTTCGTACGTAACATCTGCGGATGCTGTGGCGACTGGAAGATGGATTCCTTCGTGGAAGAGTCCATCAAGGCGATCCGCGAGAAGGTTGGCAAGGGCAAGGTGCTCTGTGCATTGTCCGGTGGCGTGGATTCCTCCGTGGCAGCAGTGCTGTTATCCAAGGCAGTCGGCGAGCAGCTGACTTGTGTCTTTGTAGATCACGGTCTGCTTCGTAAGAACGAAGGCGATGAGGTAGAAGCAGTCTTCGGTCCCAACGGCAATTACGACCTGCACTTTATCCGTGTGAATGCGCAGGAGCGTTTCTATAGCAAGCTGGCAGGCGTATCTGAGCCGGAGCATAAGAGAAAGATCATCGGCGAAGAGTTCATCCGTGTATTCGAGGAAGAAGCGAAGAAGATCGGTGCCGTAGATTTCCTGGTACAGGGAACCATTTATCCCGACGTGGTAGAGAGTGGACTGGGCGGTGAATCCGCAGTGATCAAGTCCCACCACAACGTAGGCGGCCTGCCCGACTATGTAGATTTCAAGGAGATCATCGAGCCTCTGCGCAACCTGTTCAAGGATGAGGTTCGTAAGGTAGGACTGGAGCTTGGTATTCCGGAGCATCTTGTATTCCGTCAGCCGTTCCCCGGCCCCGGACTGGGCATCCGTATCATCGGCGAAGTAACTGCCGAGAAGGTCAAGATCGTGCAGGATGCAGATGCCATCTACCGCGAGGAGATCGCCAACGCAGGTCTGGATCGCGAGATCAACCAGTACTTCGCAGCCCTGACCAACATGAGATCCGTAGGTGTTATGGGCGATGAAAGAACCTATGATTACGCCATCGCATTGAGAGCCGTGAAGACCATTGACTTCATGACTGCGGAGAGCGCGCAGATTCCTTACGAGGTACTGCAGAAGGTGACCAGCAGGATCATCAATGAGGTGAGCCATGTGAACCGGGTAATGTATGATATTACCAGTAAGCCGCCCGGGACGATTGAGTTTGAATAAAAAGTAGTTGTTAAAGGGCAATATGGTTTATCGTCTTTAGGGCAAAAAACTGTATCGCCAACAATAAAATAAAAAGTATCAGAGACCATAAGATGAGTCCAAGTTTTCCTCATCTTACGGTCTCTTTTATTTTTATTTCATAGTAGCCGAAAGCCTTGTAGAATCAATGTTTTATGAATTATGAGAAAGAATTTAAGCAAGAGCAGCATATATTGCTTTTGATTGTTCAAGGGCAGTCACCTTTATCTTTAAGAGGATAGAAGAGTTTGCCCCTGAGAGAATAAAGGGGAGTGCCCTTGGACATAGTGATATTTTTAATATTCATTTTTGGGAAAATATAAAAAGCCAGAAAAGCCCATAAACGCTGGGATTGCTTAGAATTACACAAAAACATTTAATATTTGAATTTGGGGATTTTATCGTTTTTGGGATAAATCTGGGAGAAATTTGGGAAGTTTTTGGGAAAATCATAATTCATAGCATAAATACTTACAGGAGGTTACTTAAAATGCGAAAAAGAAATTTTAAAGGAAGGTGTACAAAGCGTTATGTACCAAAGTGTATGGATATATGCCGTACATATGATGCATTATCTGACAGTTACCGGAAGAGTGAATACCAGCTTCTTCCACAAGAAATTATGTTACAGCGAATAAAACAGGAGAGGAGATGATGTAATGGCTGTATACAAAGATGGAGACAAATGGCGTGTTATTTATCGCTACACCAATTATAAGGGGGAGCGGAAGCAGACACAGAAACGAGGATTTGTAACCAAGCGTGAAGCGGTTGCGTGGGAGCATGAGGTCATGCTAAGAAGTGAGTCCAAGCTGGACATGACCTTTTCCAGCTTCTTTGAGATTTATGAGGAAGATAAGAAAAAGAGGGTAAAGGAAAACACATGGGAATCAAAGAGCCATATTATCCGAACTAAAATACTTCCATTTTTCGGAGAGCGTAAGATTGCGGAGATTGAGCCAAAGGATGTGATTGCATGGCAGAATGAGCTTCTTGCCTATAAGGGAGAGAATGGGGAAGTATATTCCCCGACTTACCTTAAAACCATTCATTCACAGCTGAGCGCCATTTTCAATCACGCAGTAAGGTATTATCATCTGCCAAGTAATCCGGCACAGAAAGCAGGCTCTATGGGAAGCGAAGAGCACAAAGAAATGCTGTTCTGGACGAAAGAGGAATATCTGAAATTTGCGGATGCGATGATGGATAAGCCGATTTCATATTATGCGTTTGAAATGCTTTATTGGACGGGAATCCGATGCGGAGAGCTTCTTGCTCTTACACCAAAGGATTTTAATTTTGAACGTCAGGAACTGATAATCAATAAGTCCTATCAGCGGTTAAATGGCAGGGATGTGATTACCACACCGAAAACCAAGAAAAGCAACCGCACCATCAAGATGCCGAAGTTTCTGTGTGAGGAAATGCAGGAGTATATCGGTATGCTGTATGAGATTAGTGAAGATGAAAGGCTGTTTCAGATTACCAAATCATATCTTCATCATGAGATGGACAGAGGTGCGAAGGTTGCCGGAGTCAAGCGTATCCGCATTCACGATTTAAGGCACAGTGCAATCTCACTTTTGATTGAGATGGGATTTTCCGCATTGGCGATTGCGGAAAGAGTAGGACATGAGAGTATTGATATTACTTACCGGTATGCACATTTATTTCCCACCAAGCAGACGGAAATGGCAGATAGGCTCGATGCAGAGAGAATGGAAGGAGACGAAGCATGGACAAGAACTTAGATTACAAGGGAAGATGGAGAAACAAGACGGTAGCGTTTCGGGTATCAGACGAAGAAGCAAAGCTCATTGATACGCAAGTGGCTTTATCAGGATTAACCAAGCAGGACTATATTATAAGACGATTGCAGTGCAGGGATGTAGTGGTGCAGGGGAATCCGAGAGTGTTTAAGGCATTACGCAATCAGATGGAAGACATTTATGAGGAATTGAACCGTCTGGAGTGTTGCAGTGAGGCAAACGACGAACTGCTTTACACCATCAAACTGATAGCGGAGACCATGAACGGATTACAACAGGATAAGGAGGATTAACGGATGGAAAAAAAGAAAAAAGCGACTGCTCCGGTATCATCTGTTGGCGCAGATGGGAAGCAGCCACTTACTAATTACAACAAGGAAAGTATAGCAGATTTGCCCGATAAGGGCAATCTGCAAGCCATAAATAATCGTGTTTGTGGCACGGAAGTGTCGGTAGAAAAGAAAAATGAGGTTGCAGAGTTGCAGACTGTTTCCATGACGGAGCTTTATGATACAGTTTACCCGCCCAAGATACCGATTGTGGATGGGCTGATTTATGCAGGTACTTATCTCTTTGTAGGGGCACCCAAGGTAGGAAAATCTTTTTTCATGGCACAGCTTGGCTACCATGTAAGCATGGGGATTGATTTGTGGGACTATCCGGTGCGGAAGGGTACGGTTTTGTATCTGGCATTAGAAGATGATTATGCGAGATTGCAGAAGCGTTTGTCAAGAATGTTTGGAATGGAAAGTAGTGAGAATTTTTACTTTGCCACCCGATCCAAAAATCTGAATGAAGGTTTGGAAGAGCAGCTCAATCAGTTTGTAAAAGAGCATAAGGATGCAAGGCTGATTATCATTGACACTTTGCAGAAGGTAAGGAAAGTCGGTGGAGATAAATTCAGTTATGCAAGTGACTATGAAATTGTAACCAAACTGAAAGCCTTCAGTGACGAACATGGTATCTGTCTTTTGGTGGTACACCACACAAGAAAGATGGAGTCCTCTGACAGCTTCGATATGATTTCCGGCACGAACGGATTGTTGGGAGCTGCGGACGGAGCATTTGTGATGCAGAAGGAAAAGAGGACGGATAACAAGGCTGTTTTAGAGGTGGCTGGGCGTGACCAGCAAGACCAACGCTTGCTCTTGGATTTTGACAGAGAGCAGTGTTTATGGAAGCTGACAAAGGCAGAAACGGAGCTTTGGAAAGAACCTGCTGACCCAATACTGGAAGCCATTGCAAAGGTGGTATCAAAGGAACAATCGGTGTGGAGCGGAACAGCTTCGGAACTGTTACAGCTTTTGCCGGATTTGGATATACAACCGAATGTACTTACAAGGAAACTGAATATTGTAGCAGAGCAGTTATTTGTGAATTATGGCATCCGCTATGCAAGTAACAGAGCGCATAGCGGACGAATGATAAAGCTGGAGCTTGTAAAAGAGTAAGCGTGACGATAGGTGACAGTTGTGACGGTATTTTAGGTATCGGGTACGGTATAGAAAATATAGTCACTATCGTCACGACAGTCACGGATGATGATGGAAAGGATGGATTGATGGATTGAAAAACGTGCAGATTTCAGAGAAATTATTCTTTGCACTTCTTAAATATCACTTGGTAGAAATGGATGATGTTTTGCCGGAAATAAAGAAAGGCTTGGAGGAAAAACTGGAAGCTATGATAAGACGGGATTTATATACCAAATATAAGACTTCATCAACGGAGGAGGAACGAGAAAAGGCAAGGCAGGAGTATCTGGAAAAGGTGAGAATGCACCGGGACTTCCGATGGTAATTTTTTCCTTCGGTGTGTAGGACGGGAGCGTGGCACGCTCCGGTAAATATCATTAAGGAAAAGTTATTTGAGGGAACAAATGGCAGGAAGCAGGATTTTTCTCACAAGCCC
>CAVGMD010000070.1:0-14393 GCA_963630275.1 Bacteroidaceae bacterium | reverse complement strand
AGGTTCATCTGACCAATGAATCTTAGTCGGAAGGCTCATGATTCCGAGAGCCTATTGTATCTATCTGCTATGATGATTTGTTATTACCGACTAACCTCGCTTATTATAGCAAATAACCCATTTAATATAAAGACTAAAGTAAAAAAATCCTCGTAGCGAGCTACGGGGATTTTTTATATTACCGCTCCTCTCCTAGGAAGAACAATGCCAGTGTTCCGGGACCGGAATGGGACCCAATGGTAGGGCCGACATAATTGATCAGGAAGCTGTCGATTCCGAACCGCTCCTTCACCAGATCTCTTACCAGTTCCGCCGCAGGAAGATCATCCCCGTGGCTGATGAACACGATATCATTCTGATCACGGTAAGAGCCCATTTTTTCTTCCATATAATCCACCAGAGCATGCAGGGACTTTTTACGTCCTCTCACCTTACCGATGACGATCAAATGTCCTTCATTGTCCACATGAAGCTTGGGCTTAATACCTGCTAACGTTCCCACGAATGCTGTTGTCCTGCTGACACGGCCTCCGCGGTAGAGATGATACAGATCATCCACGGTGAATATATGCACCAGATGCAGACGGTTATTTTTCACCCACTCTGCCACTTCTTCCAGGGACTTGCCCTGATCTCTTAAGGTAACTGCCTTGTGCACTAACAGTCCCTCACCCAGAGAGGCACACAGGCTGTCAATGACAATGATCCTGCAATCCGGCTGTTCCTCCATAATCTCTTCCGCTGCTACGCGCATACTGTTGTAGGTACCGCTCAGTCCGGAAGAAAAGGCGATACACAGGATCTCTTTATTCTCTTTTAAATATTCCAGAAAATGGTTCTTCGCTTCCTCCGGATTCACCTGGGAAGTGGTGGGCATTTTGCCGCTTCTCATCAGTGCATAGAACTCCTTCTCGGGAAGTTCCTGTCCCTGTCCGTAAGTCACACCATCCATAATATAGCTGAGATTCATGCATCCAAGGTCATGTTCCTTCAGATATTCTGCGGGCAGATCTGCTGTACTGTCTGTAACGATTTTAAACATTGATTGCCTCCTGATATTATAAATTTTATGGCTTTTTCTTTTGCGCCATTATATCATTGACAGGCAACCTTTTCAATTTTGCAGGCAAAAGTGATACATTTTGTCACATTCTCCGCCGGATTAGCCGGTTCTTCAGTTTCTGCATATCCAGAGGGAACAACGGATAGAGATAGCTTTGTCCGGATATGGTTTTGTTGGTAAAAACAGCTAAGATCGTTACCGCGATTCCAAGCAGATACCCCCAGAGTCCGAAGCACTGTGTCAGAATCAGATTTAAGATCCTCATAAATTTCAATGCATATCCCAGTTCATAATTCGCCTGGGTGTAATTTGCAATCGCCACGAATGCCATGGCTAACATCACTTCCGGGCTGAACCATCCGCTCTCCACGGAAAACTCTCCCAGCACCAGTGCCGCCATGACGCTTAAAGGCGTACTCAGCATATTCGGCGTATTCACTGCCGCCAGCCTCAGACCGTCGATTGCCAGTTCCAACAGTAAAAACTGCAACAGCAGCGGCACATTGGGCTCTTCTTTTAATATGGTAAATGCCAGATTCTCCGGGATCCATGCCCGGTGGTTCATAAGCAGTAGATACGTCGGCGTCACAAAATACGTAAGCAGCGCGATCAGGAATCTGGTCAGCCTCAGATACGTTCCGGTAACCGGCGGAAAATAATAATCGTCCGCTTCCTCCACCACATCAAAAATGGTGGTGGGCAGGATCATCGCCGACGGCGAATTGTCCACCAGAATGATCAGATTGCCTTCCAGCACATGGGCTGCCGCCGTATCCGGTCGCTCCGTATATTTAAATTTCGGAAAAGGATTATACCATTTTCTGCGGTAGAGGCATTCCGCCAGGCTTTCCTGGTTCATGGACAAAGCATCTGCCTGAATGAAACGGATCCGCTCTCTGACTCTGTTCAAAAGCTCCGGATCCACGCGGTTCTCCATATAACATAATACGATATCCGTCCGGGAATTTGCTCCGGCATTCAACATCTCCATATGCAGATCCGTGCTGCGAATCCTGCGGCGGATCAACGCAGTATTAAATACCACAGTCTCCACAAATCCGTCCTTAGATCCCCGAAGCACTTTGTCCTTCTCCGGCTCTTCCACGCCTCTCGCCGGATAGTTCCTGGCATCAATCAGCACTGCTTTTTCATAGCCGTCTACGATTAGGACAAACACTCCGGACAGTAACGCTCCCAATACCTTTTCCCAGGTATCGTCCAGATCCACCTCGACATACGGGATGGCGATTTTGGACATCTCGTGGGCATCCTTCGGAAAATCCTCCGGTGTCAGATCCATAAGATACTGCAATAGTTTCTGCATCAGTTCATCCTTGCAGAAGCCATCGATGAGATACATGCAGGCATCGGTGTCTCCGATACGGATAACCCGGTGAATAATATCGAAGTTCGTCTCAAGTCCCATCTGTCCGTCAATATACTTCATGTTCTGCGCCAGATCTTTGGAAAGTTTTTGTGGTGTCTGCTGTTTCGTCTGTGGCATAAAAAATCCCCCTTTGGGTACATATCATAACTTCATCATGTCCCATTCGGGGGATTTTATTCTTATGAATTATTTTGTAGTACTTCCGAAACCGCCGTTGCGGATGCCTTCCGCATCATCGTCCTCTGTGATACCGTACTGCATGAAGATTCCCTGGGCGAATCCGGTTCCTGCGGGAACTTCCACAGTCTTACCTTCATTGGAGTCGTTCGTGATCTTCATGAAGATATGTCCCTCATTGTCTGAGAAGAAATAATCGCTGTCAATGATACCCACGGTATTGTTCATCTGCAGTCTGTACTTAAATCCCAGTCCGCTTCTGGGATAGATCTGCAGTACCCAGTCTTCCTGCATCTCCGCCCGGATACCGGTCGGGATCTTGATGGTCTCTCCGGGTGCCAGTTTAAACGTAAACGGAGCAAAGAAATCATATCCGGCACTTCCTTTCGTAGCTCTCTTCGGAAGCTTTAATGCCTCGTACATTTCCTTGATCTGCTCCTCTGTATACTGCGGATATTCCTCCTGCATGGCTGTCAAGAACTGTGCAGGGCTTACAAAATGAAATTTGGCAATTCTATGCATGGTTATTTTGTCCTTTTCTTATTTTTACAGCATCTGTGTCTCTTAAATCACTGCGGATCCGTTTCCCTTACGCATAATCCCCGCAGTGCAGTACCACATCTTCCGGATGGTCACCGGCAAGCGTCTTCTTCACATCGATCACCCGCTGGTTCTTACTGCCCTTCCACAGAAGCTTTACGTCTTTCTCTTCCACGTGGAATTCTCCGTCTACCACCACATCCACATACTGCATGACCGGCAGATCGCAGATATCTTCCCAACTGTCTCCGGTATACATCCAGATCGTCTTCGTGGGATATTTTTCTCTGATCTCGCGCATCAGATCCTTGACATCCGCACGGTTCACGGGATGCATGGGATCTCCTCCGGAAAAGGTGATTCCGGAGATGTAAGGTTTCTCCAGCTGTTCAAAGAGCTCCTGCTTTGCAGCCTCATCAAACAAAAGTCCTCCGTCCGGATCCCAGGTAATGGGATTCTGGCATTCCTTGCAGCAATGATTGCAGCCTGCTACCCACAGTACGACCCGCAGACCATCGCCGTTCAGCATATCGTCCCTGGTTATATTATGATATCTCATTTATCTGTCCATCCTGTCTCTACATACTTTTCCGTTCTGCGATCTCCGCCATCTTGGCATCATTCAGTCTCGTATCTCCGTGTACTCTGGAGTAAGACAGATATCCGTTCATACGGTCGATCTTGGTCAGATTGAGACTGCCGCAGACAGGACATACATCCATCTCCAGTTCCTGATGACCACAGTCATCGCAGTATGCCAAAGACAGATTCACACCTTCATAGAAGCCCATATCCATAGCTCTGTGAATCAGTGTCTTGATTGCCTCGGTATTATAATCGATCGGATATTTTACATACTGGATCTTACCACCGTTGCTCAGATCCCAGAAACGGTTCTCCAGATCCTGCTTCTGAATAGGGGTAATATCCTCTGTCACATGGCAGTGGAAGCTGTTGCTGACATATTCTCTGTCAGATACGCCCTCGATAATACCGTATTTTTTACGGAACTGCTTTACCTGGAGTCCGCACAGATTCTCTGCGGGCGTTCCGTAAATGGCATACAGATTGCCGTCCTCTTCCTTGTATTCCGAAATCTTCTGATTGATATGCTCTAATACTTCTACCGCAAAAGCACCGTCCTCTACCAGGGACTTGTCGTTGTAGAGTTCCTGCAGTTCGTTCAGCGCCGTGATACCGAAGCTCGCCGTTGCGGATTTCAGTAACGGTTTAATCTTGTCTGTCAGCTTCAGATGTCCGCCTAAGAATCCACCCTCACAATATGCCAGAGGGTTCGTAGATGCACGCATCTCTCCCAGATAAGCATAGGTACGGATGTGGAGCTGGCGGATCAGTTCCAAATAATAATCCAGCACTTCATAGAAATCTCTGCTTTCTTTTCTCGCTTTTGCCAGGATCATGGGCAGATGCAGGGATACCGCACCAATGTTGAATCTGCCTACGAATACCGGCTGATCCTTATCGTCTGCGGGATGCATGCCGCCTCTCTCATACCAGGGAGACAGAAAAGCTCTGCATCCCATGGGAGATACGATCTTGCCGTACTGCTTGTACATGCTTGCCACATAGCCTTTACCGGTCAGGCTCAGCCAGTCGGGATACATGGTCTTGGCAGAACATTCCACGCCGGCTTCAAATACATCTTCCAGCGGCTTACCGGGTCCGTGCAGATTCTCATCATATAAAAATACGATCTTCGGGAACAGAACGGGCTTTTTATGATCCTTTTTGCCCTGTCCCTTTCTGCGGACTTCCAACATGGTAATGGTAGCCATCTTGGCAAATTTACCGGTGCCGGTTCCTGCGGTCACTGTGATAAAAGGATAATCTCCACGACTGCTTGCCACGGTATTGAACTTATATTCCCATCCCTGGAAGCCCTGTTCGAATTCTTTCTTCACATCCGCAAGTGCTTCTCTCTCAGCCACATCCGCAGCCACTCCCAGTCTCTCGTATTTTGCCAGGGCTCTGTTGTAGGATTTCTCCGCATAAGGCTCCAAAATCAGATCCACGCTGGGCACGGTGAATCCGCCGTACTGCTGGCTGGCAGCGCTTAAGACGATATCGCCGATGACATCAAATGCCACATCCAGAGTCTTCGGCTCGTTGTACCAGATATTGCCCATCTCGAAGCCGCCGGTCAGAACATTCTGTACGTCAAACAGGCAGCAGTTCATGGTATCTCTTCTAGCGGACATATCATGCACATAAATATAACCGTCACGACACGCCTGGATCTCTTCCGTGGTCAGGAAGAATTTCTGGTACAGTTCCTTGTTCAGCTGATTGAAGATCAGGCTGCGCTTGGTAGATACTAGGGCAGAGTCCGTGTTGGCATTTTCCTTATCTCCGATGTACATGATGGACTGGCTCTTTTTATAGACATCGTCCAGCATCCGTACAAAATCCTGCTTATAGTTACGATAATCGCGGTAGCTTTTTGCGACGATCGGCTTTACCTGCTCTAAGGCACTTTCCACAATATTGTGCATAATGGGAATGGGAACTTCATCCACTTCCAGCTCGTTAACTTTATCTACCACATACTGGCAGATCTGCTTTTTTTCTTCTCTGGTGAATTTCGTCAGGGCACGGTATGCACTCTTACCGACAGCACTGATCACCTTTTGTACATTAAAAAGCTCCTTGCTCCCGTCCTTTTTTACGACATAGATCTCCCTGTCCGGTCTGAACTGTTTGCCATAGTCTTCATTTTCTTCATGGTCGTGTTCAAAATTGCTGCTCATCTTTCTCTTCCCTTCATACGATAATGTCCGGAAAACGCCCGGATTCTGCTGTATTCCCCTTACTTACGATAACGTTTACGAATACCATATATGGTGTCTGTAAACATCAAAAAGCAATATATTGTGGGTGCTATGTATCAGTATAAAAAAGAATCCCTGCCTTGTCAACGAGGGATCCTTTAGAAAACTATACAAAAAAGAATTTGAAATTTTGGATAACTTTTTATTCTGCGGTCTCCGACTGCTCCCGCAAAATATCCGAAAGCCACTGTACATAATGCCTCTGCACAGCTTCCGGCGCTGCAATACGGGCATCCGGTCCGATTCCGGCAAGCCATCCGAAGAACTGTCCGCTGACAGCCACCTTCGCCCGCACCCGGAACAGGTCATCTGACACGGGACGAACATCCACCTCTCTGCCGAACCGGTCCAGTACCACACCGATAAGACGCTTCGGGAACTCCATGGTCACCACGCTCTCCTCCCCGGCAAACATGCCGAAGGTCTGATTCGTATAGGAAGTCACATCGATCTGTGAGAACTGCTTTACCCCTTCACGAGGATTCCCAGTCACCTCTACCCGACCCATTTTGTCCACGCGGTAATGTTTGATGACTTCGGCTTCGCTGTCGTAAGCTGCCAGATAATAATTCTCATCCCGCCAGATCAATGCCCAGGGGCTGACGCATTTCTCCCCGCCGGGTCTTGGTACCAGTTCCTTCTGTAGGTTCCAGTCCAGGTATACGAAGGTGATCTGTCTGTTCTCCTGGATGGCGCGGTGAATGGCATCGATATTGTAATAAATGCTCTCATTCTCCGTCTTAACTCTTCCGGCGACATAGACCTGACGCTGTAGCTTACCGGCATCGTTTTTCCCGGCGATCTGTTCCAGCTTGCGGATCAGGTCTCTGGATTTCTTCGTGGTGATAAAGCGGGAGGACTGTACGGCATCCACCAAAAGCTTTAATTCCGGCAGCTCAAACTCTCTGCTGCCGAGGTAATACCCGCCACCCAGTCTGCTCTGTACCTGTACCACATCGTAACCGAAGTCCGCAAGGCATTCCATGTCGCTGTAAATGCTCTTCCGCTCCGCATGAATCCCCTGATTCTCCAGATATTTTATAATCTCCGGAGTACTCATGGGGTGCTTTTCATCCGTGTTCTCCTGCAGCATCTTGATCAGATATAAAAGTTTTAACTTCTGTCCTGAGGATTTTGCCATAGCACTTATTCTCCGTCAGTAGTCTCCTGCAACTTGCTCATTTCATCTTTTTTATTTTTCTTCTTGCGAAGCGTAATTCCCAGTGTAATGGCAACAGCGCCTACTGCCGCGATCACTACCAACACTACCAGATAAGATAAAAATGAATTGAAAAAGCTGACTGCCATAATTTTTCTCCTTTTGTTGTTTTGATTTATATGAAGTATACCAACGATACGGCTGCATCGTCAAGTATTCCCCGTGCTGCTTACATCGGTCCATTTGCCTGTTTTCAAAAAATCTTCTGCCTGCTGCGCCGCCCGCTCTGTGATCTCCTCGTCGTATCCTAAGAGTTTCAGCAGTCTTATGGCATTTCTGGTGGATGCTTTCCCCGGTGATAATTCATACGGGAAAATAATATCACCGTCCCGGATCACTTCTTTGAAGTGGTAATTGTCATAACAGGACTTCAATAATTCTGTCATTTCGATATCGTGGGTAGCCGTAAAACAAAGTGTCCCACTTGCAGACAGATGCATCAGTATCTGCGTTGCCGCAGCGATACGCTCCACCGTATTGGTTCCTCTTAAGACCTCATCCACAAAACAGAGTACCGGATCCGTCCCCGCCTGCGCCGCATCCAGAATTCGCTTGAGAGACCGGATCTCCACGATATAATAGCTCTCGCCGTTTTTCATGTTGTCCCGCAGTGCCATGGAGGAAAAGATGCGAAATACCGGGGCGTGATAGCTGTCCGCCGTACAGGTATGGATTGTCTGTGCCAGGACGGCATTCACTGCCACCATTTTTAAGAAGGTGGATTTACCAGAAGCGTTGGAACCGGTAAGCAGCACACCCTGGTCTGCCCGGATACTGTTTTTCACCGGATGTGTAAGCAGCGGATGCCACCCATTCTCCATGTACAGGAAAACCTTCTTCGTATTCTGTTCCAGCTCCGGGATGCAATAGCCTTCCAGGGATCTGCGGAACCCTCCCACTGAGATTGCCATATCCAGATAGCCGGTGATTGTAAGCAGCTTCTCCACCTGTCCGGTCTTTTTCCTTAATCTCTCAAGCATATGATTAAACTGCCTGATATCCAGATGTACTATCATCCGCACATAATCCATCACGATGTCTAAGGGATTCCCACCGATTCTTCCCTGATTGCCCGCCATAACAAAGTAGGAGCCCCGTTTTAATTCCCGCAGGCTTTTCAGAGCCTCCTTTAAATCATCCAGCTCTCTCTGATACACCGGGATCTTCTGTCTGCTCAGTTCTTCGCACACATCGATCAGGCGTAGCACGTAGGCAAAGCTGATAATGTACGGCTCGATCACCTTTTTCTCCCGAAAATATGTCAGGATATGCCAAAGCATGCACACCACGATTCCTAGGGTGCCGACAGCGGGCTGTACAAATAAAGCTGCGGCAAACGGCAGATACAGAAGATTCCCCAACAATATCTTCCTGTTATTACGCTCTCCGAGATAGTCCAGATTATCCAGATAATCATAGAGAGAGTATTTCCCGAGATGTCCCAGTTTTTTCAGCAACAGCTGCACCCGGGTCCTGGTATCTTCCTGTTCCCCGAGCCAATCGGTCACTTCCTCTAAATGCTCCAGTGCATTTTTCCCGCAGGAGATATTCCGAAGCGTATAATACAGGTATTCCTCTCCCGCTGCCGATAACGTACGGTCGATCCGGCAGAATACCTCGTCCATCCCCAGATCATTCCAGGTAATGTCATCT
Source organism: Bacteroidaceae bacterium (assembly GCA_963630275.1). Taxonomy (GTDB): domain Bacteria; phylum Bacillota; class Clostridia; order Lachnospirales; family Lachnospiraceae; genus Acetatifactor. Next base: position 5,505 of record CAVGMD010000070.1, on the reverse strand, counting down.
AACAGCTTCTCTTCCCTATGCCGCTCCAGGTAGCTTCCCAGTCTCGCAAATCTCTCCAGAGAATATTCTTTCGGCGGTTCTTTTCCATAGTTTTCCCGAAGAGACTTCTCGAACATTTTTCCTTCTTTTTTTATCTGCAAAATCTCCTGTAGGATCATAAACAGGAACACCAGAAGCAATACTCCGGCAAATACAGCAACTTCCATACACACTCTCATTTCCGTCGCAATGATAAAAAAGAGCAGGCTCTGCCCCGTGCAGTGCCCGCCCCCATATTTTGACCTGTTTCGTCTTCCTTATGCGACAATAAAGAATTTCATTAAAAAGATCAGTGATAATACATAGGTAAGTACAGAAACATCCTTTGCCTTACCGGTAAATACCTTGATCACGGTATAAGTAATCAGACCGAGACCGATGGCATGTCCGATGGATCCGGAGATCGGCATGGCGATCATCATCAGAGCCACGGGAAGTGCCTGGCAGATGTCATCGAAATCTACATTCTTAAGACCTGCTACCATAAGCACACCTACATAGATCAGTGCGGAAGAAGTAGCTGCCGCGGGAATGATTCCTGCGATGGGTGCAATGAAGATACATGCAAGGAACATGATACCGGTAGTCAGTGCAGTCAGACCGGTACGTCCGCCTGCTTCTACGCCGGATGCAGACTCTACGAAGGTGGTAACGGTGGAAGTACCGGTTAAGGAACCTGCCACAGTACCTACCGCATCAGATAACAGCGCCTGCTTCATATTCGGCATCTTGCCGTCCTTGTCCAGCATTCCGGCACGGCTTGCGGTACCTACCAGGGTACCGATGGTATCAAACATATCAATGATACAGAATGTAATGATCAGAGTGATGGCAGTAAACCAGCCGATCTCTGCAAATCCCCGGAAGTTAAACTTAAACAGTGTGGTGGAAGCCATATCTCCGAAAGCAGGTACGAAGGATGCGGTTGCCAGAGAAGCAAAGGGATTGGTTCCCAGGAAAATAGCCTCTCCTGCCCAGTAGATGATGCTGGCGATCAACATGCCCAGTAACACAGCACCCTTGACACCTCTCTGCGCAAGAACAACAATGGCAAACAGACCTACGAACATGGTAACAACGGACAGAACCATTGCGGAATATCCGGATCCCATATTGGTCTTAGCCAGTGAAGGAGTCAGTGCACCGAAGAAGTCTCTCATGGCATAGAAAGGACCACCCTTCTCGGAATAGATGCCTGCATTGGAGCCTACACCAATGTTTAACAGCATCAGTCCGATAGCAGGTGCAATACCGAGACGTACACCCAGAGGAATCGCTTCCACGATCTTCTCACGGATATTCAGTACGGACAGAACCAGGAACACAATACCTTCCACCAGGATGATACACAGTGCAGCCTGGAAGGATGCCACATAAGTCATACCGGTTAGGGCTATGATATTGGTTACTACGACTGCGAAAAAGCTGTTCAGTCCCATTCCGGGTGCCATGGCAAACGGCTTATTTGCCAGAAATGCCATCACGATGGTACCGATAGCAGATGCAATACAGGTTGCCAGAAAAACACCGTTCCACAGTTCCGGCATGGTATCCTTGCCAAAACCGGTCAGCAGGTTCGGATTCAGGGCTATGATATAAGCCATGGTCATGAACGTGGTCAGTCCGGCAATGATCTCTGTTTTTGCCGTGGTGTTGTTTTCCTTCAGTTTGAAGATTTTTTCTAACATCTTTTCCCTCCTAAGTATTTGGGAGCCACACGGGGAGCTCCGATTCTATGTCTTCTGAGTTGTTTTCCTTACTCAGTCAACAATCTTTTTACGATTCTTTCGCACTTTAAGTAAATACGCTCCGGATCCTCTCCCACGTTGAACTCTCCGTTACGATACAGGATCTTGCCGCCGATCATGGTCATGCAGACGTTGGACTTGCTGCCACTGTAGACCAGATTCTTGGGAATATTATGAATGGGCTGCATGTTGGGCTGGTGCAGATCGATCATGATAAGGTCTGCGTATTTGCCCTTCGCCAGAGTATCCGCACGGTTCAGACGCATTGCCTTGGCACCGTTGACCGTTGCCATCTTAAGCACTTCCATGGCATCCATGCTGGCAGCATCCTTCTCTAACAGTTTGCTTAAACCGGTGACTAAGAACATCTCCCGGAACATATCCAGGCAGTTATTGCTGGCAGGTCCGTCGGTTCCGATAGCTACCGGGATCTTATGACGCACGTAATCGGCAATGGGGGCAATACCGCTGGCAAGCTTCGTGTTGGAACCGGGGTTCGTGATCACATACATACGATGTCTGCGGAAGACGTCCAGATCCTGATCCGTCACATGGACGCAGTGGAAACCGCCTCCGCCATAGTCGAACATTCCCAGAGAGTCTAAGAACGTGGGCGGGGTCATGCCGTATCGTGCCTTACACTCTCCCACTTCCTTCTCTGTCTCTGAAATATGGGCATATACCGGAGTCCGGTAGTGATGCGCCATTTCCGATACCTTCCAGAGCAGCTCCTTGGAACAGGTATATTCCGCATGGAAGCCCAGCTGGTAACTGATCAGGGAATTCTTCTTATTCCATTTTAAAAATTCTTCTTCCACCTGCTTCGGGGAAGAGCTGAAATTGTTCAGTCCCGATACCAGCACACAGCGCATGCCCGTATCCAGGCAGGCTTCCGCAATGGTATCCGGAGTCAGATACATATCAAAAATAGATGTCACACCGGAAGTCAGATATTCCAGTACCGCCAGTCTGGTCAGTTCGTAGATATCTTCTCCGGTCAGTTTTGCCTCTAAGGGGAATACCTGCTTGTTCAGCCACTGGTCTAAGGGCATGTCATCCGCCATGGAACGCAGGAATGTCATGCCGGAATGGGTATGGGCATTTTTTAATCCGGGCATCAGAAGATTACCCTTACAATCCAGTTCAATATCCCAGGCGATTCTCGGGAACTGGGATCTGTCCCATTCTTCCGCTAATTCTTTCTGTTCCGCCACATAGGCGATCTTATCGTTTTTCACCCATACTTCACCATAGAAGACTTCTCTGCCGGGCTCCATGGTGAGAATTCGTGCATTGTATAATCTGATATTCATCTGATCGCATCTCCTCCAAATCCAAAGGGAAGTAATTCTTTTAATGTGTAGCTTCGATAATCCTGTTCACTTTTTACCACATAGATTATAAAATCTTCGCCGCAGAATTCCTGCATGACTTGTCTGCAGATTCCGCAGGGATAGGCATATTCTGTAGGATCCTCTCCTATAATTCCACCGGCAATGGCAATGGCGGTAAAATCCCGCGCTCCTTCACTGACTGCCTTGAAAAAGGCGGTGCGCTCCGCGCAGTTGGTCGCTCCGTAGGAAGCATTTTCAATATTGCCTCCCAGGTACCGATGTCCATCCGCAGCAAGCAGCGCCGCTCCCACCGCATAACCGGAATAGGGAGCATATGCCAGTTTCCTGGCTTCCAACGCCTGTTTGACCAGTTCTTTTTCTTCTGTCTCTGGGATTAAGCTCATCCTTATCTCCTTGTGACTGTCTATACAAATCTTTTCACGGATTCCGTTACCAGCTTCTTGAATCTGGGAGCTGCCATATCCGCAGCCTCCTGTACTTCCTCGTGATTCAGGGGCTGATCCGTCATTCCCGCCGCCAGATTGCTGATACAGGAGATGCCGCAGATGCGCATTCCCATATGGTTGGCGGCAATGGCTTCCACTACAGTGCTCATACCTACTGCGTCACAACCGAGAGCACGAAGCATACGGATCTCCGCCGGAGATTCAAAAGAAGGTCCGGTCAGCTGGGCATAAATACCCTCCTGTAAATAAATACCGTTCTCCTTCGCGGTCTCACGGATGATCTGCTGTAAATCCTTGTCATAGACATGACTCATATCCGGGAAACGCAGTCCCAGTTCATCGATGTTGGCACCGATCAGGGGATTGGGTGCAAATACGGAGATATGGTCTCTGATCAACATCAGATCGCCGGCGTGGAAAGAAGTGTTCACACCGCCTGCCGCATTGGTCAGGAACAGGATCTCGACACCTAACAGCTTCATCAGTCGGGTGGGAAGTACCACATCCGTCACATCATAACCTTCATAGTAATGCACTCTTCCCTTCATACATACCACAGGAATCTCATCCAGGTATCCAAAGATGAATTTCCCGGCATGTCCCGGTACGGTGGAGACGGGGAATCCCTCGATCTCCGCATAAGAAATCTCCGTCACCACACGGATCTGCTCCGCGTAATCTCCCAGTCCCGATCCTAAAACGATTGCCACCTTAGGGACAAAATCCGTCTTTTTTCTCACGCACTCATAACAATTCTGTAATTTTGCATATACCTGATTCATCTATGTCCTCCGTTTTACTGTATTTTCATGCAATTTAGCAAATATTCTTCCTGTTTTTCTGAAAAATAAAGCAAAGTCAACAAAGGTATTATACAAAAGGAACGGGAAAAAAGCAATCTAAATAATGATACAAACCATTCCGCCGTTGCTGTCGTTTACGATCTTCTGCATGGTGTCCTGAAGCTTTAACTGGCTCTCCTCACCGATGGAAGCAACTTTCGTGGTAATGCCGTCGTCCACCAGCTGTTCCACCGTCTTGCCGAAGATATTGGTCTCCCAGATGCCGTGTTCCTCTTCCGCCTGATCGATAAACCGGATCAGATCCTGCGCCTGCTGTTCGGTGCCTACGATGGGAGCGATCTCTGTCTCGATGTTGGCGCGGATCATATGTATGGAAGGGCTGCTTGCCTTGATCTTGACGCCGAATTTATTGCCGTGGCGGATCAGTTCCGGCTTCTCCAGGGTAATATCTTCTCTGTCCGGAGTCACCACTCCGTAGCCCTTGATCTTCACCATGGACAATGCATCCTGCACCTTGGTATATTCCTTTTTCATCTCTGCCAGCTCTTTTAATTTATGTAACAGCTGGTACTCATCCTCCACATCTTCCTCCAGCATTCCGGACAGCATTTCGTAATAATATTTATCGTCGATTCCCACCTGCACCGGGACGATTCCGCTCCACAGCTGGATCGGATCCATTTTGCAGCTCCGGATATAATCCCCCTGCAGCTGTACCGGATGTCCTGCCACATCCCGGATTTTGTCATACGTATTCATCAACTCCCGGATCTGCTTTAACAGGTCCTGTTTTACCGCATGGTCTGTGGGAAGCATATCCATCCATTTGGGAAAATAGAATTCCACCGCTGTCAGAGGAAATTCGTACAGAATCTTTTCCAAAATGCGATGGATGTCTTCTTTTTTCAACTGCTCACAGTTTACCGGCATCACAGCGACATCATATTTGTCACCGATCTCCTGCGCTACCTGTCTGGTCTCCTCCGAATAAGGTTTCTGACTGTTGACCAGTACTAAGAAGGGCTTCCCGGACTTTTTCAGTGCCAGGATCGTCTTTTCTTCCGCTCCAAGATAATTGCTCCTGGGCAGTTCTCCGATGCTGCCGTCCGTAGTG
>CAVGMD010000069.1:0-14472 GCA_963630275.1 Bacteroidaceae bacterium | reverse complement strand
GTTTTAATCCTGGGCTTAGCACCATGTTTTATACTTCAACTCCGAAAGTCAGGTCTCATAATACACACACTGTATGTAAAAATCAAGAAAAAACTTGTAATACAACTTACAAATTTTCAAAAAAAGCAGAAACAAAAAATAATATGCAATATGACAATTCGATTTGTGCACTATTTTAGTCTACATTGTTCAAAATGAACAATTTACATCACACAACTTGTAATATAACTTACAAATTTGCTAAAATAGATTGACAAATATAAAATATGGTTTATTATAGAGTTACAAGCAAGCGAGAGACAAAAGTGTTGAAAGCGAACTTGAAAACAAAGGTAAAATGGGAATCGAATATGGGGGCAGACGGATTTGAATATTTAAAAAAACAGGATATTAAGGAGCAGGTTTTTCAACAGCTTCTGTCCAAGATCCAAAGCGGTGAATGGAAGCCGGGAGAAAAGTTACCTTCGGAGAATGAATTGACGAAGGCAATGGGAGTCAGCCGGATCACCGTGCGGGAAGCCATTCAGAAGCTGGTGGCGATCAACCTGGTGGAGACTTATCAGGGCAAGGGATCTTTTGTGAAAAATGTCAATTCCAACAGTTATCTGAAGTCCATGACACCGATGCTCATGATGGACAATGAGGATGTGAAGTCCGTATTGGAATATCGTAAGATCATGGAGGTCGGCATTATCGATGCCGTGATCGAGAGGGCGACAGACTCCGATATTAAGGTTCTGGAGCGGCTGACCGGGAAGATGCGTCAGCACTGTGATCGATGGAACATCAATAAGTACAAGCAGTACGATGTAGAGTTCCATATGAAGATGTACGAGATCACGAGAAATCCGTTCATTATCAAAATCAGTAATATTACCAAGGACATCCTGAACTCCGCACTTTCTTTTACAGTCACTAAAAAAGGAGCGGAAGAGGGAGTTGAGTTCCATACACAGATTATAGAGTGCATCAAGGCAAGAGATGCAAAAAAGCTCCGCAAGATCACCAGAGAATCCCTGAAGGCGATCGAAGATGAGACTTTCGATGAGAACTTCAATGGGGAAGAATAGCGGAAGCATAAGAACGAACTAAAATATCATGCAGGCGCCGCATGATATTTTAAATATTTACAACTTGTAATACAACTTATAAGTTGATAAAGAATTTAAAAAACGTGGAGGGTAAACGTATGGCAAATCAAAAGAAACAGAAAATGACTTTTATGGAAAGTTTAAAGGCTCAGTTTTCAACGAAATCTCTGGTACTGATTCCGATTGCTGTAGGTATCAACCTGATCGGAGGTACTCTGTGTTCCACTTTGAAGTTACCTTTGTTCCTTGACATGATCGGTACGATTGTTATCGCATGTCTGTCCGGTCCCTGGGTATCTGCACTGTGCGGTCTCTTAACCAATGTATTCTTGGCTCTGGTAGCCAACCCGGTATACTTACCTTACTCTATCGTAAGTATCCTCTGTGGTCTGGTAACCGGTTATATGGTTAAGGTCGGTCTCTTTAAGAAGATCTGGGGCGTGATCCTGACATGGTTAGCATGCTCCCTGACCAATACTATTTCCGCTTCCCTGATCACCATCTTCGTATATGGCGGTGCTACAGGCGTAACCGGTACTTCTGTAGTAACTGCAACCTTGATCGCAGCTACCAAGGATATCATGGTTTCCGTATTCTCTTCTTCTATGATTGAGAACCTGATTGATAAGGCTATCGCATTTGCAGTTGCATACATAATCGTTAAGAAAATTCCCAAGAGATTCTTAAGCCAGTATGCATCCGATGCAACAGATGATGACGAGGATGAGGATTGATTCAAAGTCTGAAAAATAATTTTGATCTTAAAACGGGTATCCAATTTCTTTCATATTGTTAGCTGTTTAAACAGCTATTTAATCTGATGGATAATGGGTACCCTTTTTGTCTGAACGGAGGTTTGTAAATGGCTAAAGTAACAAATAACTTTGTCCCGAAGAATACAGCCATCGAGGCGCTGAACCCTATGACCAAGGTCCTGGCTATATTCTCCCTGGGTCTGGGAACTCTGATTTTTCCTAATTCATGGCTGGGTATTGTGATCATCATCGGCTTATTTTTCGTGGCAGCAATGGCAAAAATGTTGGTTCCCTTTGCAAAAATGATTTTTGGTTTTGGAATTCCCATTACGGTTATGTTGATGTTCATTCAGGGCTGTTACAGTCCCAAGAACGAGACCGTAATCTTCGATCTGGGATTTGCAAAATTCTGTGAGGAGGGTGCGCTGTATGCACTGAAGATCGTCACCACCCTGTTAGTATTTCTCGGAACTTTCTATATTATGAACAAGACCACCTATACCGGTAAGCTGGTAGCTGCACTGACAGCATCCGGTCTGAATCCGAAGGCTGGTTATCTGGTACTGGCAAGTCTGAACGTAGTTCCTCAGATGCAGAGAAGAATGAGCGTTATTCAGGAAGCACAGAGTGCCAGAGGCGTAGAGACCGGTGGAAGCTTGTCGGGCAGAATCAAGGCATTCATTCCCCTGCTCGGCCCCGTAGTCATGTCTTCCCTGACAGATGCGCAGGAGAGAGGTATGACACTGGAGACCAGAGGATTCGGAATCAAGAACGTTAAGCAGACCACTTACGTGGAAGTGACCAAGTCTCAGGCAGATAAGGCACTGAAGATCCTGCTGATCGCGTTCTTCGTAATTGTTCTGATTCTTACGATACTGATGAAGCTTAATATTATTTAAAGGCGGTGACGAGATGGGTAAAGTAGTAGTTGATGTAAAAGATTTTAGTTTTAAATATCGTCAGACGAAGCATAAGGCACTGAAAAATGTAAGCTTCCAGGTAGAGGAAGGCAGCTTCTTCTGTATCATCGGAGCGAACGGCTCCGGTAAATCCACCCTGTGTAATGCGTTGGTGGGCCTGATTCCTCATTATTTTGTAGGTAAGATGTCCGGAAGCGTTACGATTGATGGAAGTGTGGTAGAAGACAGCACGATTGCGGATCTGTCCACCAAGATCGGTCTGGTGTTCCAAAATCCTTTTAACCAGCTGTCCTATACAGCAGGTACGGTAGCCGAGGAACTGGCATATGGCCTGGGCAACCGTGGCATCCCCAGAGAAGAAATGGTGAAAAAGGTAGACACCGTTGCTAAATTGATGAGAATTGATCATATTATTCATAAAAATCCACTGGAACTGTCTGGTGGTCAGGTACAGAGAGTTGCTTTCGGTTCCACTTTCATTATGGAGCCTAAGATTCTCGTACTGGATGAATGTACTACCCAGCTGGATCCTCTGGGAAGTGAAGAAATCTTTGATATTGTAAAAGATCTGAACAAGAACGGAATCACTGTTATCATGGTAGACCACGAAATGGAACGTGTCGCAAGATGCGCAGATAAGATCATGGTACTGGATGCCGGAGAAGTTGTGGCCATTGACGAACCCAAGAAGATTTTCGGCAACCCGGATATCGTGGCACATCATATCGGAGTACCCGATTATGTTAAGATCTGTAATGCACTGAAAGAAAAAGGTTATACCGATCAGGAAATCGAGATTACGGAGGAACCCACGATTGAACTCGTAAAGGAGGCTTTGAAAGGATGAAAATTGAATTAAAAAATATGAAACATGTTTATCCTACCGGAGATGAAGCCTTAAAAGGGATCAATCTTGTAATAGAAGGAACGGAACCGGTCGCAATCATCGGTCAGAACGGTGCAGGTAAAACCACTATTGTAAAACATTTCAACGGTATTCTGCGCCCTACCTCCGGTGAAGTGCTCATTAACGGAGAAGATATCAACAATCGTTCGACTGCAAAATGGTCCAAAGAAGTAGGATATGTGTTCCAAAATCCGGATGATCAGCTGTTCCTGGAATCCGTTCGCAAGGAATTTGAGTTCGGACCCAGACAGATCGGAATGCCGGAGGAGGAAATCCAGAAGAGAATCGACTGGGTAGCGGATCTGGTAGGATTGAAGGACAAGCTGGATATGCATCCTTTTGACCTGACTTCCACAGAGAAAAAGTTCTGTACCATCGGTGCGATCATCATGATGGATCCGAAGGCAGTGATTTTTGACGAGCCGACCTGCGGACAGGATGTTGCCGGTAATATTCGTCTTCGCGAGATCATCCGACAGCTGCAGGAAAATGGAAAGTTATGTATCACCATTTCCCATGATATGAAATTCGTAGTAGATAACTTCAAGCGTATCATCGTAATGTGCAAGGGCCAGGTGCTGTTAGACGGACCGGTGGAGGAAGTATTTGCACAGGTTGAGACATTAAAGAAGAGCTTTGTAACACCTCCTCCCATCACGAAAGTGGCACAGGGTGTAGGATTTAAGGAAACTGTATTTACCACAGATGCCTTCATGAAGGTATTTGAAGAAAGGAAGGGCAAGTAATTATGGCAAATGTAATCATTCAGATCTACGGCATCAGAACGGTAGAGGACGCAAGAATGGTCATCGATATGGGAGGACATCATATTGGAGTATCCTACGGTAAGATCAAGAGAACTCCCGGACAGCTGACCTGTGAAAAGGCAAAAGAAATCTTCGAAGGCGTACAGCCTGAGGCTGTCAAGGTAGGCCTTACGGTAGCAGAGGATATTGATGAGATCACGGAAAATCTGAAGGTTGTATGTCCCGATGTACTGCATCTGTCCGGAGATATCGAGGGAATCACTCCTGCACAGGTACAGGAACTGAGAGACCGCTTCCCGGGACTTAAAATTATGCAGGCAATTCCGGTACTGGCAGGCGTTCCTTTAGAGGAGCAGAAGGTAATGCAGTATATTAAGGATTATGAACCGGTAACCGATTTCTTCCTGATCGATACCAAAGCACCGGAAGCCGGTGATATCGGTGCTACCGGATTGACCCATGACAGAATGATCGACAAGGCAATCGTTGAGAGTACGAAGGTTCCATGTATCATCGCAGGCGGTCTGGATGCGAACAACGTAGCAGAGGCAATTCATATTACCCATCCTTATGGTGTGGATTCCTACAGCTGGACCAACTATGATGATGAGAAGGACAGAACCGGCGGCTGCAAGGATCCGGTGAAAGTAAAAGCATTCATCGAGGCATCCTTAAATGCCTGACATATATGTAGTCGGCGATGCCAATGTGGACATTATTGTACCATATCCCCGTTTTCTGAATGAAGAGAGGACACTGGTAGATTATCCCAATCCGGAGCTGGTGGGTGGCGGAACGAGTGCCAACACTGCCGTAGCTCTGGCAAAGCTGAGACTCCCGGTTAGTTTTCTCGGCACCATCGGAGATGACCAGTACGGTAAATATATTCAGAAGGATTTCAAGGAACAGGGAGTGAATACCGCTGACCTGATCGTGGATCCGAAGTTAAATACCGTGGGAGTCTTTGCCTTTATAGATGAGAACGGAGAGAGATATCTGTGGGGCTGGCCCAGAGTAGATCAGGCATTCAAAGTGCTCGAGAGAGACAAAGTGCCGTTTGAGAAGATCGAAGCAGCCGACTGGGTGCATTCCTCCGGAATGTCTCTGGTATATGACACATCTGCACGCACAGAAATTATTGAAATTTTCAAAAAAGCATATGAAGCAGGAGTACCGACTTCTTTTGACCTGAATCTGAGAGTGGATGATGGGCAGTTAGATCCGGAATATGAGAAAGCGGTGAGAGAAATTATCCGCTATACGACCTATCTGTTAGGATCCGGCAACGATGAGTTCAAGTACCTCGGTGAGGGCCAAGACTGGCGGGAAAATGCAAAAGCACTGGTTTCCGACGAGAGAGTTGTCATCGTCAGGAACGGTAAGGAAGGTTCTTATAGTTTCTCGAAAGAGGGCGAGGAATATGTGCCTGCATTCTCGGTGAAAGTGGAAGATACCGTAGGAGCAGGAGATGTTTACAATGCGGGATTTATCAGTGGAAGACTTGCGGGCATGAAGTTACGTGACTGCCTGATCCGCGGTAACGCAGTATCCGGATACACCGTTATGAGGAAAGGTGCAAGAAATTCACCGAATACCGAAGAACTGGAAAGATTTTTAGAAGAACATAAATAAACCGATTTCGAGATGGTTTAGAAAGGCAGGTTTTCATATATGGAAAAAAAGAAAGTTATTCTGGATTGTGATCCCGGGCATGATGATGCCTTTGCGATCATGCTGGCTGTGCAGCATCTGGATGTCCTGGGCATTACCACTATCGGCGGTAATTGCACATTGGAGAATGTAACAAAAAATGCACTGAAAGTACTGGAAGTGCTGGGAAGAACTGATATTCCCGTATATCCCGGTAATTCCGGACCCATGGTAGTGCCTCTGGTAACAGCACCGCAGTTCCATGGAGAGACCGGACTGGATGGCCCCGTTCTTCCGGAGCCTGTAGCAAAACCCCAGAACAAGCATGCAGTAGATTTTATTATTGATACCGTTATGAATACGGATGACGTGACGCTGATTGCTACAGGCCCTCTGACCAATATCGCATGTGCGATTCACAGAGAACCGAGAATCGTAGAGAGAGTGAAGGAACTGAGCATTATGGGTGGATCTGTTACTTTCGGTAACTGGACACCTACCGCAGAATTCAATATCTTCGTAGATCCCGAAGCGGCATACAAGGTATTCCATTCCGGTATTCATGTAAAGATGTCCGGCCTGAACCTGACCAGACAGTGCTGTCTGACCGCAGAACATGTGGCAGAGTTCCGTAAAATCGGCACCAAAGCAGCTAATCTGGCAGCAGATTTGACAGAGTTCTTCATTGATTCTACTGTCAAGAGTGCAAAACTCACCGGTGCCAATATGCATGATGCCTGTGCGGTTGCATGGCTTATTGATTCCAATCTAATCAAGGCAGCCGAGATGCACATTGATGTGGAACTGAAGGGAGAACTGACCCGTGGCATGACGGTATGCGACTACAGACATCTGCGCGGTGTAGATCCTGCGATTGATCTGTACAGAGAGCCGCAGATGGATTTCCGCGGTGAGAAGCCGAATGCAGAAGCTGCCCTGGAACTGGATTTTCCCGGATTTATGGAGCTGTTATATACGACCCTGAGAAATTATAACTAAATAAACATATCAAGGGGGGAAGCGTATGGCTTCAAAATCTAAATTTTATTATACATTGCTTGGTTTCCTGACCATTCTTATTTGGGGAACCAGTGCAATTTTTACCAGAAATCTGAGTACCGGACTGGGGGCATATACCTCCGCCGCACTGGTCAATCTGATCGGCGGTATCGTGGTGCTGATTATGCAGATGATTAAGAAAGAGGGACTGACCGGTATCCGGGAGGTTCCCCGGAAATACTGGACGGTATGCGGAAGCCTGTTCGTCATTTACACGGCATCCTCCTATGTATCCATGAGCATGGTAAAAAGTGATGAGTCCGTGATCGTACTGGTACTGATCCGGTTTCTGTGGCCATTGTTTACCCTGATTTTTACGATTCCTATTTTACATGCAAAAGCATCCCTGTGGCTGATCTGCAGTGTCTCCCTTAGTTTTGTGGGAATTGTGGTAGCCAAACTCGGAGCGGATATCTTCCATCTGAGCAGTTTTGCGGATAATATCCTGTCCGGCGGGGATCTGGTCGGATATGCCATGGGCTTTGTGGTAGCAATCTCCTGGGGATTGTATACCAACCTGGTGAAAAAGTATGTGGGAACCAAAAAAGTAGATGGTGTAGGAATCTATATGATCGTGACAGCAGTGATTTTGGGTATTATCTCCATTTTTATGGACGAGCCGAGAAATTTTTCTGTAAGTCTGGTCGGACAGATCCTGTATGCGGGAATCGTAGTGGGAGCACTGGCAAATACCTTATGGAACCTCTCTATCAAGAAGGGTAACATGCTTCTGGTAGTGCTGGTATCGAACTTCCTGCCGATCATTTCGACAGTGATGACTTCCTTTATGTTGGGTGTGGGGATTACCGTCCCCGTCATTGTAGGATCCCTGCTGGTAGTCATTGGAACTTTATGGAGCAAGAAATGCTTCAAAGAGTTTTAACACAGCAGTAATTTAAGAGGAAATAGAATGAAATACAAGGTGATTCTGTGGGACTTTGACGGAACCTTGGCAGATACGGGTGCAGATGTCTGGGATTCTCTGGAATACGCGGCTGGGAAGCTGGGAGGCAGCATGGATGAGAAATTCAAAAGCTACGACAGCAACCTCGGTAAGCCGATGGGAGAAATCTTTCGGCAGGTGCACCCGTTTCCGGGTGAAGAAAAGCTTTCCACATTTGACGAATGGGTAACGATCCATTACCGTACCATCAGTGAATATCCGAAGACCGAATTCTATCCGGGGATTCGAGAGATTCTCGAGGAGGCGGGGACCGTTGGAATTCGCAATTACATTATAACATTAAAACCGGAGGAAGCATTGCTTCGGATCCTGAAGAAAAAGGGATGGACAAAACTGTTTGAGGGATGTTTTTCTCCGGATTCTTTTGGAGATGAGATCCGGTCCAAATCTCAGGTCATTGCGGATGTCATGGTCTCCGGACAAATGGAGCGGAAACATGTTGTCTATATCGGCGATACCTTCAGCGATGTGACGGCAGCTCATGCGAACCGTATCCCCTGCATCGGTGTAACCTATGGAGACGGTGATACAGAGAAACTTCTGAAAGCCGGACCGGATAAAGTGGCAAAAGATGCTGTAGAACTGAAAAAGATACTGCAAGAGGAGGAAAAAGATAATGTTAAATAATTTTGATATCTGTATCAACACAAGATTTATCTTTGGAAAAGGTGCGGAGAAACAGATCGGGGAAATCCTGAAAAAGGATGGCGTGAAAAAAGTACTGATTCATCATGATAACGGACAGTATCTCTATGATACGGGACTGTTACAGGCAGTGTGTGATCAATTGACGGCAAATGGGATTGCCCATACCGAACTTGGCGGGGTATTGCCCAATCCCCGTTTGTCTCTGGTCAGAGAAGGGATTGAACTTGCAAAAAAGGAAGGAATCGATCTCGTATTGGCAATTGGTGGCGGCAGTGTCATCGATTCTGCAAAAGCCATCGGACTGGGGACTGTCTCCGAAGGTGATGTCTGGGATTACTTCATCGGCAAAAGAGAGCCGGAACGCACACTTCCGGTTGCTGTTCTGTTAACCTGTCCCGCGACAGGCAGTGAATCCAGCCAGGTAGCGGTAGTGAACAATACCGACGAGGGTAAAAAACTTTTGGTCAGTCATCCTGTGCTGCGCCCCAAGTATGCCTTCATGGATCCGGAACTGACATATTCCCTGCCGAAATTCCTTACTGCCTGCGGTGTAACGGATATGTTCTCCCATGTATGTGAGCGCTATTTCGCTCCGGATGATGAGATCGGTGTGATCGACCGTATGTCCGAAGGTATCTTGAAGACATTGGTGGATATCGGACCCAAGCTGCTGGAGGACAGACAGAATTATACATATCGTGCGGAAATCATGTGGATCGGTACCATTGCCCACAATAACACCGTGGGGATCGGAAGAGTACAGGATTGGGGCACACATGAGATCGGCAATGAACTCAGCGCTCTGTACGATACTCCTCACGGAGCCACCCTGTCGATTATCATGGGATCCTGGATGCGTTATGTGTACAGACAGAAGCCGGAGCGTTTCGCCAGATATGCCAGAGAAGTATTCGGCGTGAATTGGGACGGTACAAATACTCTGCAGGCAGCCGAGGAAGGTATTGTTAAGACGGAGGAGTACTTCAGAAGCATGGGGATGCCCATATCTTTCCATGACATGAACATTCCCACGGATCGTATCGAAGATATGCTTGACAGAATTGCCTTTCGAGGAGATGATAATTCTATCGGCGGTATTGTACGTTTGAACCGTGACGACTGCCGTAAGATTTACAATATGGCTTTTTAGCGTGAAAGGTATAGGGATTGTAGTATGAAAGTATTGAATTTTGGTTCTCTGAATCTGGATTTCACATATCAGGTACCGCATATTGTCGCACCGGGAGAGACCATGACTTCAGCGGGACTTACCATTCATCCCGGCGGAAAAGGACTGAATCAGTCAGTGGCACTGGCGAAAGCGGGAGCGGAGACATTTCATGCCGGTCAGATTGGCGAAGACGGTGAAATGCTGAAAAAAATATGTGCGGAAAGCGGAGCGGATGTACGTTTCATCCGCGAGGTGGATACCCGTACGGGTAATGCCATCATTCAGGTGGATACCAAAGGACAGAATTGCATTATCCTCTACCCCGGAGCTAACCGCTGCATGGAGAGAGCGTTTATCGATGAGGTACTTGATTTCTTCGAGGAAGGGGATTATCTGTTATTGCAGAATGAGATCAACGAATTGTCCTATATCATCGACAGTGCATACGCCAAGGGAATGAAGATTATTCTGAATCCCTCCCCTATGGATGAGCAGGTGCTGAACTGTGATTTGACGAAGATTTGCATGTTCATCCTGAATGAAGTGGAAGCAGGGCAACTGACGGGCGAGAAGGATCCGGAGAAGGTTCTGACAAGCATGCGGACCCAATTCCCCGAGGCAGAGATCGTGCTGACGCTGGGAGGAGATGGATCTGTCTATGCAGGGAAAGGCAGTGATCCCGAAGCAAAACTGATTCCTCAGAAAATCTATCCCTGTCACGCGGTAGATACGACCGGTGCCGGAGATACCTATACCGGATATTTTATTGCAGAATATCTGAAAGAAAAAGATCCGGTCAAAGCACTGAATATCGCCAGTATGGCTGCAAGCATTGCAGTCTCCAGAGAGGGCGCGGCCGGTGCGATTCCCGAGCGGGAAGAGGTACTGCAAAGACTTGAAAAATGATAAAGAGACTCCTGTGCATGAGAATGCATGGGAGTTTTTTATACTTCTGAAAAGACAGATAATATGTCGAAATATGACAAAAAATGTAAAAATATTGTCACGCAATAAAAATAATGAAAATAAATAAAAATATTTCTCAAAATGTGTTGACAAATATACAACCTTGTATTATATTAAACTTAACAAAAGGGAAACGGAACAACCCAACAGAGAAGGTTGGGAGAGAAGAACAAAAGAATCTAAAGAAAGAGAGGTACAGTCCACCTAACAATTAAAGTCCTACCACAATCTTCCATGATGTACAACTGAATAAGGAACAAAAGAGAACTAATTTACATAGAGAACATCAAGATCAAGTACACAGAAGAAAAAGTAATGAATTACAGAGGAGAATAATTACCTTACATTACAGTACATGAGTACAAAGGAAAAGTGGAAAGAGAACAAAAGACAAAATGGAAGATAAAGCAAATTGAAGAAAGAGAGGACAGGCCATTGGAGCTTGCAGCCTGAGAGAGCGTGCTGATTGAAATTGTGATCGGTACGCTCTCTTAATGTCCTTACGAATGCCAGCATTCGACGCCCATTTTTCAATTTTTACATGGCTCTGAATAGTTGTACAATTTTCCAGTGGAAAAAGACACCAATATCATGTACAATAGAAAAGTAATACAGATAGAGGAGTTTATGAAAATGGATACAAACGAACAAAAGCAGGAACAGCAGGATAGAAGAGACGAGAGACGCAGGAGAAGGAAGAGAAGCCAGATCATAGCGTATACGGTTGTGGGCGTGCTGATACTGATACTGGCAGTGGCAATTGTTCTGGCGGTGAGCGCAATTACAGGAAGAAGCCATGTACAGCAGGAACAGCAGACGAAGCTTGATGAGATCCTGACTTCCGAAGAGACCATAACAGCCCCTACGGAACCTGCGGAGACCGTGCAGGAGATGACGGATGAACAGAAACTGGATAAAATCATAGATGAAGCTATCATTCAGAATATGCCGCTGGAAGATAAGGTTGCGGGACTTTTCATCACAACGCCCGAATCGATCACCGGGGTATCAGCAGCGATACAGGCAGGAGACGGAACGAAGGATGCATTGTCCAAGTATCCGGTAGGCGGCATCGTGTATGCGGCTAAAAATATTCAGTCTGCGGATCAGCTGAAGCAGATGATAGACAATACCAAATTATATACAAGCTATCCTTTATTTATTGCCATAGACGGAGAGGGTTCCGGTACAGATGCGGCTGCAGCGGCAGGACTCGGAACCAAAGTGGATTCCCCGGAGACCATCGGTGCATCCGGAGATGCCAACAATGCATATACTGCGGGAACCACGGTAGGTGCTTATCTGGCCGAACTTGGATTCAATCTTGATTTTGCCCCTTCGGCAGACCTGAAAGTGGTAGACGGGAATGCTGCCGGCAGCAGCTCTTATGGAACAGATGCTGCTACAGTGGCGAATTTTGTGACAAGTATGCAGACCGGATTACAGGAACAGAAGGTGACCTCCTGCATCGGACATTTCCCCGGCATCGGCAGTACGAAGCAGAACACCAAGGACGGTATGGCTTCCACAGATAGAAGTGCGGAAGATTTCAGGGCCAATGAATTTGCGGTATTCCAGAACTGTATTGACTCCGGTTCCACCAAAATGATCAGCGTCAGCAATATGGCAGCACCTTCCCTTACAGGAGATAATACGCCCTGTTCATTGTCAAGCGCTGTGGTTACGGATATCTTAAGAAATGAACTGAACTTCCGGGGAGTAATCATATCTGGAGCAATGAACCAGGCTGCTATCAGCAGTTACTACGGAGCGGATGAGGCAGCGGTACTGGCACTTCGTGCCGGATGTGACATGATCTATGCACCGGAGAATTTTGAGACGGCATACAACGGTGTACTGGAAGCTGTGCAGAACGGGACCATTTCCGAAGAACGTGTGAATGATTCCCTGCGCAGAATCTACCGCATCAAATATGCAGATAAATTAGAACAATAATTAGCTAATAAGAAATGGCTGTCATTATTTTGATGACAGCTATTTTTTATCTGATGCAACATGAAATGCAACACAAATAGAAAATTGGGGATTCCAACAAGCGCGAGACGGCGCACGAGGTCCGGTGGACCTCGGCCTGCGCGGACCGGAGCGGAGCGTAGACATCGAACTTTCGAGCCCAGGATTGGGCTCGAAAAAAAGAACGATACCATTTGGTATCGTTCTTTTTTCAAGCGCGAGACGGGGATCGAACCCGCGACCCCCTCCTTGGCAAGGAGGTGCTCCACCGCTGAGCCACTCGCGCATGTCTTACGGACAAGTTATAATATACTATAGGGTTCTAAAAATGTCAACAAAAAAAGTGTGCATCTTTTTTGCAAATTGCATATACAATTCGTAAAACGAGAACGACAATCAGTGTAGCAGACGCACTCGCAGCCATCCGGTAAATTTCCGCTCTACCAGAATCCATGACAGATAAGCAAGAGCAACGCTCAACACAATGCTTGCCACCAGTCCGACTGCAGACCGGACAGACAGTGTGGAAAAGTCAAATACGGCACGATCCAGGAACATTACCGGATAATAGTGTACCAGGTACAGAGAGTAGCTGATATTTCCCAACAACACCAAAAAGCGGGACATAGTCAGCCGCAGACCGGCGAGAAAGGCAAGGATCAACAGCAGTAATGCCGGAAGACCCCACAGGGGAAGTCTGCGGAAACCGATTACATTGATTCTCGGTGTGAAGAACGCAAGCAGGCAGAAAATAACCGGAATACACACGGCAGACAGGAGACTTAACGCCTTCGAAACCGGATGAAGAAGGTGTCTGCCGTAGATATACCGCAGCAGATAATAAGCCAGGATTCCAAAGAGGAATTCCAGCATGACAGGATCTCCGTAAAAAAGGAGAATGGGAGACTGCGGAGCGAAGATCTGTACCGCTCCTACCAGAACTGCCAGAAAGGCACCGCAGATCAGACCACGGTATCGCATACTGATATGAAAGGCTATAAAAAATAACAGATAGAACAGCATTTCACAGTTAACCGTCCATCCGATACGCATCAGAGGCTGGATTACACCGCCACCGATATCGAACGGAAGGAATAACAGACTTTTGATCAGATAGGAGAGATGGGGCCTGGTCTGCTGGAACATGGCAGGAAACAGAAGCAACAGAATGTAAGTACCCATGGTCATAAGGTAGTACAGAGGAAGAATCCGGATCAGGCGCTTCCGGAAGAAATATTTTGTACTTTTTTCCGTGGTGAACATAATCATAAAGCCGCTGATACAGAAAAAAATGTCCACACCGAAAGCACCGAAATTCAAAAAACGGACATGCTGAAATACCACAAAAAGAGCAGCCAGACCGCGTAAAGCCTGGATGCTGTCAAAGTGCAGATCATGAAACTCTTTGGTGGTTGCTATATTTTCCATAAAATAACCATGCCTTTTTCACATTAACATCTAAAACGTATTTTCATTCTAACATTTTTTTCAAAATAGGGAAACATTTTATTCCGGAAAATAACTTGCACACCGGGATATAAAATAATACAATGGAAGAAGAAAATCATTGAGAGATGGACAGGACGGTACAGGTATGAGT
>CAVGMD010000068.1:0-14605 GCA_963630275.1 Bacteroidaceae bacterium | reverse complement strand
CTTTGGCAAAGCCCATGCATCAAGATGTTGACACATCATGATGGCGAACAGGCGACAGTACCACATCATAGATGAACGGTATCTGCCGTCTTCTAATTTATAGTCTATTTTTTCGCGTTTGTTACACCGTTCTGCCGATGTTCTTGCATTGTATTCCAGCTTCCATTCATCGCTGCCGCGTGGCGGGTCATTAAAAAGTCTTGGATTGTCTTTCGGAATAAGATGGACATTCCGCCGGTACTTGGCATCCGAGCATGGTTTATCACAGATACAGTGAGGAGCCCTATCTTTATAGCTGATTTTTGGACAACGATATTTGATCCGTCCTTTCTTTGGCTCAACAGCGGCTTGTTTCATTGAAAAACCCTTTGGGCACAGAGGGATACCATCTTCACCGATAGTGATATCGTCTTTATAAACAGGTGGCCTGCCACATTTCCGGTTCAGATCAATAAAGGGAGTGATATTATTTGCATTACAGTAATCATATTAAGGCATCGCATCATGTGCGGAGTTTTCCTTTCGGTTTCTGAGGCTTTACCTTAGGTGGATGTACTGCGTTAGTCAGGTTCTTGTCAGGAGATGACCAGAACCGTCTGTGAAAGTCATAAAAGGTACCAATGCCAGGAGTATCACCAACATAAAAGCCGGAAATAATGGCGTGAAGGTGATTCTCTTTCAAATCAGAAGCTAACTTTGTGTAGGAAGTTATTTTAAATTCAACAGAAACAAGGATAGCGCGAAGCATGTCAGAAGGAAGTCTTGGTTCAGGACCAAAGACAGAATACCGGTCCTGCATAAGTTCATCAACCTGTGATAAATCAAGATTCCAAAATTTATCAAGGATCTGCCAGGTGGAAGAAGACAGGGAATTTGCGGCATTGGGATAATATTTACGAAGTTGAGTCAGGACACGTTCCTGATAGGTGGAATGCCCGCCGATGTTAACAGGTTTCAATGAAACACACCTCCAAATCAAAAAGTCTGTTCCGGCTGAGCCAAAACGATATGCCTTATTAATCAAGAGGCGCGAAGCACTGCATTTTTAGAGGTAAATGTCAAGTACTTTTTGAAAAAAGGTGGAGAAAAAATAAAAATGGAATCTCAGAAGCCAAAGAAATACAGACTTAAAGATTCCGAGAGACTATTGATCTGTCCGGGAGAAAATTCCGCCCGGAGGAACTGTCCAGCATGATTCTGCGTTACCTGAAGGAAGATGCGGAAAGCTATCTGGGAGAAGAGGTAACGGAGGCGGTCATCAGTGTACCGGCGTATTTTGATGATAAGCGCAGAAAGGCGACGAAGCGCGCAGGAGAGCTGGCGGGATTAAAAGTAGAGAGAATGATCTCGGAGCCTACCGCAGCAGCGGCATATGGTCTGTACGAGAAGGAGAAGGACACCCGTTTTCTGGTATTTGACCTGGGCAGTGACCGGAGTGAAGTGAGCATGGAACTGATCCTGACAGAAGAGACGAAGACAGCAACAATCACGTTAAAAGAATACGAGGAAGCCTGCGAAGAACTGCTGCTTAAGATCAGAGAGCCGGTGAAAAAAAGCCTGTCGGACGCGGGACTGAAGCTACAGGATATCGATGAAGTATTATTAATCGGCGGAGCTACGAGACTGTCGGTGGTGCGGGATTTTTTGATAAGACTGTTTCGCAAGTTCCCGGATACGACCATGAATCCGGATGAAGCTGTGGCACTGGGGGCAGCAATCCAGGCAACCATGAAGGAACGCCGGGCAGAGGTGAAGAAAGTTATTCTGACGGATGTATGTTCTTTTACCTTGGGAACGGAAGTCGTGGTGGAATACGAGGAAGGAAAGTTCGAGGACGGAAGATTCTGTCCCATCATCGAGCGCAATACCGGGATCCCCGCAAGCCACACCGAGAGACTGTATACTGTCAGGGACAATCAGGACAAAGTCCGTGTCCGGGTGCTGCAGGGAGAGAGCCGTTTTGCCAGAAATAATCTGTTCCTGGGAGAACTGAATATTGATGTACCCAAGGGACCGAAGGGCAGTGAGGCTGTAGATGTGACCTATACCTATGACATCAATTCTCTGTTAGAGGTGGAGGTCAAGGTGGTATCCACCGGACTGACACAGAAAATGATCATCAAGGGGCAGGACAACCAGATGACGGATGAAGAGATTCAAAAACGTATGGAAGAACTGTCTTATCTGAAAATCCAGCCCAGAGACCTGGAAGAGAACCGGCTGGTGCTGCTGCGGGCAGAGCGGATGTACGAAGAATCGCTGGGAGACCGCAGAAGAGAACTGGAACTTTATATCACCGCGTTTGAGGCGGCACTGAAAAAAGGCAAAAAAGAAGAGATCGAGGATGCCAGGGAGAAGTTAAATGAGATTTTGGAACACGAAGATGAGTAATATCCGCTTTGCTCTGATTCTGGCACTTTTGCTGGAAGTGACAGTATTCCAGTACCGGACCTATCTGACACTTGGGAATGATCCCATCGAGGTGTCTCCGAAAGTGTACGCGGGCGGTGTGCAGAATGCGGATGGCAGTTTTACCGTGGAGGAGACGTTAAAGCTTAAGACGGACAACATGGAAGAGGATGTCAACTCCCTGCGGCTGTCATTTTCCATAGAGAACGGTGACGGCGAAGAGGATCCTTACGCTTCCTATGTAGCCATTTATGCCAGAGACGAAGCCAATGAAGACTATTATATTGTGGGAGAGAGGAATGTTTTGGAAAAGGTTCCCTCTACCGGTGATATGATCCTGCATTTGTCCGGAAAAATGCACAGCATGGTGGTCATATTTTCCGCGGATGAAGGGGAGACGGTACGCGTTGACGAGATGACGCTGAATCCACGGATCCCCATGCGCTTTTCCGCACTTCGTCTGCTGCTTGCGTTCCTGACAATTCTGTGGTTACGGATGGCAGTCCGTCCCACAGAGAAGAAAATGCATGAAAAAGGGATTCTGGCGGCGGTGATATTACTGCAGATTGGACTGTTTACCGGGGCGGTTCTGTTGAATCCCATCTACCGGGAAGTACCCTGGGAACATCATATGCAATATCATAAACTGGCGGTGGCACTAAGTGAAGGACATCTGTACCTGGATGAGGTACCTCCCACGTCCCTGCTAACCATGGAGAATCCTTATGATTTTGATTCCCGGGACAGAATTCTGGAGAATACCGGAGAGGAATGCCTGTGGGATGTAGCGTATTATCATGGGGCATATTATGTGTATTTCGGAGTGGTACCGGTACTTGTTTTTTACCTGCCATGGTACCTTGTGACCGGAACAGCGTTTCCAACCTGGGTGGGAATCCTGATCGTCGGGATCCTGCTGATCGTTGGAACCTTCTGGCTGACTTATGAACTGCGACGGAAGTATTTCCCGAAAGTCCCGTTTATGACATGGATCCTTACGACGTTAATGATGATCAATGGCTGTGGGGCATTAACCATTATGCGCAGACCGGATTATTATTCACTGCCGATCCTGATGGGAGTCGCACTATCGGTATACGGAATTGCATTCTGGCTCTCTTCCCTGGAAGAGACTAAAGTAAACGGCTGGAAACTGGCTGCTGGTTGTTTGTGTATGGCACTGGTGGCGGGATGCAGACCCCAGCTTTTGCTCGGCTCGTTTTTGATCTTCCCGATTTTCTGGAATGCAGTATTTAAGAATCGACAGTTGTTTTCCAGGGACAGCAGAGGGAAAACAACGGCGGCGATCCTTATGTACGCTGTGGTTGCCGCATGCTTGATGATTTATAACTACAAAAGATTCGGATCGGTGTTCGACTTCGGAGCCAACTACAATCTGACCACGAATGATATGACGAAGAGAGGCGTGGAGCTTGGGAGAATTCCCTATGCTCTGTTTACCTATCTGTTCCAGCTGCCAGCTGTATCGGCAGCCTTTCCGTACATTCTGGAGGTCATGCACAAGACCACTTACCTGGGCAAGACCATCAGCGAGGGAACCTTCGGCGGATTTTTTACAGTGAATCTGATTCCGTTTGCGGCATTTTTGGTGATGGGACACAGAATGTGGTTTGCTGAGAACGGGAAAATGACAGAGAGCGGGAAACGGATGTACGGGATGGCAGGGCTGTCTCTGCTGTCCGGAATCGTGATCGTCATCGCAGATGCGGAAGCGGCGGGAATTTTACAGCGGTATTACAGTGATTTCGGATGGCTGTTTTACATCGGCGGAATCATCTGCTTCTATGCTGCATGGCAACATAACGCGGAAAACGCCGACAGGGCAAAGCTGCTTCATATTTTCCTGAATATCAGTTTCGCCATATGTATGGCATATAACTTCCTGCTGTTGTTCATCGACAACAGTGAGGCGCTGGTGAGCATAGATCCGGTGAGATTTTATTCCATCTGCCAGCAGCTGGCATTCTGGAGATAGCACCGGAGCGCCGTTTTATCCTTGACGCGGCGAAACGATAACATTATAATGTAGAAATGTAGGTTCTGAACATTCAGTAGTATTTTTATATAAATAAGGAGAACGAGAGATGAGACAATTCACTTCTGATGAGCTGAGAAAAGCCTGGAAACAATTTTATATAGACCGTGGGCATGTGGATGTGGGAGCAGTATCCTTAGTATCCGACGGTTCCACCGGTGTTATGTTCAATGTAGCCGGTATGCAGCCTCTGATGCCCTATCTACTGGGACAGAAGCACCCTTTGGGCACCAGACTCTGTAACGTACAGGGATGTGTACGCACCAACGATATTGATTCCGTAGGCGACAAGAGCCATGTAACTTTCTTCGAGATGATGGGAAGCTGGAGTCTTGGTGATTATTTTAAAAAGGAGCGCTGCCAGTGGAGCTTTGAACTGCTG
Source organism: Bacteroidaceae bacterium (assembly GCA_963630275.1). Taxonomy (GTDB): domain Bacteria; phylum Bacillota; class Clostridia; order Lachnospirales; family Lachnospiraceae; genus Acetatifactor. The sequence goes on along the minus strand of CAVGMD010000068.1, from coordinate 9,758 downwards.
ACACAGGTGTTCGGATTCGATGCAGACCATCTGGCTGCCACCGTATTTGCAGGTGACGAGAATGCCCCCAGAGATGAGGAGGGCGCACAGTATCGTATCGCTTCCGGCTTCAAAAAAGAGAACGTATATTATCTGCCCGCTGACGATAACTGGTGGGGATTGGAGTATGGTCCCTGCGGTCCCGACAGTGAGATGTTCTATATCGCTGACAGACCGGATTGCGGACCGAACTGCGGACCCGGCTGTGACTGCGGTAAATATACCGAGCTTGGTAACGATGTATTCATGCAGTATGAGAAGCATCATGACGGTCATCTGACTCCCTTAAAGCAGAAGAACGTAGATACCGGTTGGGGACTGGAGCGTATTCTGGCATTCTTAAACGGTACCAGAGATGTATACCAGACCGACCTGTTTGCTCCCATTATCGCTTATATCGAAGAGACTTCCGGTGTGAAATACAATGCGGATGAGAAGCTGACCAGATCCATGCGTATTCTGGCAGACCATCTGCGTACCAGCGTGATGCTGATCGGTGATGAAGCAAAGCTGCTTCCCTCCAACACCGGTGCCGGCTATATTCTCCGTCGTCTGATCCGTCGTGCGGTAAGACACGGACGTACCCTGAATATAACTACAGAGCAGCTTCTGCACATTGCTGCCATGTATATTGATGAGATCTACGCAGAGAGCTATCCTCTGATGAAGAAGAACCGTGAGTTTATCTTAAGCGAGCTGCAGAAAGAGATCGCCCGTTTTGAGAGTACTCTGGAGAACGGCATGAAGGAGCTTCAGAAGATTCTGGAGCAGAAGAGAAGCGAAGGCAAAAAGGAGATCGACGGTAAGTCTGCATTCTACTTATACGATACCTTCGGATTCCCTCTGGAGCTGACGGTAGAACTGGCGCAGGAAGAGAATCTGACCGTGGATGAGGACGGATTCGCCGCTGCCATGGAAGAACAGAAGCAGAAGGCAAGAGAAGGACAGAACTTCACCCAGAAGCTGACCACCGCTGCAGGTGTCTTCGATGGCCTGGATGAGAAGGTTGTAAGTGAATTTGTAGGTTACGATACCCTGACCGCAGAGGGCAAGGTAGTGGGGCTGGCTTCCGAGACTGAATTGGTGAATACCTTAAATAAGGGAGAGAACGGAACCCTGATCACCGATGCTACCCCGTTCTATGCTACCATGGGCGGACAGAAGGGTGATTTTGGTGTGATCCGCACGAAGAACGGTACTTTTGAAGTGACCGAGACCGTGAAGATCGCAGGCGGACGCATCGGTCATGTGGGTAAAGTGGTATCCGGAAATGTGTCTGTAAATGATACCGCAGAGCTTGCGGTAGATACCGACAACAGAAAGAGCGTCTGCAAGAACCATTCCGCAACCCATCTGTTACAGAAGGCATTGCAGATCGTACTGGGAGACCATGTAGAACAGCAGGGTTCCTACCAGGACGGTGCAAGAACCCGTTTCGACTTCAGTCATGGACAGGCTATGACCGCAGAAGAGATTGCTAAGGTAGAGGCTCTGGTCAATGAGAAGATTGCGGAGGACATTGCAGTCGTTACCGATATCATGAGCATCGAGGATGCGAAGAAGAGCGGAGCTATGGCTCTGTTCGGTGAAAAATACGGCGAGACCGTCCGCGTGGTATCCATGGGAGATTTCTCCAAGGAACTGTGCGGTGGTACCCATGTAAAGCATACCAGCGAGATCGGCTACTTCAAGATCCTGTCCGAGAGTGGTGTTGCGGCCGGTGTCAGAAGAATCGAAGCACTGACCGGTGCCAACGTAATGGCATACTATCAGGCAATGGAAGAGAGCTTCAACAAGGCGGCAGCAGCTGCCAAGGCTGCTCCTGCGGCTCTGACCGAGAAGATCCAGCATATGCAGGCAGAACTGAAGACTCTGAATGCAGAGAATGAATCCCTGAAGGCAAAAATGGCACAGTCTGCACTGGGCGATGTCATGGATCAGGTGGTAGAAGTGAAGGGCATGAAGCTGTTAGCTGCGAACGTAGACGGCGTAGATATGAACGGCTTAAGAGATCTGGGAGACCAGTTAAAGGGCAAGCTCGGAGAGGGCGTTGTCGTACTTTTATCCGCACAGGACGGCAAGGTCAACATGATCGCTATGGCAACCGACGGTGCAGTAAAGGCCGGTGCACATGCAGGCAACCTGATCAAGGGAATTGCCGCACTGGTAGGCGGTGGCGGCGGTGGACGCCCCAATATGGCGCAGGCCGGCGGTAAGAATCCCGCAGGCATTCCCGCAGCAATTGCGGAAGCGTCCAAAGTATTGGAGGGTCAGCTTGCATAATGGAACAACGAGAGAATTTGAAATCCCGCTTAGGTTTTATCTTGCTGTCTGCCGGCTGTGCCATTGGTATCGGTAATGTATGGAAATTTCCGTACATGGCCGGTCAGGGCGGCGGTGGCGTATTTGTACTGTTTTATCTGATTTTCCTGGTGATCCTCGGCCTGCCTATTATGACCATGGAGTTCGCTGTGGGAAGAGCCAGTCAGAAGAGTCCGGTGAAAGCTTATCAGGCTTTGGAAAAGCCGGGACAGAAGTGGCATATCCACGGATATTTTACACTGGCAGGCTGCTATCTGTTAATGATGTTCTATACGACGGTAGCAGGCTGGATGTTACATTATTTTTATATGACAGCTGCCGGTAAACTCTCCGGACTTTCCGCGGATGCGGTAGCGGATCAGTTTACCCAGATGCTGGCAAATCCCAAGGGCATGATGTTCTGGATGGTACTGGTGGTGATCATCTGTATCGGTGTCTGTGCCGGTGGGCTGCAGAACGGTCTGGAGCGCGTGACGAAAGTCATGATGATCGCATTGCTTGCCATCATGGTAGTACTTGCCATCAACAGCTTCTTCATGTCGGGAGCAAAAGAAGGTCTGAAGTTCTATCTGGTACCTGATTTTGGACGTATGCAGGAAGTCGGTGTGGTATCTACACTGGTAGGTGCCATGAATCAGGCATTCTTTACCTTAAGCTTAGGCATCGGTGCTATGGCGATCTTCGGAAGCTACATCGGCAAGGATCATTCCCTGATGGGAGAGTCCGTCAGAGTTGTGGTACTGGATACTTTCGTGGCAATTACCGCAGGGCTGATCATTTTCCCCGCCTGCTTTACCTACGGCGTGGATCAGACTTCGGGTCCCAGCCTGATCTTCATTACCCTGCCGAATATTTTCGCAAATATGCCTTACGGCCGCCTGTGGGGAAGCCTGTTCTTCCTGTTCATGGCGTTTGCGGCATTATCTACTGTACTGGCAGTATTTGAGAATATCATCTGCTGCGGCATGGAACTGACCGGCGCCAGCCGTAAGAAATCTTCCCTGGTGAACCTGTTCCTGATCATTGCCCTGTCCGTACCCTGCGTACTGGGCTACAATGTATGGAACTGGGACGGTTTCTCCGTCTTCGGCGGAGCAGTACTGGATTTTGAAGATTTCCTGGTAAGTAATCTGTTCCTGCCCTTAGGATCCCTGGTATACCTGCTGTTCTGTGTGACCAGATACGGCTGGGGATGGGAGAACTATAAAAAAGAAGTAAATACCGGTAAGGGCTTAAAAGTCCACGATTGGATGCGCGGTTATCTGACCTACGGACTGCCCCTGATCGTAATCTTTATCTTCTTATTTGGTATTTATGATAAGTTCTTTAAATAAATTTTTTTAATATCCTAAAAAAGTAGTTGACGAATACATTTTTTATGCTATAATATTAAATGTGTGTAGAGCAACTGCGCATTAGAATAACCCAGTCAGTCATGTTACTTGAAGGGACTGAAGGGAGGTCGGGTGTAAGATGTCAAACGTAATCGTAAAAGAGAACGAGACTTTAGATAGCGCTTTACGTCGTTTCAAGAGAAGCTGCGCTAAGGCTGGTATCCAGCAGGAGATTCGTAAGAGAGAGCATTACGAGAAGCCTAGCGTAAAACGTAAGAAGAAGTCTGAAGCAGCAAGAAAACGTAAATATAACTAATGTTAAACAAAAGTCCTCGGCGTAATCACCGGGGACTTTGTACTTATGAGGAAAATGAAATGTGGAATTATGAAATACTGGGAACAGATATCTATCATCTGTTAGCAGCATTTGTATTATACAGTATTCTCGGATGGGCACTGGAGTCTACGTATATGTCATTCTGTAATCGTAAGCTCACCAACCGGGGATTCGGCAAGGGACCGTTCTGCCCCATCTATGGATTTGGCGGAGTACTGGGCTATCTGATCTTAAGCCCGTTTCGCGGAAAAATTTTAAAGCTTTATATTATCGGAGCAATTCTGGCTACGACTTTTGAGTATTTTGTGGGAGTCGGCATGATCCGCATCTTAGGAGAGCTCTGGTGGGATTATAACAACAAACCTTTCAATTACCGCGGTATTATCTGCCTGGAGAGCACCATTGCCTGGGGCTTTTATGCCATCGGCATCGTACAGTTTGTTCACGATGCCATGTACCACATCATTGACAGTGTACAGATCAAGGTAGGTGCCAGAATGATTCAGGCAGTACTGACCATTGTAGCCATAGATTATACGGTACAGTTACTTAAAGTATTTCACGTGGATGTGCGCGGCAAGGGACGGGATCTGAAGGAACACTGTCAGGCACTGATCGCCAGATGGTAAGATTCGCAGGTATATACAGAGCCACACGACCATATCTTTTAGAAAAGGATAAGGGAGTGTGGCTTTTTTATGCAAAAAATCAGGAAATATATTTGTAGTTGGATCCTGCTTCTTGGCGTCAGTATGCAGATATTCTGGTGGAACGGCATCTGCGTATCTGCGGAACCAGCAGCGATCGAAGCTCCCAGTGCGGTACTTTTGGAGAGCTCCACCGGGAAAGTGATCTTTGAACAGAATGCAAGAGAATGCCGGAGTCCTGCCAGTATTACCAAAATCATGACATTACTTCTGACGTTTGAGTCGCTGGATCAGGGGAAGATCAAATTGGAGGATCCGGTAACGGTGAGTGCCTATGCCAGTTCCATGGGAGGATCCCAGGTTTTCCTGGCGGAGAATGAGGTGCAGACCTTAGAGACCATGATCAAATGTATCGCTGTGGCTTCGGGCAACGATGCCAGTGTGGCGGTGGCGGAATACATAGCGGGAAGTGAGGAAGCTTTCGTGGAGCAGATGAATGCGAAGGCGGCGGAGCTTGGCATGACGGATACCCATTTCAAGGACTGCTGCGGTCTGACGGATTCTGACGGACATTATACGACAGCTATGGATGTGGCGATCATGTCCAGGGAGCTTACGGTAAAATACCCGAAAATATTTGAATATACCGGCATCTGGATGGAGGATATTACCCATGAGACCAGACAGGGGAGTTCCGCGTTTACCCTGAACAGTACCAACAAGCTGTTAAAACAGTATCAGTGGGCGACGGGACTGAAGACCGGATCTACCTCGAAAGCAAAATTCTGTCTGTCCGCCACGGCAACGAAGGATGGCATTGATCTGATCGCGGTAATTATGGGAGCACCGGATTATAAGGCACGTTTTAAGGATGCCCAGACACTGTTGAACTATGGCTTCAATATCAGTGATTTATATCTGGATGAGAATACAGATGTACTGCCCGGTCTGCGGGTGCAGGGCGGTGTAGAGGATACGGTGCCTGTGAAATACCAGAGTGAATTCCGGTATCTGGATACAGAGGGGAATTCCCTGGACGGCGTGGAGAAAAAGATCGAATTGCCGGAGACTGCCGTGGCACCGTTCAACGAAGGAGATACGGCAGGCAGGGCGGTGTATCTGCTAAATGGCGTAGAGATCGGCAGTGTGCCGATTCTGTATGACAATGCGGTTGCAAAGGCGGTTTATAAGGATTATCTGCGAAAAATAATGGAATTTTATCTTTTGTAAGACAAAAGAATATGTTATACTATAGAACATATTGGCAATAATCTGGCAACATACCATGGGGGCAAAAAAGTTGGATGTAGTGATTACCGTGATCGCAGTAATTCTTGTGATAATGCTGTGGATAATGCTGTACGACAGTAATCGTTTTGTGGTGCGGCATTATTCCCTGCGGGATCAGAGAGTCAAAAAGCCTGTGAAGGCAGTGGTTCTGGCGGATCTGCACAATAAGAGATACGGAAAAGAAAATGAGAAACTGCTGCAGGCAATCGATGCAATCGGACCGGACATGATCCTGATCGCCGGGGACATGCTGACGGCGAAGCCGAAGGCAACGCTGGACGTGGCAGTGGGATTCCTTACGGAACTTGCGAAGAAGTATCCCATTTATTATGGTAACGGCAATCATGAACACCGATTAAAACTATATCCCGAAAATTATGGAGATATGGCGGAGTGGTATGAGGAAGCTCTTACGAAGATCGGAATCCACAGACTTGTCAACGAGCATACGGACCTGCCGGAATACGGAATCCGGATCTACGGCTCGGAGATAGACAAGCTCTATTACAAACGTTTCGGCATACAGCCTATGAATCCCGGGTATCTGCAGGGGATTTTAGGACAGCCTTCCGAAGAATTTTTCAATATATTGATCGCCCACGATCCGGATTATTTTCCGAAATACGCGGACTGGGGGGCGGATCTGGTGTTATCCGGACATGTCCACGGTGGCATGGTGAGAGTTCCCTTTTGGGGAAAAGGCGTGGTGTCTCCCAATGTCAGACTTTTCCCGAAGTACGATGGCGGAGAGTTTACACTGGGGAAGAGCAGAATGCTCTTAAGCAGAGGACTGGGAATGCATACGATTCCCATACGGCTGTTCAATCCGGGCGAGATCCTGGAAGTGGATCTTATGCCCGATGAGGGGAAATAGGAGTTTTATTACATGGCAATATCTGTAAAACTGGAAGCGTTTGAAGGTCCTCTGGATCTGCTGCTTCATTTAATCGAGAAAAATAAAATAGACATCTATGATATTCCCATCGTGGAGATCACGGCCCAGTATCTGGATTACATCAAGCAGATGCAGCGGGAAGATATGAATGTCATGAGCGAATTCCTGGTGATGGCGGCAACGCTGATTGATATTAAGTGCAAGATGCTGCTGCCCAAGGAAGTGAACGAGGACGGCGAGGAAGAGGATCCCAGAGCTGAACTGGTACAGAAGCTGTTGGAATACAAGATGTACAAATACATGTCCTTTGAACTCAGAGACCGCCAGGTGGATGCGGCGAGAAACATGTATAGAGAGCAGAGACTTCCAAAGGAAGTGGAAGCCTACAGACAGCCCATCGATTACGAAGAACTCATCGGTGATATGAATCTGAACAAACTTCACGAGATCTTCAAATCCATCGTAAAGAAGCAGGAGGACAAGATCGACCCCGTCCGCAGCCAGTACGGCAATATCGAGAAGGATGAGGTGGACATGGACATCAAGATGCTGTACGTGGAGGCATATGCCAGAGAGCATAAGACTTTCAGCTTCCGGAAGCTTTTGGAGAAGCAGAACAGCAAAATGGAAGTCATCGTTACTTTTCTGATCATTCTGGAACTGATGAAGACCGGCAAGATCAACATCAGCCAGGAAAACATATTCGATGATATTATGATTACATCTAACGTTTAGGATACAGTGAGGTTTTAGTATGGAACGCAGTAAAGCAGAAGCAGTGATAGAGGCCATCCTTTTTACCATGGGGGATTCCGTGGAGATCAGCAGACTTGCGGAAGTGATCGAAGAGGATGTGAAGACGACAAAATCTATATTAAAGGATATGGCAGCACGATACGAGGAAGAGAACAGAGGCATCGGTCTGACACAGTTTGACAATTCCGTACAGCTGTGCACCAAGGCGGATATGTACGAATATCTGATCAAGATTGCCAAGACTCCCAGGAAAATGACCCTGACGGATACCGTACTGGAGACGCTGTCCATTATCGCCTACAAGCAGCCGGTGACAAGACTGGAGATCGAGAGAGTCAGAGGCGTCAGCTGTGACCATGCTATCAACAAACTGCTGGAGTATGATCTGATCACGGAGCTGGGACGTCTGGATGCTCCCGGAAGACCCTTACTGTTTGGTACCACGGAGCAGTTCTTGCGCTGCTTTGGCGTAAAGAGTCTGGAAGAGCTGCCGGAACTGAATCCTGTGCAGGTGGAGGAATTCAAACAGCAGGCGGAACAGGAAGTACAGCTTACTCTGAATATATAAACATATCATTGAATAGGACAAAGAATCAGCCTCATAGTAATAAATAACCCTTTTTGGGAGCGACGATTATGCGAGGCCTTTTTTGTGCCCTTTTTGCGGGAATTCTGTGCCTGGAAAGTCTATGGGGCTTACGATCCGGTGAAGACATTATAAAAGATCACGAACAAGTATCCGGGATTCTGTATGAGACCGAAGAATCTGATCCGCCGCGGGAGCTTATGCTGTATGCACAGGGAGCGGTGCTTCTGGACGTGGACTCCGGACGTGTGCTTTATGGGAAAAACGAAACTACCCCCATGGCTATGGCGAGTACTACCAAGATCATGACCTGCATACTAGTGCTGGAAAATGCAAAGGTGGAGGAAAACGTCAGCGTCTCTGCCTATGCGGCTGCCATGCCCAAGGTAAAGCTCTATGTTAAAAAAGGAGAGCGTTATACGGTGAGAGAACTGCTGTTTTCCCTGATGTTGGAAAGCCATAACGACGCTGCCGCAGCGCTGGGAGAATACATCGGCGGGAAACTGTTGGGGGAGACGGGAGAGATCTCAGAGCATACCACCGAAGAGAGCAGGGCGGCATTACATAGATTTGCGCAGGCAATGAATGAAAAGGCGGAAGAGATCGGCTGCGAGGACACATGGTTCATCACGCCAAACGGGCTGGATGCCACTGAGACACTGACACTGCCGGACGGAAGTACGTTAGAGAAGGAACACCATACCACGGCAAAGGATCTGGCGGGAATCCTCAGGTATTGTATCAAAGATTCCCCACAGAGGGATCTGTTTTTAGAGATCACACGAACCGGGGATTACAGTTTTACAGAGAATGGACGCTCCTTTCAATGCCACAATCACAATGCCTTTCTGCAGATGATGGACGGAGTATTTACCGGCAAGACCGGATTCACGAATAAAGCGGGGTACTGTTATGTGGGAGCACTGAAACGGGACGGTAAATGCCTGATCGTGGCTCTGCTTGCCTGCGGATGGCCGAACCATAAGACCTATAAATGGAGCGACAGCAGGGAACTGTTTGCTTACGGATTGGAGAGCTATACATATCGACACTTTGGGGAAGAATCGTTTTCCGGCAGGGAACAGCTGCTTCTGCCGATTCCGGTGGCGGATGCACAGAATGACGAACTGGAGAAAGAAGTATTACTGCCCGTGGAGTTGGATCCGGAAGCGGAAGGTGTGGAAGGGCTTTTAATGCGTCCGGACGAGAAGGTGGAGATCCTTTACCGGAAAGAACAGCACCTTACAGCACCTGTGAAGGAAGGAGAGTGTGTGGGAGAGATCAGCTATCTGGCAGACGGCAGGATCTGGCGCAGAGAGTGTTTGCTTGCGGCGCAGGATGTGGAAGCAACAGACTTTTTATGGTGTGGCAGGCAGGTACTTGGGCGGTTTTTAGTGACATCCCCTATGAAAAAATGACGGGGAAATTGTTCAAAATGAGGTACATTATATAAATTTTGTAAAAATCTGCAATTCGTTCTTTGCGAGTTGCAGATTTTACCTGACTTTCGGAGTTGAAGTATAAAACATGGTGCTAAGCCCAGGATTAAAAC
>CAVGMD010000067.1:0-15026 GCA_963630275.1 Bacteroidaceae bacterium | reverse complement strand
GTTCGTCTTTCTGCGCTTTCAGTCCGAAGCTTTCCGCAAGATTCTCTGCGAATTTCGCACGAAGCAGAGACAGTCTGGTGACTTCGTTGGGTTTATCCGCATACAGTGCATTTGCCACAGCGGTGTTGATCCATTTTTTCAGCTCCCGCTGTCCCAGCATGGCTGCGGCATGGCGGATGGAAGTGATCTCGGAATTCACTGCTAAGGGCTGCACCATCTTCAACAGATCAATGGTCAGCGCCGTATCGCGTCCGATGATATCTGCTGCGGTGGTCAGTTCAAAATCTGGACTGTTCACAATATTCAGCAGGTCGATATAGTTGCCCTTCAGAGGTGCCACATCGGTCTGGCCTTTGGTAATGGGTACGCGGTAAAACTTACCTTCATATAACTGATAACCGCCGGTCTCCTTCAAACGTTCGAAGTCTTCCATGGTATCGATATTGCCGGCACAGAGTCGGATATTCGGGAACAGTTTGCCGAAATAGATCTTCGCCTTGTCAATTGCGATCTTACGATTATTCAAAAGAACATAGTCCATCAGTTTCAGGACTTCTCTGTAATTCTCAAAATCACTGACAGCCAACTTACGGATCGCCAGCTTATAGCCTTCCTGCTTCAGTTCCTTCAGTCGATTCACATACATCTCGATGGGCGGGATCGCATTGTCGATCAGAAGCACAATCTTACTGTGAGGAGCGTCGCACTGTTCCGGAATATCCGCAAATATGGAAATATTACTGATCGGCACAAATATTTCCTTGCCCTGAGACAAGGTATCCAGTCCCATCTTCTGAATCAGTTCCAGTCCCGTAATTTGGGATGCTCCGTCGAACTGTGCTGTCCCAAGCAGCAGCGGATTCAACAGGAAATTCTCTCTCTGGGTAAAAAAGGAGTAGGCACAAACGGCCATATTTTCATCAAAAAGCGGTACTAATGTAAGCAGCATATATTTACCTCCCAATTACCTATATTATACCGATTCCGACAATACTTTACAAGTGATACTCTCAGCACCTACTCCGAAAATTCTGATTGTATTTAAAACGCCAATATTTGTGAAAAAAATACAAAAATATGAGATTTTTCCATGCAAAAAAGCTATATTTTCGCTGAATAAACAAAACAAAGAAATTCCGTACAAAAATACCTGATCTAGGAATTTTTTTGTACGGAATTCATTGTTTTGAGGCTATTTACGCCAAATCAATTCTCTGTTTACTTAAAGTACTGCACGCCGGACTCGAAGATCTTCATATCCTGCTCGCCGTAGATGTTCATGGCTACCGCAGCATCTCTTCTCTCGGAGTGTGCCATCTTACCGAAGCATCTGCCGTCGGGAGAAGTGATACCCTCGATTGCACAGTAGGATCCGTTGATGTTGTACTCCTCATCCATGGATACGTTGCCGTTCTGGTCAGCATACTGGGTAGCAACTTGTCCGTTTGCGAAGAGCTTGTCGATCCACTCCTTCGGTGCTACGAAACGTCCCTCACCATGGGATGCGGGGTTGCAGTAGGTAGCACCCAGCGTAGCGCCCTGTAACCAAGGAGACTTGTTGGATACGACCTTGGTGTATACCATCTTGGAGATATGACGGTTGATGGTATTGAAGGTCAGGGTAGGAGAATCCTCTTTCTGACCGGTGATCTCGCCGTAGGGAACCAGTCCCAGCTTGATCAGTGCCTGGAATCCGTTACAGATACCCAGTGCCAGACCGTCTCTCTCATTTAACAGTCTCATGACAGCTTCCTTCAGCTTCTCATTCTGGAATGCTGTTGCGAAGAACTTCGCACTGCCGTCGGGCTCGTCACCTGCGGAGAATCCTCCGGGGAACATGATGATCTGTGCCTGTGCGATGGACTTCTCGAATTCCTCTACGGATTCACGGATATCCTCTGCCGTCAGGTTGCGGAACACTCTCGTCTCCACATGGGCTCCGGCACGCTCAAATGCCTTGGTGCTGTCGTATTCGCAGTTGGTTCCCGGGAATACCGGAATGAATACGGTGGGCTTTGCGATTTTATGCCTGCATACATAGATGCTGTCTGCCTTGTAGACATCGCTTGCCACTGCCTCGGTACCCTTCACTGCCTTAGTAGGGAATACCTTCTCCAACTTGGAAGTCCAGGAAGCAAGTGCCTCATCCATGGTGATCTTCGCATCACCGTATACGAACGCGGGCTCTTCGGTCACAGTACCGATGACGGTGTAATCCAGCTCCTTCTCTTCCAGTGCAGCCAGTTTGTCTGCGGGAATCTCTGCCAGGATATCGCCCAGTCCGTTGTCGAACAGATCGTCTGTGGTAACCTCATCATCGATCTTCACGCCCAGCTTGTTACCGAATGCCATCTTGGATACAGCTGCTGCCACACCCTTGGAATCCAGAGCATACGCGGATACGATGGTGCCGTTCTCGGTCAGTTCATGAATCTTACCATATAATTCTGCCACATCCTCATACATCGGAATGTCGAAATCGTCCTTGTCAATGGAGAAACGCACCAGCTTGTTGCCGGGTGTCTTCAATTCCGGAGTAATGATATCACCGGATTTTGCCACATCCACTGCAAAAGATACCAGTGTGGGAGGTACATCAATGTCATTGAAAGTACCGGACATACTGTCCTTACCACCGATGGAGGGCAGGCCGAAACCGATCTGTGCATCGTAAGCACCAAGCAGTGCTGCAAAAGGCTGGCTCCAACGCTCGGGATCGCTGGTCATTCTGCGGAAGTACTCCTGGAAGGTGAAACGGATCTTGCTGAAGTCACCGCCGGAAGCCACGATCTTCGCCATGGACTCTGTCACTGCATAGACAGCTCCGTGATAAGGGCTCCAGGAGGACAGGTAAGGATCGAAACCGTAGCTCATCATGGTCACGGTGTCGGTCTTGCCTTCCAGTACCGGCAGCTTGGCTACCATGGTCTGGGTCTCGGTCAGCTGATATTTTCCGCCGTAAGGCATCAGTACACTGCCGGCACCGATGGAGGAGTCAAACATCTCCACCAGACCCTTCTGGGAACATACATTGAGGTCGTTAAGCAGCGCCACCCAGGCACCCTTCACATCGCCCTCTTCCAGCTTCTCGCCCACTGCGGGAACAGCCCATTTATCGAAATAATTCTCTTCTTCGGAAGGAATGTCTACTTTTACTTTGGTCTCCTGGTGCGCACCGTTGGTATCCAAGAAAGCTCTCTTCAGATCTACGATGGGCTTGCCTCTCCAGTTTAGTACCAGTCTCGGCTCCTCGGTAACAACTGCCACGGGAACCGCCTCTAAGTTCTCTTCCTTGGCATAGCCTAAGAAAGTATCCACATCCTTAGGATCTACAACCACTGCCATACGCTCCTGGGACTCGGAGATGGCCAGTTCCGTGCCGTCCAGTCCGGCGTACTTTTTCGGTACCTTGTCCAGATCTACGGTCAGACCGTCGGCAAGTTCACCGATGGCAACGGAGACACCGCCGGCACCGAAATCGTTACATTTCTTAATCAGACGGCTGACTTCCTCACGACGGAACAGTCTCTGGATCTTACGCTCGGTAGGTGCATTACCTTTTTGTACCTCAGCACCGCAGGTCTCAATGGAGGTATCGGTATGTACCTTGGAGGATCCGGTAGCACCGCCGCAGCCGTCACGTCCGGTACGTCCGCCCAACAGGATGATAATATCACCGGGATCGGAGGTCTCACGAATGACATTTTTGCGGGGAGCTGCGCCCATAACGGCACCGATCTCCATACGCTTTGCCACGTAAGAGGGATGATAGATCTCTTTTACAAATCCGGTAGCCAGACCGATCTGGTTACCGTAAGAGGAATAGCCGCTGGCTGCGCCTCTTACCAGCTTCTTCTGGGACAGTTTTCCATGCAGTGTCTCGGATACGGGAACGGTAGGATCTGCCGCACCGGTGACACGCATTGCCTGATATACATAACCACGACCGGACAGAGGATCACGGATAGCTCCGCCCAGACAGGTAGCTGCGCCACCGAAAGGCTCGATCTCTGTAGGATGGTTGTGGGTCTCGTTCTTGAAAAATACCAGCCACTCCTCGGTCTCTCTGTGGTCACCGTAATCCATCTCCACAGGAACCACTACGGAGCAGGCATTGATCTCATCGGATTCTTCCATGTCGTCCAGCTTGCCGTCTTTTTTCAGTTTCCGCATTGCCATCAGTGCCAGATCCATGAGGCAGACGAACTTGTCCTCTCTTCCCCGGAAGATCTCTTCTCTGGTATCCAGATAGCTCTGGTAAGTAGTCTCTAAAGGAGAACGATAATAGCCTTCACCGAATTCCACGTCGGTCAGTTCGGTGGAAAAGGTGGTATGACGACAGTGATCGGACCAATAGGTATCCAATACACGGATCTCCGTCATGGAAGGATCTCTCTTCTCATCATCGTGGAAATAATTCTGAATATGTTTAAAATCTTTGAATGTCATGGCAAGTCCCAGAGATTCGTACAGAGCCTTTAAGCTGCTCTCATCCATATCTCTGAAGCCATCGAACACGGCAACATCAGCGGGATCATCATACACTGTGATCAGGGTATCCGGCTTCTCCATGTCGGTCTCTCTGGAATCCACAGGGTTGATGCAGTAAGATTTGATCTTGGAAAATTCTTCGTCGGACACCTGTCCTTCGATCATATAGGTCACAGCGGTGCGGATCACAGGCTCCTCGTCCTCTTTTAAGAACTTCACACACTGTACTGCGGAATCCGCTCTCTGATCAAACTGTCCGGGAAGGAACTCTACGGAAAATACTCGTGCGTCCGCAGGGATCTCAATCGTCTCCTCATACAGATCATCTACGGGAGGCTCGGAAAATACGGTCTTGCAGGCTCTTGCAAATACCTCATCCGAAATATTCTCCACATCATAGCGGATAAATTCGCGAACCTTCGCCACATCGATGCCCAGATAATTTTTCAGTTCGTCGTGCAGCTCTTTTGCCTTGACAGCATAAGGCTCCTTTTTCTCTACATAGATACGTCTTACGTTGCTCATGTCTCTCCTCCGATAAAGTTTTTAATTAACATGACTCTGAATAGTATCATACAACATACTATATTTTCCCACAATAGCAGAAAACAACAAATTTAGATAGATTTTACCTGCCTTTTTGAGCGGTTCGTCATTCGTGCAGTCTGTGGATCAGCCGATAGGCAATATCTTTCTCACTGATCAGTGCCTCCGTATGGGCAAAAAATACGATGCCGTCAGTGGGTGCCAGAATGGTCTCCCGCACGGATCCGTCGTAAGGGTCTATGATCTCTGCCAGTTCATTGCCATAGCGCACATCATCTCCCGCATGTACCTTTCCCCGGAAAATTCCCGCCCGGTTCGTATGTACATCGCTTAAGTCCTTTTCATATAATACATGGCTGATATAGCCGGAGTGACTCTCGTACCGGATCAGTCCCATCCGTTTTAAGAATCGTAACACCGCTGCCACTGCCTGCCTTGCGCTTGCCTCATCGATCTGATTGTTTTGGTTCGTATAGACAGAAAAAGCTGCGGTCATCTCATCCTGCCAGTTATAATTCAGGGTCTTGGTATCAATAGGCACCGGCTTTCTCACCACCACATAGGGCAGTCCGAAGAGATTCGCCAGGGAGGTATTCTGGTATCCCGTCTCCATCATGCGCACATGGGGTACGAACTCTCCCGGTCTGTAAAAAGAGGTGAACTGGATGCCGTAGACATAATCTCTGATCTCCGTAAGCAGTGCGTTGGTCAGACGGTCCGCCGGTTCCCCGTAATCATTGCCCGGGAAACTCCGGTTGATGTCCGCTTCCTTGACACCGAAAAAGCGTCTGCTGATGTTCACGGAATAGGCATTGATGGTAGGAATCACGAGAATCTGTTTCCCGGCACTGATGCATCCGTTATTTTCCAGTTCCCGCAGTGTCTTCACCAGCTGGGAGCAGATATACATCTGCTGGATCTCGTTACCTCTCGCCGCCCCCACGATGCAGGCGGATTTTTCCCCCTTGCCGAACTGGAAACCCTTGATATGCATATCTTCTCTGTAAGTCGAATGTATGGTATAAATATCTCTTTCAAACATAATTTTCTCACTCCGTCAGGATTCTCGCCAGCAGGTCTCCTTCATAGACCACCGGGTATGCTCGCAGGGTAAACAGAAGTCCTCCCCGTTCGGTGCGGATCTGCTGTTTTACCGTGCCCTCAAAAGGATCCACGACTTCCCCGATCAGATCTCCCTTTTTCACATAATGATTGTGCTCGATCAACGGCAAAAATACGCCGTCCACCCTGCTGCGGATGAATTCCACCTCGCCGTCACTGGATACCGCAGGCTCCTGCACCACAGGTTCCGGTCCCTCCCAGATACCCATCTCGCTCATGATGTGGAAAATACCGTCCACGATCTGGTTGCCGAAGGATCTGTGGATATCATGTCCCTGTCCCATCTCCAGCACCAGGGTGGGTACGCCCAGCAGATTCAGGGAATGTGCCAGGGTGGACTCATGCACCGTGGCGGTGGCATTCATCCAGATCATATCGGCGTTGGTCATTTTCGCATAGGGAAGCAGTGCCTCGGCGAAATCTTCGCTGAGTCGTACCTGGGGGATCTCCCGCACGAAAATATCACTGGCATGCAGATCAATACAGATGTCCGATCCGATAATGGAATCCACCACTGCTGCCGTGACCCGCTCCATCATATCCCCCGAAGTATCCCCCGGGAACATGCGGTTCATGTCCATATCTAGTCTCGGCACCGTCCGGCTCGCCATATCGATTCCCAACGGATTCAGTGCCGGGTAGATGTCTACGATACCCTTCAGATATTCCGGATGCTCCTTTACTCTTCTAGCTGTCTCATAACAGATATACTGCCCTTCCAGTTCATCACCGTGGATGCCGGAGACCAAGCTGATCCGCCTGCATCCTTTCGTCTCTGTCTCCGGGCGGATCCGGTTCCTGCGAACCGCCAGATGCTCCCCTGCCGGAAGTTCCATACTGATAATCGATTCTATCATAACTTACCTCTCTGCTTATCTTCCTTTACAGCGAAAATGCTCCAGGAACCGTCCCCTGAAGCATCCTCAACCGTTGTCTTATTATTCTTCTTCCACACCTAATCCACGCAGCAAATACAGAATCTCACGATCCACTGCCTCCGCTGTCACGCCGATGGTCTGCGCCGAGATCTTCAGTCCTTCCAGGACAAACATGATATTTCTCGCGGTTCCTTCACAGTCCTCACACAGGAATTCTCCGTTGTCCACACCGGCTTCGATCAGTTTCTCTATGATCTTCACTGCGGAATCAAACTGCTTTTTCAGAATGTTATCCCGCTTGGGCAGATCGTTTTCAAAATAGAATTCATAGGTTGCCTGCGTCAGGGTATTCTTTTTGCGGAGAAGTTCCTTTTTCTGTTCCTTCAAAAACAGAAGCAGAATATCCGCTGCGGTAGCATCCTCCGTAATGCTGTCGGAAAATACATCATCCGCCTCTTCACTCTCCATTCGCAGCACTTCCATAAAAATCTGACTTGTATTCTCAAAATACAGATAGAGACCTCCACGGCTGATATCGCAGGCTTCCACGATATCCTTCATTGTTACTTTTTTAAAGCCCTTCTCCATAAACACATCTCTGGCTTTTTCCACAATGTACCGCTTTTTCTGTACTGATTTCTCTCCCATGAATCTTAATCCTGCCTTTCCCCACTCAGATCTTACCGTTTGCCGGTGATTTATCCCAAAATTCTATGATTTCCTGCATCCGTCTGATGACCAGGTAAAAAATCTGCTCCGATACCGCTTCGCTCCACAGATTCCCCTTGGTTCTACCGCCTAAGACATACTTCGACAGAATACCTCTTAAGATATCCCATTCTTTCCAGCCGGCTTTTTTAATAATATCCCGTTCATCCTGATGTGTGCGGATCCGGTGTCTGGTATATACATACGCATAGTTGCGGTCCATCAGAGGGCTCTTCCCGGCTTCCCGCACGAAGTTCAAAAGCGTTCCGTCATATACCGGAAATGACACGGAGTTGACTCCGATATCCTGTCCGCTGTATATGGAACTGGCTCTCTTACCCGCATTCTGCTCAAACCACGGCAGATAAGGAAGTAACGGTCTCACCGCCTGCTTGTAAGATTCCAGCAACTGCTCTCTGTATTCACTGCTCTGTTCCATAACCCCAACATACCTTTCCATGTACCGTTTTCTGCCGAAAACATCACTTTTTTCATATACCAATATAAAAGTGACACATATGTAGTTTTATTTTATCACATTTCTATCAAAAGTACAGTAGAAAATTGTTGGTATTATGGTGTATAATCGATTATTATAAGGATTCCGAATTAAGACGAGGTAATGGAATGGCTGGAATTGTATTGGAGAAAGGTAAAACAATATATAGCTACGGGCAGCCTATGACCGCACTGCATCTGATTACGAACGGCAAGGTAAGCGTATCCTACCCCGGCGGCTCTTATCAGCTGGGCAAAGGGGATGTGATCGGTATCTGTGAGATCTGCTCCGAGATCCATCTGCTCAGCTATGTAACTGTGGAGGATACCACGATCCTCACCTACCCCCTGACCAGTCTGGATTCTCTGAATGATATTCTGCAGAAACACCCTGATGTGGCAAGGCTTTTTTTATTGTCCTGCTTCCGACAGATCAACATTCTGTTGAACCGCAGTTCTATCTCTGAATTAAACTGCAGTGAGCTCTACCGCACACTGACGGACGACATTGCTACCTACACCACTCTGTGCGACCGCTACCGCCTGCCCGCACGCTCCCTGGAGCATTTCGATGAGCTGAACGCCTTCCTCGGGGATGACTCTCCGGATATCTGGCTGAACGGATATTACATGGGATTAAGCCGTATTCTGGCTTCGGACAATTACCGGATCATGGTACAGGAAGCGGATCTTCCCATCGGCATGCTGCGTAAGGGAAGTCTGGATTTCAGACGTACCTATCAGAGTCTGGAGGAGCAGTTCCATTATTTACAGCAGGTGGGCTCTTTTTATTTCCGGGAATCCGGCAATGATCTGTTTGATTTTTATACTTCTCTTTATTATAAACTGGGACCGGGCAACGAGGACAGTAAGATCGTCTATGACCGCGTCCACCGTATGCTCTCTAAGGCAGGGGATCTGTCCTTTATCGATCAGGATCTGTTCACCTCCAGATCCCAGAGTTTCCAGAGCAGCTTAGATCTCATGGAATCTGCGGATTCCTCTGACGCAGCAGATGGCGGAGACTCCGAGATCTTAGGTAAGCTCGCCGGATCCCTGAACACGATTTTAGAGTACGCCGGACCGGACTTGGATACCGTATCCAGTTTCCGCCAGCATGTACATGCTTATAAGCTGCTCTCCGACCGCAGTTCCCAGGATCAGGAGGTCGCACTGCTTCGCAGACAGCTGACAGAAGAATTCTATCTGCTGTATTCGCTTCTGTTCACCCAGACGCTGGAACAGCCGAATATTCCCATGCCGGTGCGGATGTTCTTATATTTCGGCTATGTGGATGAGGAACTGGCAGGGCTGAAAAATGCAGTGATCCTGTATCGTCTGGCGGAAGCCATGACCGACCACAGTGCCGCCGGAGTCTACACTTTTTATGACTGGCTGATGGCGATCTTCCGCGGGCAGAAATCTCCCAGCCGGAACGAATTCGACCAGGATTACTCCGACTATATCCATAAGCAGAAAGTAGGCGGCAACATTACCGATGCAGAGTTGAAAGCCCTGGAGAACAATGCCATGGCAAAGGTCAATTACGAGCTGCGCAATATGTTCCCTCAGGTCAACAAGATCACTTTCGGACGGATCACCACATTCTGCCCCCTGTTCTGCGCGGATGATGTACTGAAAGATCTGGAAAGCTCCTATGTCACCGTATCCCGCGTGTCGCAGATTCTCGAAGAGATCCGCCGTGTGGATTACACCGCTTTCTATCGGGAAAGTCTGGACATGGCACACCTGGATGTCATGGGCAAGGAAACGGTACATTTAGAATATCTGCCGGATATCATTCTCATGCCGAATGTCGGCATCCGCGGTGTCATGTGGCAGGAGATCGAAGGCAAACGTCGCAACAGCCCCTGCCGTATGGTATTCTCCATTTTCCACATGGAGGATCTGAAGACTACCTTCACTCATCTCACCGGAGAATTCCGCTGGGAGCTGTGCAAGAGAGTCCAGGGCAACCGCTGGAACGATGGCTCCGTAAGCTCCCTGACCAGCGAATATTTCGATTACATCCAGTTCTACCGTAAGAATCATGATCTGAGCGCCGAGGCCAAGGAAAGAGTAAAATCCAGTCTGCAGCGTGCCAAGAACAGTTTCAAGGAAATGTTCGTGAGAGATTATATGATCTGGGTACTGTTCGAAGGTGCCGGATCCCCGAGGCTGAACAAGGTAGCCCGACAAATCATGCTCACCTATTGCCCGTTCCCGGAGGATATCTGCAATACCCTTGCACAGAATCCGTTGTACAGCGAGCTTGTAGACCGCCGTAAGATCAGGGTGGCACAGGGGCTGCATCATCTGGATGTATTGACCCGTAAGCTGCAAAACGGCAACATTCCGGTTCCCGAGACTGTGACCAAAGAACGCTATTATATCAGTGGCAGTAAAAAAGCCTGATATTATGCGTTTGCCAACTGCTTGCCCAGTTCTCTGCACTCTGCCAGACCGTCTTCGTCCGGAGTTTCATGACAGATCAGTCCTTCTCCGTTTAACACGGTAGCGCCTGCTGCCTCCATACGGGTAGTCCAGTCTCTCATCCACTCACCGTCGCCCCAGCCGTAAGAACCGAACAGAGCGATCTTTTTGCCGGAAGCGAAGCCTTCCACATCACATACAAAAGGCTCCATCTCGGATTCCTCCAGGACTTCCGCTCCCATAGCGGGACATCCCAGTGCGAATTTCGGTGCTGCCTTCAGTTCATCTAAGTTCGCTCCGGTGACGAATACCACCTCGGCTTCCTTGCCGGCTTCCCGGATGCCCTCTCCGATGGCTTCCGCCATAGCCTGGGTGTTGCCACCCTGCGTCCAGAATACTACGTAAATCTTATCCATAAATAATGTCCTTCCTTTCTATGCCGCGGAATTCCCGCAGATATCTATGATCTCAGTCATCTTCAATCCATAATGTAACAGCTGGATCAAATTTTCCCTGGCATATTCATATTTTTCAAAAAGCTTCTGTTTGTTTTCTTTGTCCGCGTATACTTTCCAGTAACCGGTGCAGAGACTGTTCTTCCCCTGATGTCTGATAAAACCTTCCACATCCTCCGGCGGATACCCCAGTAACAATCCCAATTCGTGGGGAAATGGCTTTCCTCTCTCCGCGTAGGTCTCATAACGTTCGCAAAACACCGGTAAAATATCCTCCAGCTGACAGGAATCGTAGCCTGCCTCCTTAAGCATTTTCTGTACCGCAGGCATTTTTAAATATTTTTCCAGACGTTTTTCCTGATACAGCAGTATGACCAGCTTCTCCTCTGTCTCCAGCAAAGGATACATGGATATAAAACTGCCCTCTATGATCTTCTCCACCTCTGTAAAACAGTCCGGTGATATGGTCAGCAGATTGGATACTTTCAGCCCCGTGATCAGTGGTGCGCACTGCAATGCCAGTTGCAGCTGTGCATCATCGGTTTTCATTCCGCATAGGATTTCCCATGTTTCCTGACTCAAAAAGCTCTCACCTCCTATGATCCGATTCTTCAAACGAACTAGTTAGTTGTAACTAACTTTCTTTTTTATCATATATAAAAAAGCAGCTCCCGTCAAGGGAACTGCCTGATAGAAATTCTCAACATAATTTTTCAAAACCAAACTTATTCTCTTCTGCGATCCAGTCTGGTATTGCGATAATACTCTGCCTTGTCCTGATACATCCGGCGTTCAGACTCCGTCAGCAGATGATCCTCACCCACAACTTCCAGTGTATTCACCGCAGCCCCCACCGCCATGGTGACATTGTGGGCTACAAGCTCTGCCTTCAGTTCCTCCACCTTGCGATAGAGTTCTTTTTCATCCATTCCGCTGCACAGAACCACCAGTTCATCTCCGCCGATACGGAACAGTCCATTCCCTGCAAATACATGCTTCAGGCACTCACAACACCGTCTGATCAGACGGTCTCCGGCGGAATGCCCCTCACTGTCATTGATCCGCTTTAATCCCGTAATATCGCAGTACACCACACCGATGGGTCTTGTGTGATCCACCAGCTCGATATACCGCTTCATGGCATACCGGTTCCCCAGTGTGGTCAGCGGATCCGAATAACTCATCACTTCCAGTTCCCGCACCAGATTCCGCCGTTTCATGGAGGACACAATAAAATTTCCCATGATCTGCAGCATCTCCGTCACGAACTTAAAATATCTACCGGGAGGATTATCGACTCCGTAGAAACCGATGACCTTCTCATCATCGTAGAGGGGAACCACTACCAGCGAATGAATCTTCTGTCTCGCCAGTATTTCGTACACCTGCGGATCCAGCTGCTTCACTTCCTCCAGATTCTCCATAACGATATTCTGGTTTTCTTCAAACTTCCGGTACCAGCCCTCGCAGATCTCGGGCGGCAGATCCTGAAGTGTGTCCTTCTCCGGGGTAACACCCTTGGCCACCCATTCGTAAGTATTGTCATCGTGGTTGTGATCATTTTTTTCGAAAATATAGGTTCTGTCTGCCTCCAGGATATTACCCATAAACTCCAGCAGTACCTGTAATGTCTGATCCGGAGTCTCCTGTCTGAGTGCCACACGAATTGCCCGATTCAGTGCAGCTTCCAGATTTCGGTAATCCGAAGAATTCTCCTCATCCTCGTTCAGGGCTCCGCAATCTATGGCAATCTCCATGCGGTATTTTTTTCCATCCTCTTCCACCAGGGTATCCTTGATGTGAAGTTCCCTCTTAAGCAAGGGATTGAAATATTTCCATTCTTTAAAATAACCGGGACGAAGCTGCTCATGATTACAGATACTGCACGGGGCAAAATTCCCCTGCAATATCTCATAGCACTTTAACCCGGCAATTTCTTCATTACTCTGAAAACCGTGGGTTCTCAAAGTCTTTTTATTCATATATATCAATTCGTGAGACTCTGCGTCTGCCACATATACATATTCATCCAGATTCTCAAAAAATTCCCATATCTTGCTCATGTATACTCAACCTACTTCCGTCATCTTCTCCTCATCTGACTATTTAGTATACACTCGCAAACGTTTTACGGCAAGTCTGTTCTCTCAAAAAAGTCTGCAAAAGTCTCACATCGTCCGTAATCACACCATCTGCTCCGCAGTTTACGATCCTTCGCATGGCACCGGAAGTGTTGGCAGTCCAGCCGTACACGGATTTTC
Source organism: Bacteroidaceae bacterium (assembly GCA_963630275.1). Lineage (GTDB taxonomy): Bacteria > Bacillota > Clostridia > Lachnospirales > Lachnospiraceae > Acetatifactor. The sequence goes on along the minus strand of CAVGMD010000067.1, from coordinate 1,634 downwards.
CTTCATAATGGATGGCATCCACCATGTCTGTTGTAAGGTTCTTCCCTTCAATGCTATAGCTGTCCGCATAATCCAGATCATAATCATCTTCTCCCAGATCATGTGCAATATATACCGTGGAGATGCCCGGTTCCAGTTCCTTTACCCTCTGCAGGATCCCCTTATTCATAGACCCTATAATAGATTCATCTACCATATCATACTTCTGAAGCAGCGCAAGAACACTCTCCTCCAGTTCCTGTTCCTGCCCGGTGTATTTCAATTCGATCATCAATGTGATCCGACCCCTGGCACAGGCAAGCATCTCTTCCAGGGTGGGGATCTGTTCTCCTCTGTATGCTGCGGAAAAAGCACTTCCCACTTCCAGTGTTCCAAGAGCATCCGCCTCCGCATCCCATACGCAGATATCTTCTCCCGCTGTCCGCTTAAAATTGCTGTCGTGCATTACGATCAGTGTTCCGTCAGCTAGCTGTTGTACATCGATCTCGGCGATGGGCACGCCGTCCCGGATTGCCTGCTCCAATGCCGCCACCGTATTCTCCGGGGCTACCTTCGCTCCTGCCCGGTGAGCCACCACGATCACGGGAATGTCTTTTCCGGCTGCCTGCACCTGCGGCAATACGCCATAAGTCAGAAAATAAACGCACAGAAGCATAACAATTGCTGTTTTCCGGATTGTTTTCATCATTTTGCCCTCCCATGATAGTTTAAGATCAATTTTATTGTAACAATTGACTATAAACTCCATGCGAGGAAAATGTAAACATTGTGTGAATATTTACTTCCGAAACACCACTATCACTTCGTGGGCGAGCAGGGGAAATGCCGCCAGTGCGCTTAGCAGGAGCCACTCCTGACCTGACAGATGCGAGGTGCCGAACGCGTTGATCAGGAATGGAATCTCCGTCACGGCAAACTGCAGTACAAAACCGATGATGCACGCCGCCACCATCAGCAGATTATCCCAGGGACGCATGGCAAATACAGACTTCTGCACATCCCGCATGCCAATGGCATGGTACAGCTGGCACATCCCCAGCACAGTAAATGCATAAGTCTGGGATTTCGCCAGTATCTGCTCCCGGGACATCAGTTCCCTGAGGCGTTCCACACAGGTAAACAGATTGCCCGTAAGCTCCCCTTCCGCCGCCAGGATCCCACAGGGAAGCACCAGAAATGCCACCAGTCCGATCCCGGTGATCAGCGCCCCGTAGAACAGCGTGCATGCCATTCCTCCTCTGGCAAACAGACTCTCCGATGCTTTTCTGGGCGGGCAGCGCATCAGACTTTTGCCATCATTTTTATCTACGCCTAATGCCAATGCCGGCAGCGAATCCGTGATCAGATTGATCCACAGAATGTGGCTGGATTTTAACGGAGATGCCAGCCCAAGTGCCACCGCCACGAACATGGTCATCAGTTCTCCCAGGTTGGACGACAGCAGGAAAATCACCGACTTCCGGATATTCTCATAGACACCTCTGCCTTCCTCGATGGCTTTTTCAATAGTGGCAAAATTATCATCCGCAAGTATCATATCCGAAGCCTGTTTGGCGACGTCCACTCCGGTTCCCATGGCGACGCCGATATCCGCCGCTTTTAAGGAAGGGGCATCATTGACCCCGTCACCGGTC
>CAVGMD010000066.1:0-15209 GCA_963630275.1 Bacteroidaceae bacterium | reverse complement strand
CTGCGCTGATCCCAGGGAAAGCCCCGCCATCGCCCGGTAGTCTCTTCCCTTTTTCACCCGGAAATTGTTCTCAATATAAGGAATAATATTATAAATCAGTTCACGCTCAAAATCCCCGGGGTAAAATACCGGTTTTTCCCCGTCTCTGAACGCATAGCCGCTGCTCATGACCACGATCATTTTCTCACACTTTTTCTCTGCGGTCAGATAGTCCATGATAAAGTTCATCTTGCCCTGCCAGATCCATCCGGTCTCGTTCTCTCCCACACCATGCTGCAGATACAGTACCGGATATTGCTCATTTCCTTCCTCATATCCATAAGGAGTATATACATAGCATTCTTTCAGGTGCCCGCTCACCTTTGAAACGTATTTGCAGATACTGACCGTACCATGGGGAATTTCCCTCGCAAAGTAAAAATCCACCCCTTTCTCCGGCACCTCAAAGGTATTGATCGCAGCAAAACACCCATAGGAAATTCCGGCATACGGATTGCTGATCCGGACACCGTCCACATACCAGAAATAATAATGCATCCCCCAGTGAAAATCCGGAACTTCCGCGAAAAATCCGCCCTGCCCGTCGGGCAGCAGATCTATTTTTTCATTTGTAAAATATCCCCCCAGACCGGCAGCCTGTACTGTTTTTGCCGCCGGTGCATACAGATAAAAAATGACCGTACCGTCCTCTTTCACTGTGACGGAAGGTCTCCCTATATTCTTTTTTTCGATTGGATATCTGTCCAAAGCTGCGTTTCTCTTCTCGTTCATAAAAATACCCCCAATCCTTTTCTCTAGTGTAAAGGAATTTGGGGGTTTTTTTCTATTTGTTTTTTATACTTTTATGTGAAAAACTTATCCTTTTACTCTTTTTTCCACCTCAAGCTGCAGCATCTGATAGTAAACCTTCGGATTGCAGGAATGGTATGCTTCCATATACTGCTCCCACGCAGCTTCAAAATCTTCTGCCATGATCACCTGGGGAAGCCATTTGTGTTTCACTGCTTCCATCTGATCCCGGATCTGCCCGGCAGGAGAATTGACAGACAGGGACGTGGTGTAGCTGTACATGGGGTACCATGCTCCGGGAGCCTCATTATTACCGATCATATCCACGTAATTCGTCACTCCGTAAGCAGAAAAACATTCCTGAATATCCTCCGGTTGATTTTTATAAAATTCCGTCGTCTGATATTCCAGGGAAAACGCATTGATTCCATCGGAAAGCTTTCCTTCTACCCGGGGAAAATAAGAATAAAAACAAAAATGCTTCCTCTTTTCCTCCGAAGTCATCCACCGTTTTGCCTGCTCCTCAGTCAGGTAGAACAATCCATTCTCATCCACACAATAGTCATCACCCTCTTCGCCCCAGAACCGCAGTTTCATAATCTCCGGCTCCAGCAGATCGCTGACAAACTGCAAAGCTCCGTCAATATCTTCGCAGGATACCGTAATAGATAAACCGGTGGAACTGTCCAGTTCTGCGGAACGTGTCACATGCCATTTATTGGCAATTCCTTCCTCTCTGGTAATCGGGAGCGGAACATAATCACAGCCCTGTTCTCTGAGTCCCTGTTCATCATAGGCATTCTGAATCGAATAGTAAAACTGCCACCACTGATCCGGCATGCCACAGACCGCCCCCGTGGACAGTTTCGCCAGATAGTCCTCATAGGTCTCTGTAAATACCTCTGCGCCGAGAATCCCTTTGTGATATTCCTCATTCAGCTTTTTAAAGTACCATTGGGCGGTATCCGTGGTATTGTAATCAATAACCTGTAACGTATCCGGATCCACAATACAGCTTCCGTCATTGGGATAACCATCCAGAAACTGCGGAATATTTTCCAGACAGAAATACCGCCAGCCGTCACATAAAATCGTAAACGGAATGTTCGGTGTACCGTCCTCCATTACCGGATTCGCTGCCACATAACGCTCGAGGAGATCAAAATATTCATCTACGGTATGTATTTCCGGATACCCCGCCCATTTCAACACTCTGGTCTGGATCCAGAAGGCTTCACCGGAGTGAGTCACCTCCACATCTTCGCCGTGGGTCACACCAAACTGCGGGATCCAATAAATATGGCCGTCCGGTCTGCGGAATCTCTCCCACTGTTCTTCTGTCAGGTAATTTTTAATATTGGGGTAATCCTCCCAGTACTCATCTAAGGGAAGTAATGCCCCCGCTTCATAAAGGCTGGTGTCTCCGGAAATAAAATCCGGATAGTCTCCACTTACAATATAGCTGTTCAGGGCATTTTCCTTGGACTGCCCCACCAGCCATAATTCTTCACAATCCGCACCTGTCAGGCGTGCAATTTCTTTTTTTATATCGTTATTCTGGTCAATGGCTTCTCCCTCCACAGCAAAAAAAGCTGTGAAATGCTTCACATGGTTCTGCGCCGCCGTCTGTGCATACGCAAAATACAATATTGCACCGAGAATTCCAAACACTGCTACTGCTGCAATGATTCTTTTTTTCAATCGTCTGCCCTCTTACTTCTCTGTTTTTCAGGCTTTCAGCCATGCGATCTCCTGTTTATACGGTGGGATCGTTTTCTTCGTTTCCCCTTCCGCACACAGCCAGGGAGTCTCTAAGATCTTCGGCACGGCGGCAAAGCGGTCGTCATGGACGATACGGTGGAGGGGCTCATAACCGATGGTGCCCTGACCGATGTTGGCATGGCGATCCTTGTGGGCTCCTAAGGGATTGAGGCTGTCGTTCACATGGATCACCGCGATCTGGTCCAGTCCGAGAACCGCATCAAACTGCGCCAGCACGCCCTCGTAATCATTCACCAGATCATATCCGGCATCATTCACATGGCAGGTATCGAAGCATACCCGCAGTCTGTCCTTCCGCCCTACTTTGTCATAGATCATGCGGAGATTCTCGAAGGTTCTGCCGACCTCACTGCCCTTGCCTGCCATGGTCTCCAGTGCGATATTGACCTCACTGTCATCTGCATCAAGCACCAGATTTAATCCCTTTGCAATCTGCTCTACAGATGCTTCCATCTCTGCGCTTAGAGAGGATCCCGGATGCAGCACCAGTACCTTACTGTGAAAAGCCGCAGTACGCTTCACCTCTTTTGCGAGGAAATCCACTCCGAAATCGAACATTTCCGGCTTCTCCATATTACCTAAATTGATGATATAAGGTGCATGAATGACGATCTCCCGGATGCCCGTTTTTTCGGCATAAGCAAGTCCTGCCTCCAGGTTCAGATCCTTTATCTCTTTCCGTCTCGTGTTCTGGGGCGCTCCGGTGTAGACCATCAGCGCGTTGGCACCATAGCTTTCCGCCTCCTTCACAGAACCTAAGAACATTTCTTTTCCCGACATTCCCACATGGGAACCCAATAATATCTCTGACATAAAAATGATAACTCCTTTGAAAACATATTTCATCGCAGTTATCATTTTATTAAAAATACTATGAATTTACAATAGATCTACCGTTTTATCTTATAAAATTCGTCCGCACGGGAGTTTCCGTGTCTGGCAGTTTCAATCCCATTTTCAGCCCCAGATTCTTGCAGCTGATAAAAAATGCCATATTGTTCCCCAGTGTCCTCATGGTCTGCAATCCTTCCAGATCCTGCCGCACGTCTTCCGGGCTGGCTCCGTGTACCATGTTCCAGTACTGTGAAGTAACGATGGGCATCTGCATAAGACCGAAATATTTATTCATCTGGTCCCAGGTTGCTGTGGTTCCCGCTCTTCTGGCTGAGATCACGGTTGCTGCCGGTTTCAGCCGGAAACGTCTGCCGCCGCCATTCAGATCCGCATAAAAGACTCTGTCCATAAAAGAAGTCATAGCGCCTGTGGCCCCCGCCCAGTGCACAGGAGTTCCGAATACAAATCCATCATAATCTCCGGCAATCTCCAGAAATTCATTGACAGAATCATGGAACACACATTTCCCTGTGCCCTGACATTTTTTGCAGGCAATGCAGCCGTTCAATGCTTTATTACCGATCCAGAAAATATCCGTATCCACTCCGTTATCATTTAATGCTCTGGACACCTCGCACAATGCGGTGTAGGTGCATCCCTCTCTGTGAGGGCTGCCATTGATCAACAATACTTTCATTGTTGTGCTTTCCTCGTTTCCTTATTCATTCAGATTCAGAGAAGCCACCCAGTCTGCGGGAGTGATCTCTGTCAGTGCAATATCCCGAAGGCTCTCGTCATCATGCTCTCTGGATACCCAGCTGGAGCTGTTGGTCCAGTTCAGGTCATCACTGGTATAAGGCTCTACCGGAGTGATCTCATACAGATCCGCTCCTGCTGCATCTGCTATGGCTGTTGCCACACGCTTTGTAGTACCACTTGCGGAATAGTATACTACAAGAGTCTTACCGGATTCCGCAGTAGTATCACCGGTCTGTGTCTCTGCTGCACTGCTTTCTGTTGTCTGTGTTGCTGCGCTTGTGGATGCCTGGGCACTCTGACTGGTATTACTGTTCCCTGCTGTAGATCCGCATCCGGTCAGCATAGCTGCTGTTAAAACAAGTGCTGTTACCATACTTGCAATTTTATTTTTTCTCATAATTCTTACATCCTCCAGTGTATTATAGTACCCCTCACTGTTATCATTCCTTACCAGTGCTTCTTTTCCTTGGCGCTGTCATGTTTGGTCTTGCGTTCTTCCACCATCTTCACGAACCACTCTACCATATTGGGATCCTGATGGGAGAAGAAAGCACTTTCCGCTTTATCCAGTTCTGCGATGGCATTCATATCTTCCTCAGATAATTTGAAATCAAAAACATTGAAATTCTCTACCATACGCTCATAATGGGTAGATTTCGGAATGACTACGATTCCTCTCTGAATGTGCCAGCGCAGCATGACCTGTGCGGGAGTCTTCTGGTACTTTTCTGCAATCTTCGCAATCACGGGATTATCAAAAGTACCTCCTCTGCCCTCTCCAAAGGGAGCCCATGCTTCCAGCTGAATGCCGTATTTGTCAGCCCATTCCTTCAGGTTCTTCTGCTGGTTGAAAATATGGGTCTCCACCTGATTGACCATAGGCTTAATACGGTTAAAGGAAGCGAAATCCACCATTCTGTCTACATAGAAGTTGGAAATACCGATTGCCCGGATTTTGCCCTCGTCATACATTTCTTCCAGTGCACGATATGCACCGTAAGCATCTGCGAACGGCTGATGCAGTAATACCAGATCGAGATAATCGGTCTTTAACTTTCGCATAGACTCTTCTACAGATTTCTTGGCCTCTTCATAGCCGTAATGCTCCACCCATACTTTGGTGGTCAGAAAGATTTCCTCTCTGGGAATACCGGACTCCTGAATTGCTTCTCCTACTTCTTCCTCGTTGAAATAGCTCTGGGCGGTATCAATGGCGCGATAACCTGCTTTCAGGGCATCCAGTACACATCTCTTACATTCGTCCTTGGTCACCTGATACACACCGTAGCCCAGGATCGGCATTTTTACACCATTGCTTAATGATACATATTCCATATATTTTTTCCTTCTATTGAAAAAGTCGTTTTCCATCTGTGACCAACATTATTGCATCTTATAGTATGATTTTAGCAGTCGGTAGTAACTACCGGTCAATGATTTTTATATTTTTTTAAGAAAAACGGTGAAGCCTTCTGACTCCACCGTCCTGTTTTCGGTAAATATTATAGATGCTCCAGCAGTCCGCTAATCCCCTGTTCCTCGTAAATATCCTTATAATATGCCACTTCTTCCTGGATCAGCTGGTCGATGACCTGCATGCCGAGGAGTTCCACCGGAGCCTTGTCGTCGGTCATGAGGTAATCTCCGGCTGCGTAGGCCACGCTGTTGTCCGCTACCCGTTGCATCATATTTTGCAGGTCTGCATCCGCCAGAGTTCCCACATGATCGGACAGCACTTCGATCACGTCACTGCGTTCCGAGGCAAACAGTTCGCGGTTGGTGGAGCCTGCCACGTCTACGGTATAGACATTGTCAAATACGCTGGCAATGGTGTCGGCAAGGTACTGGTTGATATCCCCTTCCTTGTTACCATGCATGTTCATGTTGACCACCATGACGCCGCCGTCCCTCAGATGATCTTTGACCATGGTGAAAAATTCCACGGAAGACATCTGGAAGGGAATGGTGATGTCCTGATAGGCATCCACCATGATAACATCATAGGTGGTGTCCACCGCCTGCAAAAAAGCCCTGCCATCGTAGGTAGTCACCTTCACGTCTTCCGGCAGGGAAAAGTATTCGCGGGAGAGCTCTGTGATCTTCTCGTCGATCTCCACGCCCTCGATATTCATATCGCCGAAATATTTCCGGCACTGGGTCGCATAGGTTCCGGTTCCCATGCCAAGGATCAGCACATCCATGTCCGGTACCGTTTTGTCCGGCACCATGAGAGGTGCCGCCATGGCATAGTCATAATACATGCCGGTAAGTCCCCCTTCCTTCATATAGAGGGACTGGACACCGAACAGCACGTTGGTGGACAGGATCACCTGCCTGTCCGTCTCTGACACCTGCAAATAATTGTAGATGGACTCTCCTTCATAGGTCAGGTCCTTCTGCCAGAAAGCAAAGGAATCCGAATATCCCAGTCCACAACACAGGATGAAGATCAGTACCGATGCCATGACCTTTTTCTTCCCCGTATGCTGACAGATAAAATAAATCGCAGATAAAACGATCAGAATACCGGAAAAGATCAAAAACGTAATGGAGGTTCCCACAGCCGGAATCGTTACGAAGGTCGGCACGAAGGTTCCGATGATGCTTCCCACGGTATTAAATGCCCCTAAAGTTCCCACGGTCTGTCCACTGTCATCGAGACTGTCCACGGAATATTTTACCAGGGAAGGTGTCACGGTTCCCAGCAAAAATAAAGGGAACACGAAAATCACCATGCAGGCTGCAAATGCCGCAATGATGAGGAAATTGTTGCTGACCGTGAAAATCAGCAGTGCAGAGATTCCGAGGATAATGTATTTACCCACCACGGGGATCAGAGCGATCCAGATCGCTGCGATCAGGATCCTGCCATAGAGCTTGTCCGGGTTCGGAGACTTATCCGCACTCTTACCGCCGTAGATATTGCCCAGTGCCATGGCGATCATAATGGTGCCGATGACAATGGTCCATACGATCTGGGAAGAACTGAAATACGGTGCCAACAGTCTGCTGGCTCCCAGCTCCACCGCCATGACAGACATACCGGCGAAAAACTCTGTGAGATACAAAAACAGCTTATTCTTTAAAATTCCTGAATGATTCATAGGTGTTGTAATCCTTTCCGCATTGACAGTACGTCTGTGCTACGCTATGATTTTACCATACGGTAGTAACTACCGGTCAATACTTTTTATTTTTTCCACAAAAAGGAGGCATTTTATGTATTCCATGAAAGAAGCCTGTGCCCTGACTGGCATGACATACGAAAACTTAAAATTTTACTGTAAGGAAGGACTGGTTCCCAACGTCAAGCGGGACAATCACAATTACCGCGTCTTCGACGACCACGACATCAAATGGATCCAGAGCCTCGGGTGCCTCCGTAACTGCGGTCTCACCATCGCCGAAATGAAGGAATATCTGGCTCTGTGCCTGCAGGGCGAATCCTCCATCCCCGCCAGAAAAGAAATCCTCTCCCGGAAAAAAGAAGCACTGTTAACCTCCATGCAGCAGCTGCAGGAGGCCGTGGACTACATCGACTGGAAACAGGGCTTCTATGATGATGTGTTATCCGGAAAGACCGCTTATTACAGCAATCTTATCCCTGAGACGGCACATTCTTCCGAAAATACAGCTTCTTAACCCTGCTCCGGCAATCTGTCCTTCACAAATTCCAGAAATTTCTCCGCCACCGGCGACAATTCTTTTCCATAGGCCCAGCCGATGGTAATGTTTTCTGTGGGGGTGATCTCCCGGTGACAGATTCCGGGAAAGCCCGTCAGGCTGTTGATCTGATTAGTGATGCTGATGCCCATTCCGGCATCCACCATGGCATAAGTCGCCTGAATATCCATGGCGGAGAACTGTTCGTTCGGAACGATTCCATGCTTTTGGAAAAAACGACCACTGTCAATATCCATTCCGGGACAGGTGGCAATATACGGCTCCTGTGTAAATTTCTCCAGAGGGATCATGGCAAGACGAGCCAGCGGATGGTTCACCGACAGCAACGCTATCAGTTTGTCCTCACAGATGGGAAGCCATGCATGTTCCCCTTCTCTCTCGCTGATGAGACAGAAATCCAACTGGTGTTTCTCCAGCTGCTGGACGAAATCGGTACTGGTTCCGTTGTAAATGCGAAAATGCACCTCGGGGTATCTGGTATGGTATTCTCCTGTCACTTCCGTCAGCCACCGGTAATAATGATGGTAGGCAGTGCCAATGGCGATCTCCCCCGCTTCCCCGCTGCGGACCGATGCCGCCTTCTGTCTGAGTTTCTGAGATGCAAACAATAATTCCCTGACATAAGGCAGGATCCGTTCACATTCTTCCGTGGCGGTCACACCCTTTTTCCCACGATATAGCAGAGAAAATCCCATCTCTTTTTCCAGTGCTGCCATGCTCCTGCTGATGCCCGACAGTGTGTAGCCCAGCTTGTCCGCTGCGGCCGTAAGGCTCCCTGTCTGCAATACCGTTATCAGTTCCTCCCATCGTTCCAGATCCATTTTTATATCCTTTCATTTTTATCAATGTTGTATTGATTATCTTTCGATTTCTTCAAGTATAAAAAAGTGTTATTCTCTTGTCAAGAAAAGGAAAAAGGATGTACGAACCAATGAATCACCAGACCACGAAAGATCTTACCCACGGAAATATCTACAAACAGCTGATCACCCTCTCCATCCCGCTGATCATCGGCAATATTCTGCAACAGTTTTACAATACCATTGATGCCTTTGTGGTAGACCGTTATGCCGGTGCGGAAGAATTTGCCGCCATCGGGATCGCCGGTACGGTCATGAACCTGTTCCTGTTTTTGATCGTGGGCTGCTGTACGGGACTTTCCGTATTATTTGCCCGGTATTATGGCACGAAGGATTATGCGATGCTCCGCAGACAGCATTTTACGGCGCTGTCTGCCGGCCTTCTCTTCTCCGTGTTGCTCTGCATGATTGGATTGTTATGTATGCGGGGACTGCTTGGCCTGATCCGGACGCCGGAGGAGCTTCTGTCCTATACCTCGCAGTATCTGTTCTGGATCTTCTTAAGTCTGCCCGCCGCTTTTTTATACAACATGTACGCTGCGGCCCTGCGGGCTTCCGGGGACACCGTGGCGGCTCTGGGCGTGCTGGCGGCTGCCGTATTTTCGAATCTTTTACTTGATCTGTTACTGGTGGCTCACTTCCATCAGGGCATAAAAGGAGCTGCTCAGGCCACAGCCCTTACGCAGCTTTTCTCCGCTCTGTTATGTATCTGTTATCTCTTCCGGAAACACCGGGAATTTTTATTCCATCGGGAGGACTGCCGTATGGATCCCTCCATGCTGTCCTCCACCCTGCGATGCAGTCTGGCTACCGCCGTCCATCAGGGAAGTCTGTATATCGGCAAGATGCTGGTACAGGGCACCGTCAATACCGGTGGGCTGGATGCCATCTCTGCCTACACTGCTGCCACGAGGATCGAAGGCTTCGCCAACTCCTTCGGGGACAGCTGTTCTGCCGCCACCTCCGTCATTGTCTCCCAAAGCTATGGCAGTGGAGACAAAGCACGCGTCCGAAAAACTTTTCATTCCGGTATCCGGCTGACCGCTGCCCTCGGATTGTGCTGCGCTGTCATTCTGTATCTCAGTGCTCCGGCTACGATCCGGCTGCTGCTTGGCTCTTCCACAGACCAAAGTTACAGTATTTCTTATGCCATAGCTTACCTGACCGTCATTTCCTTCTTTTACCTGTTCTGCTTTACCGGTGGCAGCTTCACCGGCCTATATAACGGCACCGGCAAAGTCGGGCTGACACTGGCTGGCTCCACCTTACAGATTGGTATCCGCGTCCTGCTATCCCGGCTGTTCTTCGGGTTCGCGGGCCTGCCCGCCGTGGCAGTGGCTACCGGTATCGGCTGGATCTGCGCCAATGCTTTCTGGGGAATCTGCTACCGATTTACCAGATCTTCATGACGTGCTGCATTATCAGACTTACGACAGTAATCCCGCACCAGCAGGATGCTCCGACGATAATAGGCTTCCCACCTGTCTTGATGAGTTGTATCACATTGCTGTTCAGTCCGATCGCCGCCATGGCCATAATGATCATAAACTTTGACAACTCTTTGAGCGGGTTAAATACCGAAGCATTTACTCCCATATGTACACAAACCGTTGTGATGATCGCTGCTATTACAAAATAAAGGATAAACATGGGAAATGCTCTCTTCAGGCTGAATTTCGTCGTCTGCTTTCCTTCTTTTGCATTCTGTCTGGCCCGAATCAGGGACAATCCCAAAGTGATTGGTATAATGGCCAGTGTTCTGGTTAGTTTTACCGTTACCGCTTTGTTCAATGTTTCACTTCCGAGATTCCACATGCTGTCCCAGGTGGATGCGGCAGCTGTTACCGATGAAGTATCATTGATCGCCGTTCCCGCAAAAATACCAAAGGCATCTCCATGCATCGTGTCAAATCCAATGGCTTTCCCGAGGATTGGGAAAAAAATAGCTGCCAGCACATTGAAAAAGAAAATGACCGCTATGGATTGCGCCACTTCATTGTCATCCGCATCGATCACCGGTGCGGTCGCCGCTATGGCAGAGCCTCCGCAGATAGAGGAGCCGACACCTACCAGTGTCGCTGTATTGGCAGGTACTTTGAGAACTTTCTGTAAGATCCATGCAATGACCAGTGAAGTCGTGATCGTACAGAGAATGATCGGAAGGGACTGCTTTCCCGTCTGGAAGATCACTCCCAGGTTCATTCCAAATCCAAGCAAAACAACGGCTGTCTGAAGAATGATCTTGGATGTCCACTTGATTCCCGCTTCTGCCCTTCCTTTATTGCTCCAAAACATGGTAAGGATCATTCCTGCTATGATTGCTATCACAGCGCCTCCTACCACAGGGAACTTTTTCCCGATCAGCCACGAAGGGATCGCTATTGCAAGACATACCAGAATGCCACTCCCGTTCTTTTTCACAAAATTCATTTGTTAAAGTCCTCACTTTCTTAACTCTTCTATTCTATCCAACTTCTACCGGATCAAAAGCAGCCATGCCAGACCATAATAAGTCACCACTGCCACCAGATCGTTTACCGTGGTGATCAGGGGGCCTGAGGCTACTGCCGGGTCTACCTTGATCTTATGAAAAAGCATGGGGATCACCGTACCTACGGCACTGGAGATCGCCATGGCCACCAGAAGGGATACTCCCACACAGCCGGAGATGCCGAAGGCTCCCATCCAGGTATAGCCTTTGAAGAAATGTACATAAACACCGAGGCACAGAAGTGCCATCACTCCCAACAAAATACCGTTTAGGGAACCGGTCTTTACTTCCTTGACCACCAGCTGGAACTTCTGTTTTCCCGTCAGGTTCTCGTCCATCAGCACACGGATAGTCACAGCCAGAGACTGGGTTCCCACATTTCCCGCCATATCCAGTACCAGCGACTGGAAGCAGATCACGATGGGAAGTACCGCCACCACGTTTTCAAATAATCCCACCACGGAAGACACCGCCATGCCCAGGAACAACAGGATGATCAGCCAGGGCAGACGTTTCTTCATACTTTGGATCGTGGGCTCCTTCAGATCCTCTTCTGCGGTCAGACCTGCTAACTTTGCATAGTCCTCACCCATCTCGTTGTCCACCATTTCGATCAGATCTTCGGAGGTGATGACACCGAGGATTTTCTTGTCTGCGGACAATACGGGAATGGAGTCCTCCGCATAGTCCAGGATCCGATCCATACATTCGTCGATTTTCTCGTGGTCAGTGACATACGGGTAAGATTTCAGCACCAGATCTTCCAAATGTGCATTTTCTCTGGCCCGGATCAGATCCTTGAGATCAATGGCTCCGGCGAAAACGCCTTTTTCATCCACCACGTAGATGGTCATGATGTTGTCGTTTTCTCCGGCCTGCTTCACCAGTTCGCTCATGGCCTGTTTAATCGTCAGGTTCTCTGGGATGCAGATGTAGTTCGTGGTCATGCAGCTACCGATTTCTTCCTCATCATAGGACAGCAGCATTTTTACATCTTTTTTCGCATCCTCGTCCAGCATCCGGACGATCTGTTCCTTTTCCTCCGGATTCAGATTCTCCAACAGGTCGACGGCATCGTCGGAATCCATTTCGGAGATCACCCTCGCAGCGCTCTCCACGGTCAGCTCTTTGATATATTTCCTGGGATCCTCGATATATTTGAAGATCTCCGCAGTCTTCTGTGCTCCCAGCAGATGATACAGGCGCTTGCGCTCTTCCTCGGTCATTCCCGCCATCATATCGGCGATGTCGTTCTTATGGAAATTCAACAGGAAATCCAAGATCTCCTCATCCGTTTTCTCACTGCGGAATAATTCTGCCAGTTCGGAATATTTCTTGTTCATAGTCTAAGTCTCCTTTCTCGTTTTCATCTTTTAGATGCAACAGAACTATTCAGCGCCACATTCGCAAAACCGCTCTTTCAGAGCTTTCCTTTTGCTCATTGAGGCTATGTCGCCCTATAAATATCACTAAACATTCTTTTGAATGCAAGCATTCAACGAATATTTAGCAATATTTGTATGGCTCTGAATAGTTACAAAAAGGGCAAAACAAAAGAAGCATCACACGATGCTTCCTCTGCATGATCTCTATGCACAACAAATCAAAGTACAGCTGTCACTTTCCACAGACAGCTGTACCCTGCTCGCAGGAAAAAGCACCGTGTTTTCTACTTCGCCCATAACCATCGCAACTGTCCATGAAATTCACCTCCATACTCATTTTTTCCGTGGTTATCGTAGCACTGTGCTTTTGATTTTGCAAGCTATTTTTGTGTTTTTTCCAATTTCTGATACCTTTTTGACGGTCGATAGATCATCAGGGCAATGCAGATCAATACTGCCGTGGTGGCAAGGCTCGCCGGGTATGCCATCATGATCGTGTGGAACGTCCGGTTCTGTGGAAATACCGTATAAACCCAGGCAATTCTCACTCCGCATACTCCCAGAATCGTAAGGATGGCCGGAACCGTGGAGATGCCGAAGCCTCTCAGGTAACCGGATATCACCTCGTATACCATGCTGAACAGATAAGCAATGAAGATCAGTACCAGTCTGGTGTATCCCAGTTCAATGACCTGCGGATCACTGTTAAACAGGGATAACAGGAACCGTCCGCCGCTTAAAATAATGATGATCGAAATAATGGACACCACACAGTCTTCCGCCAGACATAACAGCAGGGTCTTACGGCAACGCCTGATCTGGCCGGCACCATAGTTCTGGCCCACGAAGGTCGTGCAGGCCTGACTGAAGGAGTTGAACATGTAGTAAACCAGAATCTCGATATTGTATGCCGCACTGGATGCTGCAATGACTACGGTTCCCAGACTGTTGATAGCGGACTGGATCACGATATTTGCCAGATTGAACACAGCACTCTGGATTCCGGCAGGCAGGCCGATCCGCAGGATCTGTCCCAGACACTCTCCGGAGATATGCAGCTTTGCCGGTTGCAGCCGGATCCACTTGTCCGTGCGAAGTAGCCGAAAGAACAGGATCATGGCGCTGACCGCATTGGAGATCACTGTGGCGATGGCAACACCGTCCACTGACCGTCCCAGCAGTATGACAAAGAACAGATTCAACATCACATTCAACACACCGGACAACGCCAACGCCTGTAAAGGTACTTTCGTATCTCCCACACTTCGGAAAATGGCTGCCTCAAAATTATATAAAAAGATCACCGGCATCCCCACCAGATAGATCCGGATATACAACAGAGCATAGGGAAAAACATCCGCCGGAACATTCAACAGATTCAGCAGATTTCCGATCCACAGTTCTCCCAGCAGTGTAACCAGTAATCCCCCAAGCAATGCCGCCAGCACGGAGGTATGTACCGCCTTTTCCACGGTCTTTTCGTCCCTGCGGCCAATAGCATTGGCGATGACTACATTGGTGCCCAGAGAAATACCGATAAACAGATTTAATATCATGCCGATGATAGGGCTGTTGGCTCCCACGGCGGCAACAGCCACCGTCCGGTCGGTGTTTGCGAAATTACCTACAATCGCCAGATCCGAAGCATTGAATAACTGTTCCAGAATACCCGTTGCTGCCACCGGCAGGGCAAACTGCGGAATCTTGTTCCAGATTGGGCCGTTTAACAGATCCAGTTTTTTAGCCTTTATACGCTCTCCCATTTTCGATTCTCCTCTATTCTCTTACATCTCAACCTATTTTTACTTTTCTTTATTTCCGCCCTGTAGTATACCGTTGTATTTTTACAATAGCAAATATCTATTATCTATGGTATATTATAGGCTGTAGCTATAGAAAATCTCTGAAAGAGCGATTTTGCGAAGGTGGCTGAATAGCTACTAATTTCAGAAAGAGAGGTTGCCCGTTTTGGATATCCGAGTAATGCGTTATTTTCTGGCCGTGGCCGAAGAGACAAATATCACCCGTGCCGCAGAGCGTCTGCATATTGCACAGCCTTCGCTCTCCAAACAGTTAATGGAGTTGGAGAAGGAACTGGGAAAGCAATTACTGATCCGTGGAAAAAAACAAATCACCCTCACAGAAGAAGGAGTCCTTCTCAGAAAGCGTGCGGAAGAAATCATAGAATTGCTGGAAAAGACAGAGCAGGAACTCCGCTCGGACTCTCAGGAGCTCTCCGGCAATCTCTACCTCGGTGGCGGAACTCCCGACTGTGTTCTGCGTGCCGCTGCTGCCCTGCAAAAAACATCTCCTGCCGTAAAATTTCACTTTTACAGTGGAGATGCCGTAGATGTCTCGGAGAAACTGGATCACGGTGCTCTGGATTTCGCCGTGATGTTAGCACCGGTAGACAAGATCAAATATGATGTTCTGGAACTGCCGTTCCACTCCCAGTGGGGCGTTCTGATGAATGTCGCGGATCCCTGTGCGGTACAAGGCATTGTGACTAGAGAAATGCTACGCAGCCTCCCTCTGATTCTGCACCAACGTGCCGGTCTCCAGGCGGATATTGCTTATTGGGCCGGAACCGATCCTGAGAAACTGAACATCGTCGCCACCTACAAC
>CAVGMD010000065.1:0-15895 GCA_963630275.1 Bacteroidaceae bacterium | reverse complement strand
GTACATAAGCCTTAACCATCTTACCGCCGCCGATATCTTCCATACCTTCGATACGGCCACGACGGGAGTTGATATCACCGATAACGTCGCCCATGTATTCTTCAGGCATGGTTACTTCAACCTTCATGATAGGCTCAAGCAGTACAGGTGCAGCCTTCTTCATAGCTTCCTTGAATGCCATGGAACCGGCAATGTGGAATGCCATTTCGGAAGAGTCGACTTCATGGTAGGAACCATCGTATACGTTAGCATAAACACCAACAACGGGGAATCCGCCGAGGATACCTGCGTGAGTTGCTTCTTCGATACCTTCGCCGACTGCGGGGATGTATTCCTTGGGAATAGCACCGCCGACAACGGTGGATTCAAACTTGAACAGCTGGTCGCCGTTTGCATCCATGGGCTCGAATTTAACTTTACAATGTCCGTACTGTCCACGACCACCGGACTGTTTTGCATATTTGTATTCCTGGTCAACAGGCTTGGTAATGGTTTCCTTGTAAGCAACCTGAGGAGCACCAACGTTAGCTTCTACCTTGAATTCACGAAGCAGACGGTCAACGATGATTTCCAGATGGAGCTCACCCATACCTGCGATAATGGTCTGTCCTGTTTCCTGATTGGTATGAGCACGGAAGGTAGGGTCTTCTTCTGCAAGTTTTGCAAGAGCTTCACCCATCTTGGTCTGACCAGCTTTGGTCTTAGGCTCAATAGCCAGCTCGATAACGGGTTCAGGGAATTCCATGGACTCGAGGATTACAGGATGCTGCTCGTCACAAATGGTATCACCGGTAGTAGTAAACTTGAAGCCTACTGCTGCTGCAATATCACCGGAGTAAACTTTTTCAAGTTCGGCTCTCTTGTTTGCATGCATCTGCAGGATACGTCCAACACGTTCCTTCTTATCCTTTGTAGCATTCAGTACGTAAGAACCGGAGTTCATGGTACCGGAATAAACACGGAAGAATGCAAGCTTTCCGACGAACGGATCTGCCATAATCTTGAATGCAAGAGCAGAGAACGGTTCGTCATCAGAAGAATGTCTTACAACCTCATTGCCATCCAGATCGGTACCCTTAATCGGAGGGATATCGGTAGGAGCAGGCATATACTCAAGGATCGCATCCAGAAGTTTCTGGACGCCCTTGTTACGATATGCAGAACCACAGCAAACCGGGATCGCTGCACATTCGCAGGTTGCCTTTCTTAAAACTTTCTTCATTTCTTCTACAGAAGGTTCTTCACCTTCCAGATACATCATCATTAAATCATCATCTAATTCACAGATCTTCTCAACGAGCTCGGAACGATACAGTTCAGCATCATCCTTCAGATCTCCGAGGTCATCTGTAACTGTGATGTTATCACCCTTATCATCATTGTAGATGTAAGCCTTCATTTCAAACAGATCAATGATACCCTTGAATTCATCTTCCTTACCGATCGGCAGCTGAAGAACGATAGCATTCTTACCCAAACGGGTTCTGATCTGCTCTACAGCACCATAGAAGTTTGCACCAAGGATGTCCATCTTGTTGATGAACGCCATACGAGGTACATTGTAGGTGTCAGCCTGACGCCATACATTTTCCGACTGAGGCTCAACACCACCCTTTGCACAGAATACACCGACTGCACCATCAAGTACACGTAAGGAACGTTCTACTTCTACAGTGAAGTCAACGTGTCCAGGAGTATCAATGATGTTGATACGATGCTCTAATGCACCGGGCATGGGCTTGGTTTCTTTTTCGAGAGTCCAGTGACATGTGGTAGCTGCAGATGTAATTGTGATACCTCTTTCCTGCTCCTGTTCCATCCAGTCCATGGTAGCAGTACCTTCGTGAGTATCACCAATCTTGTAGTTAACACCGGTATAATAAAGAATACGCTCTGTTAATGTGGTCTTACCAGCATCGATATGAGCCATAATACCAATATTTCTGGTTCTCTCTAATGGATATTCTCTTCCAGCCAAGATTTTTCCCTCCTACTAGAATCTGTAATGAGCAAAAGCCTTGTTTGCCTCTGCCATCTTGTGCATGTCTTCTTTTCTCTTAACTGCAGATCCGGTATTGTTGGCTGCGTCAAGAATTTCGTTAGCAAGTCTGTCTTCCATGGTCTTCTCACTTCTCTTACGAGAGAACATGGTCAACCAACGAAGACCCAGAGCCTGACGTCTCTCAGGTCTAACCTCGATAGGTACCTGATAGGTAGCACCACCGATACGTCTTGCTTTTACTTCCAGAACAGGCATGATATTGTTCATAGCCTCTTCGAATACTTCCAGAGCAGGCTTGCCGCTCTTCTCTTCAACCTTAGCAAATGCTCCGTATACGATCTTCTGGGCTACACCCTTCTTGCCATCCAGCATGATGTTGTTGACAAGCTTGGTAACCACTTTGTTGTTGTATAAAGGATCTGCTAATACATCTCTTTTCTGAATATGTCCTTTACGTGGCACGGTTCTTCCCTCCTTAACAAATGTTTACGTTAGATCATAGGTACTCACATGTGTTTCCCCAAGTGTTCGCGCTGTTATATCTGTATCACAGAATTCCAACACTTTTCTTAGTTTCGTTTTTGTGGTACAAAGATGTCTCATCGACATCTCCAAAAATCCTTGCGGATTTTCATCGGACTTATCATCCGACGTTCAAAACGCCCCGGATACTACTTATTTCTTAGCATCCTTAGGTCTCTTAGCGCCGTACTTGGAACGAGCCTGTTTTCTGTTAGCGACACCGGCGGTATCAAGGGTACCACGGATGATGTGGTATCTGGTACCGGGCAGATCCTTAACACGACCACCACGGATCAAAACAACGCTGTGCTCCTGCAGATTGTGACCTTCACCGGGAATGTAGCTGGTAACTTCGATTCCGTTGGAAAGACGTACTCTGGCGATCTTTCTAAGAGCAGAGTTAGGCTTTTTAGGAGTTGCTGTCTTAACAGCGGTACATACACCACGCTTCTGGGGAGCAGAAACGTCTGTTGCTTTCTTGTGAAGAGAGTTGTAACCCTTCTGGAGAGCAGGTGCAGTAGACTTCTTAACAGAGGTCTGACGTCCTTTTCTTACTAACTGGTTAAATGTTGGCATTCTGTTTCACCTCTTTCTTAATAGTATAATAGACGCACCTTTTCTGGCACGCTTTAATAGTATACTTGTTCCAACTTCCGTTGTCAACTGGTTTTTCGTGAAATTTACAGGGTTTTTCATGGTTTTTTCATATATTATTACCAAAAGGGGAGCCGTACCGTTTCCGATACTGCTCCCTGAAGTATTTCCCATTATTTTTCCGTCTATACAACACCTGTTTTCAGGAAATCCTTACAAAATTTCCTTCAGGTATCTCTCTAAGGCATCCTGCCAGGAAGGAAGTCTCTCAAAACCGTTCTCTGTGAGCTTTTCCTTGCTCATGCGGCTGTTCCCCGGTCTCTTCGCCTTCGTAGGATATTCGGATGCGGGAACGGGAGCCACATCTATGTTCATTCCCGCCTGGCGGAAGATCTCGCAGGCGAACTCGTACCAGTTGCAGATGCCTTCGTTAGTGGCATGATAAATGCCATATTTATCGGTCAGCACCATGTCCACCAGAAGTCTTGCCAGATCATAAGTATAGGTAGGAGAACCGAACTGGTCATTCACTACCGTGAGATGATCGTGGGTCTTGCCCAGATTCAGCATAGTCTTGATGAAATTCTTGCCGTTCACACCGAATACCCAGGAGATTCTTACGATAAAATACTTCTCCAGCGTGTTCTGTACTGCCAGTTCTCCCTCGTATTTGGTCTGTCCGTATACATTCAGCGGGTGGCGCTCATCGTCGGGGTCCCAGGCTCTGGTACCCTCGCCGTCAAATACATAATCGGTACTGATATAGACCATCTTGCAGTCTAACTTCTTGCAGGCATTGGCAATGTTCTGTGTGCCGTCCGCATTGACCTTACGGCAGACCTCCACGTTGTCTTCCGCGGCATCCACTGCGGTATATGCCGCACAGTGTACCACAGCATCCGGTGCTGCCTCACCGATGACTTTTTTCACGCTGGCAGCATCGGTGATATCCATCTCCTGAATATCCACGCCGATGGCTTCGATGCCGCGCTTTGTCAACTCATTTACCACATCATATCCCAACTGACCTTTTACGCCTGTTACTAAGACTTTCATTCTGTTCTCTCCTATAATATAGCCAAATTTGGTAACTATTCAAAGCCATGCAAAACTGCGTTCTGCGAATGCCTGCATGCAACCTCATTATAATAACTTTCTTCCGTTTCCGCAAGCGCGGTTTCCCGTTGCTTTACAAGTTCCCGACCTGCCGCCACGCTGTCCTCTGCCAGTCTGCGCAGTGCCGCAATCAGGCTGTCGGGATCCGCTTCCGGATAGATATGTTCTTCCGCAATATAATCTTTATTATGTAATGTCCCCCGGAATCCCAGGATCAGCTGGTTATTCAAAAAAGCTCTGCTGACTGCGGATACGATCTCGCCTTCATGATTAATGTCCAGGTAAAAATCGCACTTGTCAAACAACTTGTCCAACACCTTCATTTTTACTCCCGGGTACATCGTCACATTATCGCAGGCTCCCACGGAGAGAAGCTTTGCGGACATCTCTGTGATCGCCGCAATATGGAAATGCAGTCCGGGCAACGCTGTCACGATCTCCCGGCAATGTGCCACATTCTCTGAATTCGTACAGATCAGCACATCTTTTCCGTGTCGGTTCTCTCTTACGAAGGGATATACATATCCCAGCTGATGTACCACTCCGGAATCTGCTCCAAGCTCCAGCAGTTTTTCATAAGAAGCCTTCTTTTGCACCAGGATACGTCCGCATCTTGTACTTTCTCCCCTTAAGATGATCTGCATATTGCCGGGGATCTCATCATAAACAGGCTCCTGCCAGAACAGAATATCTCCCTTCTCGGAAGTTCTCTCCAGCCGCTCCGACACGAAAAAAGGAATTGACAGGGAGTTGAAAAATACTCTTCTTCCGAGGAAACCTGCCTTTTCCAAAAAGTGTATTACAAACTCCGTTTTATTTTGAAAGATTTTCACCTTTCCGTCTTCATTCAGAATAATATCACGGGTCACAAAGTTCTCGACGATGACTTCTCTTCCGTCGGCATCAAAGTAGCTCTTATTCACTTTCTGCCCTTTGGCATTAAAAATCGTCCGGGCATACAACGCTCCATAGCGGTTGTAATGGTCACTGGAACGAACCGTTCCCTTCTCATCATACCAGTCCACTACTTTGACGCGGCGCTTATGCGCAGGCTCCGCATAGAATATTCTGCCCCGCTCCCGATACAGATCATTCACCTTGCCGTTGCTGTTGCTGCCGCTGATCTCCCAGTACGGAGGCACCTTGATCTCATTAAAATATCTGGACCTCCCCAGTCCGCCCGGCATATGTTTAAAATCTCCCAGAAATGCGCCATACACCGAGATCACATCTCCCGGCAAAAAGCCATCGTCTTCGATGACCGCCACCGGACAGTCCGCTCCGATTCCCCGGAAAGAATCATAAAGCTTACGGCTTTCCTGCCCGAAATTGTCCAGCAACAGTATTACATTTTGTTCCCAAGCAGTTTTTTCCATCGCTCTACGACCTCCTCCGTCAGATATTCTTCGGCTTTTTCATAGGAATGGGCATGGAAACGCTCAAGGTCCGCTTCCGTAAACAGTCTCACAATGCGGTCTGCCAGCTGCTCCACTTTTTCCTTTTCTTCCATGTCATCCGTAAGTTTGATCTTATAACCGTTTTGTCCTTCGTCGATAAAGTTCTGATTACCGTATCGCACATCGAATCCGATGATCGGCAATCCGGAACCAATGGCTTCCATCAGGGTCAGTCCGAATCCTTCACTGGTGGAACCCGCCAGATATGCTTCGTAATCCTTATAAACATCTGTCAGGTTCTGCTGGCCCATGAGGCGCACATAACTGCCACAGTCATGCTTTGCGATCCGGGTCTTCAGATTCTCCTCCTCGCCGCCTTTTCCGTAGATATCCAATGTCACATCCGGAATCTGATCATGTGCCTTCGCCACAGCGCTGATCAGCCAGTCTACGTGCTTTTCTGTTGCCAGGCGGGATGCGGTGATCAGGGAATGAGGTCTTCTCTCTCCTTCAGGATATTTCAATTCATCCAGGCTACCTACGGGAATGGTCACCACATTGACCTCTGCTCCCGCATACTTCCGGAACTGTTCTCTGACCAGGCGGTTCTGATCCTCCGTCGCTGTGATATAGAAATCAATATGTTCTCTCTGGGAAAACGCATACTCATAATAGTTGTTCCACAGAATCGTCTCCTCATCCGTGCTGTTCTCGCTGAAATGATCCGCATGGATCACAATGCCTACCCGCGCCGGACCCACATTCTGTAAAATCGCCTGTCCCACTCCGGTAGTACGGTCGATGATCACCACGTCATCCTTCGTAAGATGCAGTCTCTGCACCATGTATCCCACAAATTCTTCCTTGGAACACAACAGTCTGTCCGGGAACTGATACATCACCACATCGTTGTCATTAATCTCTTCATAGGCAACAGAACCGTCTTCGTTGAAAAATCTGCGCTGGTACAAATGTGCCTGACCGTCTAACGGCGCATAATATTCCGAATAGATTCTGCAATAGGTAAAATAATCCTTCCGGATCAGGCAGCCGTTTGACACGATCTCCACGCGGTGCACAAGATCCGATGTTTCGTCCACCATATATACCGTATAGAAATTCCCTTTTCCCGGGAAAACGTATTTACAAATCTTCCCTTCGCGACTGAATGTGTAATCGGCGCGATCTATCGTTTCTGCCAGCTGCGTGAGCGTATAGCTGACCGGCGCGATCTTCGTGTCTGTAAAAGAGGTATAGAGCCATAGGATCTCCTCATCTAAGAATCCAATGTTTTTTGTCATGTGCTCGATATTCTCCCTCGGGAACATATCGGTAAAGACAAATTTGGCGGGAATCCCGGCTCTCCGCAGCAGGTTAGCGCGATAGCTCTGTGCGTATTCCACACCGCTGCTCGCCCATCCGATCCCTAAGTTAAAATTGTAGATCATAATCTCTTCTCCTTTTCACTGCGGATCCTGTCCTAAGGGAACAAGATGCGCATTTCCCCTTCCTGTGTGTGCTCCACATCACTGAGCAGAATATTTCTCATGATATTCTTACGCACTGTATCCTCCATCCTTCTGAAAGATTCCAGTGCATCTCTGCGATATTCATATACCGGATTTCTCTGTGCGGAAGCCCTGCCGATTACCGCTGCCTGCAGCTGCTGCAGATAATCCACTTCTTCTACCCAGGCATCATCAATGGCTGCCAGAGTCGCCACCCGCATGAAATCCAGCATGGTCTGCGGATCTCCCATCCGTTTCTCCTGTGCGGAAAGACTTTCCCGAATACGCTCCAGAAGATACTCTTTCGTCCCCCGTCTGTTCAATATCTCCTGTGGAATTTCTTCCATTTGGTAGGATATATGATCCAACAGATACCGACTCATCGTCTGTCTGTCCACAGCTCCTTTTTTCCCATTTTCAGCCAGAAAAGCATCAATATTGCGAATCGCTATTTTTTCAAAGCGTTCCATGCTGATGCCGCCGCCATCTAAAAGCTCATCCCGCATGGCATAGATCAGTTGTCTCTGTTTTTGCATGACTTCATCGTAATACAGAGCCTGTTTTCTGGATAAAACTGCCTTTTCTTCTCCAAGGCTCTGCGCATTATTCACCAGTCTGCGAATCCCGCTTCTCCCCATATTGAGGTGTCGTTTCCGATATTTTCCCATATCAGAGGGTCCAAAAGCAGCTACTACCTCGTCCTCCAAAGATACGAAGAAACAGCTGCTGCCGGGGTCACCCTGTCTTCCGGCACGTCCCCTTGCCTGTCTCTCCTGACGAATATTATGCATTCTTCCGATGCCTATGACCGCCAGACCGCCCAGTTCCCGTACACCTTCTCCTAAACGGATGTCCGTTCCTCTGCCTGCCATGGCAGTGGCTACCGTAACTGCATTTTTCTGTCCTGCCTCCCGGATCATTGCAGCCTCCCAGAAAGCATTGTTCGCATTTAATACATTATGCGGAATTCTCCGGTCTGTCAGAAGCTTCGATACCAGTTCCGTCTCTCCGATGGTACTGACTACGATCAATACCGGCTGCCCCGTCTCATGGCGGATCGCCGCCGTCGTAATTGCCGCCCGGAACTGACTGTCCGCATCACTGAAAAACAGATCTTTCTGATCCTTTCTCTGCACCGGACAGTTCGGAGGAATTACCAGTACTCTCACCCCATAGACCTCCATCAGTTCCCGGGATGCATCCGAGATGGTGCCGCTCATTCCAGCCATTTTCGGGAATAATAAAAACAGGTTCTGATAGGTAATGGACGCCACGGAACGATTCTCCTGCGATAATTTCAGATGTTCCTTAACCTCCAGTGCCTGGTGCTGTCCTCCGCGGAGTTTTACACCCGGCATCATCCGCCCGGAACCTCCGTCTAACAGCCGGATCTCGCCCCCCTCAGAGACCATGTATTCCTTCTCCATCTCAAACAGAGCATGGGCACGCAGTGCCAGCGTCACATGACGGTTGATCTCAAAATATTCTTTTCCATAGAAATTATCAATGCGAAAATACCGCTCCGCATAGGCAATTCCCTGCTCCGTCAGCCATACCTTTTTCTCTTCTTTTTCGTAATCCTGTCCTTCTTTTAATGTCCTCACAAAAAAATCTGCCATTTCATACAGATTGGACTGCACTCTCGGAGAACCGGAGATGACAAGCGGTGTCTGCGCACTGTCCAAAAGTACCGAATCCGCCTCATCAATAATGACATAATAGAATTCCCGCATAAAACGGTCTTCCGCCGATGTCACCAGATTATTGAACAGATAGTCGAACCCTAACGTACTGTGCGTTGTATATACAATATCCGCGGCATAGATCTCTTTTTTCTCTTCGTTGGTGATCCGCTCCTCGGCTCTCTCCCGCACTCCTGCTGCCACAGTCAGTCCCAAGAAACGATATACCTGTCCCATTTCCTCCGCATCGCGCAGTGCCAGATATTCGTTGGTGGTCACCAGTATCGTGCTTTTTCCTGTCAGCGCATTCAGATAAAGCGGCATCGTAGCCACCAGCGTCTTGCCCTCGCCGGTATTCATCTCCGCCAGGTATCCCTGATGCAGTGCAATCCCTCCCAGGATCTGAACATCATACGGGAATTTCCCCAGGATCCTTCTGTCCGCCTCACAGACTACAGCATAGGCTTCCGGAAGCAGATCATCCAGATCCTCTCCCGCAGCCAGGCGCGTGCGGAACTCTATGGTCTTCTGTGACAGTTCCGGATCCGTCAGGGCTACTGTCTCTTCCCGATATGACTTCACCTGCTCCAGGATCTTATTCAGTTTTCGTAGTCTCCCTGTCTGTCTCATCTGTTATTTCCCGAATCTCCACGTAATGAAAACAAAACTCCGTCATTCCACCGTTGATCAATTGCAAACGGTAGCTGTATGTCTTTAACGGGCACCGGAATACTGTCACCGGCTCCCGCAAGGTGACCATTCCCGCCTCTTCTTCATATTTATCATAAAATACCAGACGCATCAGCCAGCTTTCCCCCGGCGGGCAATCCAGATTCACCTCGATCTGATAGGTTCCTTCCCCATCGATCATCGGCAAGGAAGGTTCTATCCTCTGCATCTGATAATTCGTCCGGGAATACCATTCCTTGATGATCGTCCCGGGTGGCATAAGAATGTTTCTGAATTCGATATTCTTTTTATCATGATAGAAGATTTCAGACCCATACAAATAGGTATTCGCAGCATATTCATTCCAATATACTCTCCATCGTTCTCCCGTCATTCTTCCACTCTTCTCCTGTCAAAATCCTCTGCCAGTATTTTCTCATACTGTTTTACGAACCAACGCACGATGGCATTGGTATCGTCATTATGCCTTCCGTGGATTCCCTTTCCGTAGACCTGCACGCCGCTGGATTTCAAATGTGCCAATAACATTCCGTAGGCCGTCCGGTCGTAATCATCCTCTATCATATAGGAAGCTACGAATCTCGATCTGCTCCAGTCCGCCTGATCGAATTTATCCCAGAACCGCAGATTCAGCGCCTCAATATTTTCCGGATCCATTCCCTGATATAAATATTTCAGGACATCCAGGGATGTGGGGAATCCTCCCGGGCGGTTCAGCCGTTCGTTGGCAGCCACATCTCCGATACTTGCCAACGGTTTCCCCAGCAGAACCGTATGGGGATGTACATCACAGCCATAATACATGGCTCCGAAGGTTCCCATGGACAGTCCCGACAGAATCACCTGATCTTCGGAAAATCCCAGTTCTTCCCGGTATTTTTGCAGTCCGTCTACGATCATTTTTTCATACTCCGCAGAGCCCATATAGAAGCTGCCGCCCTCCAGGCGGGATTCCGAGATCAGTAAGAAAGGGCTTCCCAGCTTTCTCATCAGGTAATATCCTTCAAACCCTTCCATAGTCTTATATCCGGAAAAATACACATTTAACGGAGGCTTCCGGTCGCCCGGATCAAAATAGAAAAATACTTCTTCACGGTCGGAAGTGACCTCACGTTCTCCCCCCGGCAGGAAATTCCCCCAGCCTCTGCGGGAATAACGGTCATGAAGTCCGATGACCTCCAGTGTACCGGTTCCGGCAGCCTGCAGCGAAACGAAGATTGGACCATCCTGCTTCTGGTTGTCTATGGTCACAATGTTCCCCATATCCTCTTCTGAGAATTCCCAGGTCTGCTGGATCTCTGCCAGACTGCCTGCCAGGAACTGTGTGATTTTCATGGAGATCTGTACACCGGGACTCTTCTTATATTCCAGCCACAGATCAATTGCCTGCCCGGAAAATACCGGGATCATGTTTCTCCAGTAAGCGATCTGGTGCATTTCGGTACCGAAATCTCCCGTCATTGACACCTTATAATTCCCGCTCCAGCTGATCTGTCCCTGAAATTCCTGTGAAACGGAAAATTGTGAGAGACTGAATTTTTCTCCGTATGGTTTTGGAAAAAAGTTACGCACTTCCGTGGCAAAAAAAGCCGGAAGCTGCTCTTTGGGAAGGTACCTCCCCTTTCTGCACAGGAAATATTCCTCCGCCTCCTCTGTCAGCTTTGTACCTTCTATAGCAAAAAGGGTATAGGTTCGCGTAAGACGATACAGTATGGGCAGTTCTTCCGTATATGGAGATCTTGTCAGGAATACCAGATCATACATTTTCGCTTTTGCAGAAGTATCGATTTTCTCATAAGTGAAGTTCGTTCCTGCCGGGATCTGACAGCTATTTTTGAAATTTTCCGGTCCCAGTTGTAGAATCCTTATTTCATCCAATCTGTTCTATAACCTCTTTCCATTCTTCTATCAGCACTTTCGTACTGTTCTGCTCTCCCAGTTCTCTGGAATAAATATGTGCCTCATTCCAATGTTTCATTCCATCCAGATAATACGCAAGGCATCTGTCTAGTTCCGACATACTCTGCAGGAGGAATCCGTTTTTCCCATGTTCCACATACTTTGTCTGTTTTCTCACGATCTGCGGGATTCCCACGCTGACCGCTGCAATCTGCAGATAGATTTCACGCTCCCAGCGCAGATCCACCAGAATTCTCTGTTCCCTGATACATTTGCTGACGGAAAGTTCATCCACACATTGTTCCACATAGAATTTTACCGGAACCGGCTTTTCTTCTTCCAGATCATTTTCCGCCATGACAGAACTGCCAACTTTCGCGGCCCAGCCTTCCGGAAGTCCTGCCCGTCTCAGCACTTTCCCGGTATGCTCCAGCAGTCTTGATTCCATGTCATAGTCCGCCTGTCTGGTAAACCAGTGTACTCTGGCATTTTCATTTTCCAGCAGATATTTTCCCAGCTGTAATGTCAGCTGCTCCAACATCTCATCCTCGATCCCGTCTACCGGCACCAGGATTTTCTGAACATTCAGTTGGGTACTGATGCCATTATCCACCCGGGAATCATACGGAGAGATTTCCCGAATCTTCGTAAGCAGCTGTTGTGTACTTCCCAATACCCTGAGCAGATTCTCTTCCGAATCCACCACGATATAGTCCGCAGCCTGCAGCAACTCCGTAATCTCCGACAGCCTTTCTTCTGGAAAACGGTTCTCATAAAAAGAGAGAATTTTTGTACGATCCCGCAGTGCTTCTTCCAGCATCGATGTGTGTAATTCATACATTGCCATACAGAACATGGCATCCGGCTCTGTCATTTCCAGATATGCCTGTAATACTTCTTCTAAAAGTTCCTGCAGGGAATCATAGCGTTCTCTTGCATAACGCTGCCATTTTTCCCCGGAACCGCAATGTAGGAAATACTCAGGGCTTTTGGCATTGACCTCCGCGTGACCGTCTGCGGCATAGACGCGGATTCTCCAGATGCCGTCCTCGCCGAGATAGTCCTGCCATACTTCCTGTCCGTCTTCATATCGTATCGTTACTGAGACAAAGCCGCGGTCATCATATATGTTTTTCCGGTATAACACACCGTTTTGATAAAGAGCAATACGAATCAGATTGCCGTCTTCCCCGAATTCCACCTGTGCATATAATTGCCCTTTTAACATTGCCATCAGCACAAAATTGCTGTATATAAATTCAATTCCTTCCGGCCACTTCAGATTATGAAAAGACAGTACCATGGCTTTCGTCCTCTGAATCCCCTGAATGGCATCGAAGCAGGACCAGTACGGTGCATGGTATACCCCCTGCCTGTGCAGAAAGTGCCGGAAATTCGGTGCATGGCTCAGCAAAAGAATGCGATAGGGATGTACCTTGCTTCGGTGAAACAGCTGAATCTGTTTCACGGTATCGTCAAACTCCGTATGCATACGTCTGGTGTACCAGCTCTGTTCATTTTCTCTCCATTGGCTGCCCTGATACCACGCCGGTATAAAATAAAGCATTCTATAGCCTCCTAGATAAAGGGTCTGTAGGAATCATAATCCCGCAGTGCCTGCACTTCCCGGTACAAATTACACCAAATGCCCGTCAACATCATCACAGAGGACGGCAACATTGCCAGGCTGCTGTTCTCTATCACTCCCAGATACTGCATCCACAGTGGCACTCCCAGGCACACACTCATCATCGCTGCACTGAAAATACTGATTTTCAGCACTTCCTTCGTAAGATATCTTTTCGTATCTTTTCCTGCATGAATATTCAGCAGACTATCTCCGCTTTTTAAGAATTGTTCCGTAATATCCCCGGGATGAATAAACACCATGGCAAAAAAGATGCTGAGTCCGAACAGAATCAACAGATACAGCAAAATTCCCGCCGGTCTGGTCAGTGCCAGCTGTTCCTGCCATTCGGTAAAACGCGTCTGCTCCGGGAAAATAGCATGAAGTCCCTGAAGGACCAGCTGCGGCACCATATAAAAGGCAGTGGAAAACATCACGGGCATAATGCCTATGGGGTTTAATTTGATGGCAAAATAATTCTTATCCGCATAGATATTATGAATGGAAATACGCTGTACGGCGATCTGTACCTCTGCATTTTCCATGATTGTCAGAAGAATCAATGCAATGACAGAGAGAATCAGCGGAAGCTTTAGATCGTCCCATTTCTGATCTGCAATTACAGTCCTTACGTTATCCACCATATTCACGAAAATCAGTGCTGTCTGTCCACCGATACCATACTGTCTGTTGCGATCCGAAAGCCACAGAATCAACATGGCTCCACAGACCATCTCCAAGGACGCCATCGTACGGCTCCATAGGATGCTGTCGATTTCCTCTCTAAAAATAAGAGATCCGGACTGCAGCAGAGCCTGTCCCACTGCAAACAGCAGGGTGATCCCCAGGGAGATACGGTTTAGTCTTCCGGGAGAAGATTTCTCTCTGACATCGGAACTTCTCATGGCTGATATCATCTGCACAATCAATGTTGCCATCATATAAGGGGCAATTCCCAGGGAAAAAAGGGAGCAGCGATACAGGTCACCGGTGACCGTCTGTAGCAGCAGATCCTGTGCATCCGGAGCCCGATCCAGATATGCTGTAACATCAATGCCGTACAGAGGAAGGGATCTTCCCACCAGATAAACCAACAGAATCAGAACTGTATATAAAAATTTATATCTTATTACGTGACTTTTGACGTTTATTTTCTTAGCCAACTTATCCTCCAAATATCCGGATATGAAATTAGTGACCACCCGCCACATGGGAGTGGTCACTAATACTAGTAAACATCATTTTTTAAATTTTGTCTACGGCTTATTTTTCCGTATTCTCGGAATCCTCGTTCGCGCCTGCCACAGCCTTCTCAGCAAAGATGCCCTTCTTATTTTTCTTGTCATAAGCAGTCTTACCGGTAATTGCTGCAATCACTACAAGGATCCACCACCACCAATGGCGCTTGCCGTTTTTATCAAATCCGGCTGACAGAGGGCTTTCCTCATCCGCAATCTCTACGACATCATTGTTGGTATCGTCATTCATTACTGCCAGAGGTACTTCCTCATCCTGAATCTCGGTAGCAGTTCCCTGTGCTGCATCAGCATTCTGATTCTCAGGTGCTGCGGGTGCTAACGGTGTCTGTTCGTCCGGGATCTGTGTCAGGGTTGCCACAGTTGCTGCCGGTGCAGGAGCTGCTGCGGGAGTTACTACGCCCGCAACAGGTGCGGTATCTCCTGCAGGAGTATCGGTACCTGCATCTCCACCGTCTCCGCCATCTCCTCCGTCACCACCGATAGGAGTGGTGCTTGCTGCGGTACTTGCAGAAGTACTTGCGCTGGTGCTCTCACTGGTAGATGTGCTTAAGCTTGCGCTCGTAGATGCACTTGTGGAGGTGCTTGCGCTGTCGCTCTCGCTGGTAGAGGTGCTGGCTGCTTCACTTTCACTCTTAGAGGTACTTGCTGCTTCACTTTCACTCTTGGAGGTACTTGCGGCTTCACTTTCACTCTTGGATGCGCTGGCTGCTTCGCTTTCACTCTTGGAAGTGCTTGCTACTTCACTTTCACTCTTGGAGGTACTTGCAGCTTCGCTTTCACTCTTGGAAGTACTTGCTGCTTCACTTTCACTCTTGGAAGTGCTTGCGGCTTCGCTTTCACTCTTGGATGCGCTGGCTGCTTCGCTTTCACTCTTGGAAGTGCTTGCGGCTTCGCTTTCACTCTTGGAAGTGCTAGCGGCTTCACTTTCACTCTTAGAGGTACTTGCTACTTCACTTTCACTCTTGGAGGTACTTGCAGCTTCACTTTCGCTCTTGGATGCGCTGGCTGCTTCACTCTCACTCTTAGAGGTACTTGCAGCTTCACTCTCGCTCTTGGATGCGCTGGCTGCTTCACTTTCACTCTTGGAAGTGCTTGCGGCTTCGCTTTCACTCTTGGATGCGCTGGCTGCTTCGCTTTCACTCTTGGAAGTGCTTGCGGCTTCGCTTTCACTCTTGGAAGTGCTAGCGGCTTCACTTTCGCTCTTGGAGGTGCTTGCGGCTTCACTGTCACTCTTGGATGCGCTGGTTGCTTCGCTTTCACTCTTGGAAGTGCTTGCTACTTCACTTTCGCTCTTAGAGGTACTTGCTGCTTCGCTTTCACTCTTGGAGGTACTTGCGGCTTCGCTTTCGCTCTTGGAAGTACTTGCAGCTTCACTCTCACTCTTAGAGGTACTTGCGGCTTCACTTTCGCTCTTGGATGCGCTGGCTGCTTCGCTTTCACTCTTGGAGGTACTTGCGGCTTCACTTTCGCTCTTGGATGCGCTAGCGGCTTCACTTTCACTCTTAGAGGTACTTGCTGCTTCGCTTTCACTCTTGGAAGTGCTTGCTGCTTCGCTTTCACTCTTGGAGGTACTTGCGGCTTCACTTTCGCTCTTGGATG
>CAVGMD010000064.1:0-16180 GCA_963630275.1 Bacteroidaceae bacterium | reverse complement strand
TTGGAACACTTTTTTGTTCATAACTTCCAGATTCATTTACGCCAGGGTCTACACCTGCAAATGCGGTAATAGCACCTTTGTGGGTGAAGCGTGAAACATCTCCAATCTCAGCCATCAACTGAGGACCAAGTGAAGTTCCAACCCCTTTCATTGCCATAACGACAGGATATTCAGGGAGTTTGGATGCAGTTTCATTCATAAGTGTGCGAAGTGATTCAACGGTTGCAGAAGCACTATTAAGCTGGTCAACTGCTTGCTTGATGATAAGCTTTGTAATGTCATCCTTAGGAAGTACAGGAACAAGTTCCTTTGCTTTTCCATAGATTTCCTCAGCTTTGGATTGGCTGAAGTTGTACTTCTTACGTTTGCACCAGTTTTGATAATGGGCGATAAAGGCATTCAGGGACATATTGCGGACACAGTCCACATGCCAGTATGTAGATGCAAAATCAACCCATTTCTGGCTGCCGTCACTGCGTGCAGGACTGTCAAAGTAAGTATTAACACCAGGATAGGTTTGGTCAAGGATGCCGATAAGATTATTCTTCATAGCCGTCTTGTGCTTCATGTAAAAGCCGAACTGACGGTTCATGGTTTTAAGCTGATTGCGTAATTCATCCATAACACTATACTGTTTAAGATTCTGCCACTTGTCAAGAGCATATCGGGCAATCTTAACAGCATCTGCTTTATCAGATTTGACTTTACGAAGAGAATCATTATCAAAGTCTTTGATAAGTTTTGGGTTAATGGCACTGACGAAAAGATTTGCCTCTGAAAGCTGATGGGCGAGGACTTCATAATAACGTCCTGTGTGCTCCATCACGATTCTGGACTCACCTTCAACAGAGTTGATGAGTTCTACAAGTGAATTGATGTCACTGGTTGTGTGCTTGATTTCAAAGGGTGTGGAAACAATTTCACCGAAAGGTCGCATAATAGCAACCATACTCTTACCTTTTGAAACATCGATACCTACTGCGTTCATAAATTGTCACTCCTTAAGATTATTGCAATGGATAAATACCAGTTTTACTCATTGCCTATTCAATCTACTGTGGTGTGACACGAATGCACCTATGGCGATTCAACCTGCATAAAACGAACGCTGCGAATGAGGAGCTGGTTATCAGTCTAATTAACGGACGCGAAGTCCAAGAAAGGATCCGATATACCAATTGCTCCATCATTATACAGCTTAAGCAACAAGATGGGTAATTCCTTACTGGCTGTAAGGGATATTAACCATAAATATATTGTAGTAGAAGGGAATCTATTTATGAATACTTCTTATGATTTATTTCTGTTTGCCGGTCAATCCAATATGGCAGGGCGAGGCATTACCAGCACGCGATTTCCCCAAACCGCTCCGGCAGTCTCCCCGGAGGCAGGCGTGGAATTCCGTGCCATTTCCGATCCGGACAAATTGTATCCTGTGGTGGAACCGTTTGGTGTTATGGAAAACAATCCGCAGGGAATTTATGAGCCAGGTATGAAGACCGGTTCCCTGGTGAGCAGCTTTGTTAACACGTATTATTCTCAAACTCATATTCCTGTACTGGGGATCTCTGCCGCAAAAGGCGGATCTTCCATCCTGGAATGGCTGCCGGGAAGCCCTTATTTTCAGGATCTCTATGAACGCTATCAGAAATGTCTTGCTTATACCGCCGGTCAGGGAATTACTGTTCGTTCCAGGTATCTCTTATGGTGTCAGGGCGAAACGGATGGGGATCACAGCATGAGTGGGGAAGAATATATCAGACATTTTTCTGAATTCTGGACCGCGCTGAGAGCAGAGGGAATCGAACATTGCTTTCTGATTCAGATTGGGTATTTTAATCCTTATCTGGCAGGACCTGAGACAGAATTTCATGACTACTCGGAGATCATCGCCGCCCAGCAGTGCATCCCCCGGGAAGTCCCGGATGTCACCCTTGTGTCCCGCAAATTTGAATCTATGCTGCATCGTGGGCTTATGAAGGATACCTTCCACTATTATCAAGCTGCTTATAACGAAGTTGGGGAAGACGCAGCGGTGCATGTTGCAACGAAAATGGAAAGTTAGTGAAAAAGCCCCGGTGCATTCACACCGGGGCTGCGCGTCTATTATTTTAATTTCCAGATATCTCTGTTGTACTCTGCGATGGTTCTGTCGGAGGAGAAGAATCCTGCCTTGGCGATGTTTACCAGCATCATCTTCTTCCACTTCTGCTGATCCTCGTAATCAGCGAATGCCTGATCCTTTACCTTGATGTAGTCTTCTAAGTCAAGCAGGGTCATGAACCAGTCTTTGTTCAGCAGCTCATTGTACAGGCGCTCCAGATTCTCCTTTTTGCCGACTTTGAGCACTTCCTTGCTGACGATGAAGTCCACTGCCTCTTTGATCACAGGGCTCTTCTTGTAGTAGTCCTTAGAGACATAGTCTGCCTTCTCGTAGTGCTTGATAACAGTGTCGCTGTCCTGACCGAAAATGTAGATATTGTCATCACCTACCAGCTCATGGATCTCCACGTTTGCACCGTCACTGGTTCCCAGAGTTACCGCACCGTTTAACATGAACTTCATATTACCGGTTCCGGATGCCTCCTTGGAAGCCAGAGAAATCTGCTCGGAGATGTCGCAGGCAGGAATCAGCTTCTCGGCATAGCTTACGTTGTAGTTCTCTACCATAACAAGCTTCATGTAAGGGCTGACTTCGGGATCGTTATTGATAATGTCGGACATTACCAGCAGGAGATGAATGATATCCTGTGCGATCACATACGCAGGTGCAGCCTTGGCACCGAAGATGAATGTCAGCGGTGTAGAAGGCTTCTTACCGCCCTTGATCTCCAGATATTTGTGAATGATATACAGAGCATTCATCTGCTGACGCTTATACTCATGCAGGCGCTTTACCTGAATGTCGAAGATGGAATCGGGGTTCAGCTCCACGCCTTCCTTCTCCTTGACATAAGATACCAGCTCGGTCTTCTTGGTCTTCTTGATATCATAGATAGTATCCAGAACTGCCTGGTCATCCTTGTGCTCTAACAGCTTCTGCAATTCATCGGCATCCTTCTTATAACCATCGCCGATAGTCTGGGTCAGGAATGCAGCCAGTTCATGGTTGCAGGACAGCAGCCATCTGCGGAAGGTGATACCGTTGGTCTTGTTGTTGAATTTCTCAGGGTAAATCTTGTAAAAATGGTTCAGTTCGCTCTGCTTCAGAATCTCGGTATGAATTGCTGCCACACCGTTGACACTGTAGCCATAGTGGATATCGATATGTGCCATATGCACTCTCTTATCCTTGTCGATGATCTGTACCTTTTCATCCTTGTATTTTTTAGCCACGCGGTCGCTCAGCTCCTTGATGATGGGAACCAGCTGGGGCACTACTTCTTCAATATAAGCCAGAGGCCACTTCTCCAAAGCTTCTGCCAGGATAGTGTGGTTGGTATAAGCACAGGTACGGCTTACCACATCAATAGCTTCGTCCATGGTGAAGCCTTCCTCTGTGGTGAGGATACGGATCAGTTCAGGGATAACCATGGTGGGATGGGTATCGTTGATCTGGATTGCCACATGCTCAGGCAGAGTATGCAGATCGTAACCTTTTTCCTTTACTTCCTTCAGGATCAGCTGGGCACCATTGCATACCATGAAGTACTCCTGGTAGATACGTAACAGATTACCTGCTTCATCGGAATCATCGGGATACAGGAACAGGGTCAGGTTCTTCTCGATAGCTTCCTTGTCGAAGGTGATGCCTTTCTTTACCAGGCTCTCATCTACGGTCTCGATATCAAATAAATGTAACTTGTTCAGTCCGTTCTCATAACCTACCACATCAATATCATACAATACGGAAGTCACCTTGCGGTCACCGAAAGCTACTTCAAACTTGGTTCCGGTGTTGTTCAGCCAGGAGTCCTTCTGAATCCAGTCGTTCTTCTCCGCATTCTGCAGATGATCCTTGAATACCTGCTTGAACAGACCGAAGTGATAGTTCAGGCCGATGCCGTCTCCGGGCAGTCCCAGAGTAGCGATGGAATCCAGGAAACATGCTGCCAGTCTTCCAAGACCGCCGTTACCAAGAGAAGGTTCCGGCTCTGCCTCTTCAATGTCTGCCAGATTCTTGCCGTTTTTCTTAAGGATCTCGCTCAGTTCCTCATAGATTCCTAAGTTGATCAGGTTGTTGGATAACAGCTTACCGATCAAGAACTCCATGGAAATGTAATATACTTTCTTGTCTCCGGTGATTGCGGGAGTCTCTGCCATCTTCTCTTTGGTCAGCTGCAGTACTCCGGTGTACAGCTGTGCATCGGTGCAGGCACCGATATTCTTGCCATACAATTTGCCGGTGATCTCGTTTAAAGTCTGCTCTAAATTCATTTCAAACTCCATTCTGCACAGTAGTTTTATTTTTGCCAAAATGAATGTACCGTGCCACACTCATTTTTTCATATTCTTTTTCTTTGTCTGGGTACTATACTTCCTTTTTGGTATCCATACCCTTGTCTCAACTGCGCTCTGGGTATTTCTACCTTTTTCGGCTGTCCATACCCTCTTTTCCGCTACGTCGTGGGTATTTTCTGCCTTTTTCGGCTCTCTATACCCTCTCTTCCGCTTCGCCGTGGGTTTTTCGGCCTTTTTCGGCTGTCCATACCCTCTCTTCCGCTTCGCCGTTGGTTTTTCGGCCTTTTTCGGCTGTCCATACCCTTGCAATGCTGAGATTTTGTGTATGTCTATCTCTTACAATACACAGAATAGCATAGGAAAACGTTTTCCGCAACCCTTTCTTTGATTTTCTCGGATTTTTGTGCAAAATAGCTTAACAGATAATGTCCTTATAGTACATTTTCACGATACTGTGGGGCATAACTACCTGATGTCCCTCGCCGCCGTTCATCAGCTGGTGTACTTCTTCCACGGCTCTGCTGGAGATGCTGTAGAAATCCTGTCTGATGGTATTCATCTGCTTACCGACATATCCCATCAGGGTGATGCCGTCGAAACCGCACACCGGACGGAAAATGTCCATATCGATCAGAGCGTTCATAGCGCCGATTGCCATCAGGTCGGAGGCACAGACTACCACGTCCTTATTTTTCGCATATTTCAATGCCACGTTTCTCGCTGTCAGTTCACTGAAATCTCCCTGTCTCACCATCATAGTCAGATCCAGATCCTTCACCAGACGCTTCATGCCCTTCAATCTCTGATCCGTAACATAGCCGTCTCTTCTGCCGGCGATATAGAGAACCCGCTTGCAGTTATCATCCAGCACCGTCTTTTTCGCCACATCGTACTGTGCCTGCTCCTGGTCGATACTGATGGATGTGGTCCTGACATTGACAATCGGCGTATCCACTACCACACAGGCGAACTGTTTCTCCCGGATCAGCTTCTGCAGCACCTTGTCCTCCTTGGACATGCCGTAGATCACCACACCGGAGATACTCTGTGAGAGAAAAGATCGTGTGATCTCCTCCGCGGTCATCCCAGCAATCATGGACGGGAAGATCGTCACGACTTCCACATTCAGTTCCTTCGCCTTGTCCAGCGCTCCCACCAGATACTGCATGAAGATCTGGTCGATGGCCTGGGTCTGTCTGTTGGGATCCAGCACCAGGGCGATTCTTCCAAACTGCTTGGAGGAAAGCGCCGCAGCAATGGAATTTGGAATATAATTCAGCTCCTTGATGGCGTCCTGTACCTTTTTCTTCGTCTCCTCACTGACATTCGGGTAGCCGTTCAAGACCTTGGATACTGTTGAAATTGCCACGCCGGCATGTTTTGCCACTTCTTTGATTGATACCATAAATCCCCCATTCCGGCTGCAACACTCTGCACCCGTTTCTCTCCGTTACCGCAGCAAAGTGCGACCCTGTTCTATTTGACGATTGCTCATATATTCTCTATACTATAAGTTAATGACGCATTCGTCAATGTACAGTATTTACGAAATATAGTGTGAATTTTTGGAAAAGGTTTTCCAACGTCGGAAATATCCGGACAAATAGATACAGAAAGGTAACAGATCCCATGGCAGTCATCAAAAGTGTGGAAGAAAAATATATGAAAGAAGCCCTGAAGCAGGCAAAAAAAGCTTACGCTTTGGGAGAAGTCCCCATCGGCTGTGTCATCGTACACGAGGGTAAGATCATCGGTCGGGGGTATAACCGCCGCAATACCGATAAAAATACACTGGCGCATGCGGAGATCACCGCGATCAACAAAGCCAGCAAGGTCATCGGTGACTGGCGGTTGGAGGAATGTACGCTCTATGTAACTTTAGAGCCTTGCCAGATGTGCGCCGGTGCCATTGTCCAGGCGAGAATCCCCGAAGTCGTCATGGGATGTATGAATCCCAAGGCGGGATGCGCCGGTTCGATCCTGAATATACTGGAAATGCCCCAGTTTAACCATCAGGTGAAGATTACCCGGGGCATTTTGGAGACAGAATGCAGCCAGATGCTGAAGACCTTTTTTGAAGAGCTCCGCATCCGGAACAGGCAGGAGAAAGCGGCAAGAAAAGCCTTAGGCGATCTCACGTAATTCTTCCGCCGTACCTGTCTGATTTCCGGTCTTATTGCTTCTGCGCAAATTCCACAGTCCTCCGATCATGCTGCCTGCCTGGTAGAGTCCCATGGGCGCATACAGAATCAGGAAGACATAATAGGGGAAAACATATCTGCACTGTGCTTCCCACAGAATACTGAACAGGAATCCACCTATTACAGAGATCAGCGGCAGCCACAGCGCTGCCGGGAGCTCTTTTTTCCGGTACCATGCTCCAAAGGACGCGATCACGATAAACACCCCTGCCAGATATACGATACTCTGATAATAATTGGCGTATTTCCATACCGTTTCGTGTAGGTTTCCATAATACAGACTATAAATTACAGGAGACAGTTCCTCTCCCTCCGGGAAGGAATGCGTTGCTTTCAGACTGGAAAACAGTGGTTCCAGCCACTGATCCTCCAGCTTATTTTTGAAAAATTCCTTCGTCATCGACGGATTTTCCTTAAATTCCTGTAATCTTTCGCGGATATATTCTTTTCCGATCTGTGCGGAAGGCTCCTGTTTGAAATCATTGTCTTCAAATACGGACTGCTGATACCGGTTATAGACACCCGCCATGCCGTCCGTCTCCTGCATTCCCATGGCGATCCATAAAATGCTGGGGATGCCAATCCCACTGGGATATCCGGAACGGTATTCATACATCACATCCACTGCTTTTACCGAAAGCGCCGCAGTCAGTAATATAGCCACTCCCGTCAGCAGGAATTTCCACTTCTTTTTCTTCAGACTTACAAGCAATGCATAGATTGCCACAGCGATCAGGACGATCCATGTATTTTTCCGGGCAAGCAATGCCATGGCCGCCGCAAACGCCGCCGGTACCAGATACCTCTTCTGCTCATAGTGTTCATAGGCGCTGACCGCCCAGAACAGGATCATGCAGAAGCTGATACTTAAGATGTCTCCATAGATGTAGGGTAAATAGAGCAGAAACGGCATGCAGCCCAGCAGCATCGCACAATATAGGATCCGAAATACCACCCGGTCTGTGTTCAGTTTTAAGAAGCCGTAGCCTGCCAGAATCGCAAGCAGCCACCAGATCACATGCGCGATCTTCGCCGAAGTATAGTTAAAGTTGCCAAAAAAGGTGAACAGAATCTCATACAGAGCTCCCAGCCCTTTCTGCTGCTGGTACATTCCCACATAGCCGCCGGGCTGCAGCATGACATAGTTGCCCTCTCTGGCATATGCCGCGAAAGCAGCCACGCCGATCTGATCCCCTTCCGGGAAATAGGGATTCTTCAAAATGTACAAAATTCCCAGAATAAGCGCTGCCACGCCGGTCAGTATCAGCACTCCCAGACATATTTTCTCCTGCAGCACCCGATTGGTTCTCGCAAGCATTCTGTCCAGTCCCCAGACCACTGCCACTGCCAGCAAAAACACCAGAATGTGCTTCCATGCGGTATCTTTGACCAGAATATTCCGAATGCTGTAGTCCACGGTTCCGTAATAAGAGTACCGGCATGCCCAGTAACCAAGCAGCGCCATGACCGGAAGTGCGCAGACCAGGAGTATTCCCAATAGCAGATGATATATTTGTTCGCTTTTCCCTTTCATCTCTTTGCATCCTTTTCGAAGCGGTTACCTTCTACAGATCCACATAATTCCGATTGCCTATGTATACCGCCAGTTTTTCATTTTCGTATTCCAACGTGGGGACTTCGCCCTCCGGAAACTGCTGTTCAAAAGCTTCCCGCATGCCCGTCCGCACCACATAAGCGGTCCGCATATCATTGGGAAGTGTGGGCGGATACCATTTCGTGCTGGTAAGCCACCAGTAACCTGCCAGATTCCCCATGGAATAAGAATGTCCCATGGTCACTTTTCCGTCCGTGATCAGGCAGATCCTCTCCGCATCCCAGAATTCCGCATAGCCGTATGTAATATCATTTTCCGTCAGGAAATCTGCCACTTCCTGATATTCCTGCAGATTATCCCGGGTCGTTACCGCTCCGTAATAAGTGTATTTCAGATTCAAAACGGAGAAAGCTGCCACCGCAATTAAAATCACTCCTGCAAAAACGGGCTGTTTTCCGGTCAGATGCTCCACCAGAACCGCCACGATCACCGCAGCGGCAAACCATGCCATGAAAAAGTAATAGTGCGCGGCTTCCGCGGAAGTAATGCCGATAATAAACGCTGTGACTCCCACAGAAATAAGCAGGATTCCAACGGTCCGCTTCTCTCTGTCGGAGACATCGGATCTTTTACGGAAAATATACCAGATGCCATATCCCACCAGAATCAGAAATGCCCACAAAAGCAGCTGAATCAGGGAGTCAAAACTACCTACCTTCGCATTGCCCGCCAGACCGAAATTCTCCAAAATCGCTGCCGGTACGGTGATAAGCAGCTTCTCCACCGCCTCTTTTGGATTCAGCAGATATACTGCATAATCCCCTCTGCCGCCGTACAGACAGGATATTAAAAACGCAAGCACCAGGCTTCCGATGTATCCCGTCGCCAGATAACGTCCGCCGGGAAGCTTCTCCCGCAGATGTCCCGATTCCAGGAATAATGCTATCACCTCTGTTACAACTAACGGCAGAATCACTACCTGCAGGCAGCGCTGTCCTCCACAATTTAACAATACAGCCGCTACGAATAAAACCGGCCACGAAAGCATTCCCTTTTTTGTAAGTTTGCGTTCTTCCCGTAATTTCAGATAAAACATAATACTGAAAAATAAGAAAATCCCATGAAAGACATAGTACTCAGCAAACAAAAACAGTAACAGCGTCACAAACGGCACCATCTGCCCTTCATTACGCCATCCGTTCGCCGGCAATGCGCACAATACAAGCAGCGCCGTCATTGCCGCTGGTCTGCCCAGTGACAGCTTTCTTAAAAAGCAGTAAAAAGTGCCAAGAAACGCTGCTCCCAGCAAGATACAGGTGATCCCC
This sequence comes from Bacteroidaceae bacterium, assembly GCA_963630275.1. GTDB lineage: Bacteria > Bacillota > Clostridia > Lachnospirales > Lachnospiraceae > Acetatifactor. The sequence continues at coordinate 6,698 of CAVGMD010000064.1, read as the reverse complement.
ACAGCTGTCTGCATGCTGCCTGTCATGCCGTAAAATACGGACGCCACCGTGGGCATGCCGATAATGCGACGCTCCGTGCTGGAGATCCAGTCATCGGGAGCAATGTCCTTCTCTGTCCAGATCTCCCTCGCTAACAGCGCCTCCGCAGCAATATCCGAGTCCACATGTTGTGCATATTTGTATAAGTTAAGATAGCAGAATACCCCGAGATATACCAGTAACAGTGCTCCTATGATCCATCCCAGCAGTGTCATACCTTTTCGATCGTTCTTCATTGATTTTCTCCGACAACAGATGTTTTTTGTTTTCATAATAGCACGGTTCCACGCTTCCATCAAGGCAAAGAGACTTGACAAAAAGAGATTAACACGCTAAACTTAAAAAGCCGTATATGTCGGGTTGCCATGCAGTGGTGATGAAACTCGGTCTTACGCAATGGGAATCTACGAACCGTGTCAGGTTGGGAACAAAGCAGCACTAAGTAGAACCTTCCATGTGCCGTGAGGAAACTGGGTGGAGCTGCTGTGTGGTCCGGCGTATGCGGTTTTGATATTTGATAGGTTCTATGAATTCCCGGATAAGTCAGTTAAGAGGTTATAGATTGTGTCAGGCGATATGTCATCCTATTTTTCAAATTCCAACAGCACAACATGCTTTCCCGGCGATCCGTTTTCCCAAAATACCGTATGGTTCAGGGAAATCATGTCCGACTGTACCTTGTGTCCCCGCGCCTGCCATGTTAACCGCCTCGCCGGGCAGACTGGATACTGCGGGCAGACCGCTGAGCTCATGGCTGCGAGAGCCTCCCTGCATTACTGGGAAGAGCCCTGTATCTCCGGTACTTCCGGCTCCGGAACCGTCTTTTTCTCCGGCTGTAATCTGCGTTGTGTCTTCTGTCAGAATCATAATATTGCCCTGGGAAAAGCCGGTCGTGTGATCACCCCGGAGCATCTGGTGGAGATTTTTTTACAGCTGCAGGAGCAGGGTGCAAACAATATCAATCTGGTAACTCCCACCCATTTTCTGCCGCAGATCGTCATTGCCTTAGAGCAGGCAAAATGCCAGGGACTGCATCTTCCTATTGTATACAATACCGGAAGTTACGAATCCGTGGACGCACTACGGCACTTAGAGGGGCTCGTGGATATCTATCTCCCGGATCTGAAATATCTGTCTGCAGAATTATCCGCTGCCTATTCTCATGCTCCGGATTACTTTGAAATTGCTTGTGCCGCCATTGCGGAAATGTACCGACAGGTAGGGGATCCTGTCATCGACGAGAATACCGGATTAATGCAGCAGGGAGTTATTGTCCGCCATCTACTGCTCCCGGGGCAGACAAAGGATTCTAAAAAGATCCTGCGCTATCTCCACGAGACCTACGGCGATCACATCTATATCAGCATCATGAATCAGTATACACCCCTGCCGCAGGTAGCAGGCATCGAAGCATTGAATCGCACCGTGACGCCGGAAGAATATGACCGGGTACTGCGATTTGCAGAGCGGATCGGCATTGAACGGGGATTTCGCCAGGAGGGATCTGCCGCCAGCGAAAGTTTCATCCCGGAATTTGATGAACGGGGACTGTGATCCTCTCACAGTTCCACCGAGATCAGATAATATCCGAAATCCCCGTCCCATGCCGGTTCCCTGGCACCTTCAAAGCTTTCAAAGCCGAACATTCTGGCGACCTGTTTTTCCCTCTCATAAAAATTCCCCGGAACTCCTATGTAATATTTCATCTCACCGGAGCTCTCCTTCCGCATCAACAGCAAATGTCGGTAATTATAATAGCCATGCAGCAAAAAGCTGTTATGGGTCATCTGATAACAGCGCTCCCGCAGCACCACGAAATCCTCCGGTCCTACGGAGAGAAACTCTCTGGCATCCCGGAAGGGATGAATGTGGGGGTAAATGCTGCTTAGCTGCTCCCATTTGGTGTCCTTCATGTTCAATCCACTATCTGTCTTTTCGTTTGCCACTATGGTTTCTGCCGTTTTGGCGGTCTGTTCCGGCGTCCGCTCCCGTTGTTTCTCCCCTACCGCCTCCGACGCAGACACTTTTTTCGTATCGACCACTCCCGCAAATCGTCCCACGATCTCCCGGCTTTCGCTCAGAGGGATCCGGATTCCCAAGATCGACTCCCGATCCGTTTTTCCGGGAAACCGCATTTCGCAGGAAACTTTTCCCCGATCTGTCATCATTTCGCCAAGCGGCTGCTCGCCACTGTTCCTCTGCAGATACAGTGTTACCGCCTTGCCCGACATGATGCCCTGACCATTCAGCTGCACCGTCAGAATGTCCTCTTTGTCCAGACTTTCCAGCCTCGCATATCCCGCGTTTCCGATCCGCTGCCCGTTTTCCTGTAATTCCAGATAACTGATCTGTTTTCGATATGACATAAAAATCCCCCTGCATAAAGTATTCTAACTATCTTTATGCAGGGGGTTGTCCTTAATATTCCTTCATAATAATATTTACATTTTTCTTAGAAGAAAAGATACACTCCAGCTAAGGTTCCTACATAAAAAAGGATATTTGCCGGAATTGTAAATTTCCAAGTGTCTTTAATAGTATATCCGCTGGCTCCATAACACATAGCCGCCTCACCGGAAGAGCAAGGAAGTGCACAGGCACATTTTACAGCCACATCAATTGCAAGCACTGCGGGAACAGGATTTAAACCAGCTGCCAATGCGGTTGTTACTGCTACAGGAATCAATGAATACATTGTTGCGTTGTTACTCATAAAGTTTGTAACTACGACCGCAATACCACTAAAAATGGCAACAAGACTAAACTGGGTCATATTTCCGCCGAACAGGGAAATAATAGCATGTCCTATAATCTCACCGGCACCTGTGGAAGAGAGCGCACTGGTCAGTGTAAAGATACCTGCCAGCATGAAAATCAGGTCCACTGTAATTCCCTTTTTTACATCCTCAACGGTAATAACCTTTGCAAACACCAAAAATACTGCGCATACGGCAGGTCCAATATAAAGAAGGTTTCCTGTAAACTGATTAAAGATCATCAGTAATAACATAATTACGAAAGTAACATAGGTAATAATTTCATTGCGTTTCGACATTTTGGGTTGTTCTTTATTCGTACCCTCATTTGTTTCTACCACAATCGTATCCAGTTTCTTATGAGGCAGTAACTTATAACAGAAAATTGTATATATTGCCAATAAAATACCGGGAACCAGGCCCGCAAGCATCGGGTCAAACATTCCAATACTATACTGTTCTCCTGCCGACTCCAGGAATCCGTCTAAAATCGCAAACTGACCTGCACCGATTCCAAAAGGAATTCTGCCGTTCCACAAAGTTGTCAATGCTGCTGCCGGCAGAATAACTCTTGCTGCATTCACTTCACCTTCATCATTTAAATTACGTGCCATCATAATAATGATTGCAAGTAATGCAGGTCCCGGCATAAACGTTGCCAAAACAATAATTGCGACCACAAAGATCAGCATCAATTTAATTCCGGATTTACCATCCTGCATTTTCATGAGTTTTTTCTGCAATCTGCTGATAAAACTTGTCCTGGCCAAAGCATTCGTTACTACAAATGCACCGGCTAACATGACTACGAAAGGGTTACAGAATCCCGAAAATGCGGTCGGTACATCCAATACTCCCACAACTCCCAGAATAATACAGCATGTCATGGTAATCAGACCAAATGGCCATTTATTAGCCACAAATGCTGCTATCATCAATATTAATACGGCTATTACAATATATGCATCCATCTTTTTTCCTCCCGATTATAATCCTGCTATACGCCCTGCTGATTGCAACGGCAGCCATTCATGAATTGCTTTACGAATCTGCGGATCCCAAAAATCAAAATTATGTATCCCTTCTCCTGTAGAAAATACATGTTCATATCCTATCTTTTCCAGATACTCATGATACTTACAATTCCCCTCGTAGAGGAAATCTCCGGTTCCCACTGCCAGATAAAGTTTTGTTCTGACTTTTTCACTCTTCATAGCTTTATCTGCAAGATCATACAAGTCATCTGCACTTCCCTGTCCGTGTTCACTGTTTACAAATGCATGCGTCCATACCGTAAACTCTTCTTTATCTATCCAATTTTCTATAGGATCCGTTACTGCCGACAATCCAATTGTATATCCATAAATTTCCGGGTGCGCCAGTCCTAATCTTACTGCACCGGTTCCTCCCATGGATAAGCCACCTATAAAAGTGTCTTCTCTCTTTTTCGATACCGGAAACATCCACTGAATTACTTGTGGAAGTTCCTGCGTAATATAAGTTTCATAGTCTTTCCCGGCATCTGTATTCCGGTAAAATGAATTTTCGCCGTATGGCATAACCACTGCCAGATTATGATTACGGGCATAATCTTCAATTCTGGTAAATCTCTGCCAGTCTCCTTCATCCCCGAAAGTTCCATGGAGCAGATAAAGTACCGGAAAGTCTTTATGTGTTTCATAATACGTTGTAAAATCATGTTTCCTTTTGGTTGCTCCGTTTTGGTCCGGTAGCAATGACGGTAAAAACACATTAACATTGGTTCTTGTCTTCAATGCTGCCGAATAAATTTTTAATTGAATTGATGCCATAAAAATACCTTCCCTTCTTTTGTTTTATTATTCCATGTATGCACCTTTCATAGGAGATACCGCATGTTCTGTATATTGTTTCATAATACCTTTGGTATATTTTGCAGGCTTTGGTCTCCAATTTTCTTTTCTTTTTTTCAAAATATGTTCGATTTCTTCTGCACTTCTTTTCTCTCCCTGAATTCCAACAATTTCTATTTTTCTTTGTTCGATACTGATGTGAATAAGGTCTCCTTCCTCCACAAGCGCAATTGGTCCACCTGTCGCAGCCTCCGGACTGACATGCCCTATTACAGGTCCTCTGGAAGCACCTGAAAAACGTCCGTCTGTAATCAGCGCAATGCTGGACGCCAGCTCCGGATCAGAACAAATGGCCTCTCCGGTATAAAACATTTCAGGCATTCCACTTCCTTGGGGTCCCTCATAACGAATAAACACTGCTTCTCCCGGATGAATTTCACCTTTCAGAACTGCATCAATACATTCTTCCTCACTGTCAAAGGGTCTCGCCAAAAGCGTTGCTTCAAACATTTCTTTAGGACACGCTGTATGTTTGATCACGCATCCTTCCGGTGCCAGATTTCCATGTAAAATTGCAATACTTCCATTCACTCCTTTGGCATGGTTAAAATCATGAATGATCTCCGTTCTTTCGATCTTTCTTCCCAACAGATTTGCATGTTGCTGTAATAATTCCTCGCAATGCTCATAGAAACCGCTTTGTTTTAACTCTTCCAGGTTGTCACCAAGCGTTTTTCCCGTCACAGTCATTACATCCAGATGCAACATTTCCTTAATCTCTTCCATAACACGAGGCACACCGCCCGCATAATAGAAATACTGTGCAGGCCAGTCACCGGAAGGTCGAATATTCAGTAAATAATGGGCATTTCTGTGCATTCTGTCAAAAGTTTCCGCATCGATTGTATAACCGAATTCATGTGCAATTGCAGGAAGATGCATGGTTGCATTTGTGGATCCGCTGATGGCCGCATGTACCATTATTGCATTCTCGAAGCTTTTCCTTGTTACAATATCTTCTGCAGTGATTCCTTGCCTGATAAGTTCCATAAGCTGTTTTCCTGCATCATATGCCGCCTGTTGCAATTCCGGTGCTGTCGCCGGCATCAATGCCGTACCCGGCAGCATCAAGCCCAAAGTCTCAGCCATTATCTGCATTGTAGATGCCGTTCCCATGAAAGAACATGCTCCACAGCTTGGGCATGCATGCTGCTTATAATAGTCCAACTGCTCCTTCGGTATTTCTCCACGTTTCTCCTGTGCATCAAATTTTCCAATCTGTTCTAATGTTAACAGCTCGTTTATGGCACAGGCAGGATCTTTTTCTACATATTTAGGCGGGATATGATGTGCCTCCATAACACCACCTGTTACAACGATGGAACTCATCGTCTTTAATCTTCCAACCGCCATCAGCATCGCTGGCATTGACTTATCACAACTGGCTATATACATCCCACCATCAAAGCCACTGGCATTGCCATGTACTTCTATCATGTTTGTCATCATATCACGATGTGCCAGTGAAAAATTTATTCCGTCATGTCCCTGTGCTATACCATCACAAATATCTGTTACAAAATATCTTGCCGCTTTTCCACCGTGATCATTAACGGCCTGTACTCCTTTATCCACCAGTTTATTCAGGTGTGCGCTTCCGGGGTGGCTGTCTCCAAAAGAACTCTCTACCAAAATCTGAGGTTTTCCAAGATCTTCTGCGTTCCATCCCATTCCCATTCTGAGAGGGTCATTTTCCGGAGCAAGCGCTCTCACTTTCTGACTGTGTAAGTCCATCTCTGTTCTCCTTCCTTACATCAAGTTGTCACACAGCTTTTATGGTTTAAGTATAAATCCCAAAATCTATCCTATCAAGTTGTTACAAATACGTTCTACTTTTTGACGATTTTTTCTGTTTTGTTCGTGATTTTGTCCTTTATTTTTGAATATTTTATCCAAAAAAGACGGGTTGACTAACTGCTTCCTATATTATTTTGCAAAAGTTGTCTGACTAATTTAATCGAGTAGGAGACGGTGACTAACCGCCGTCCTCTCACACCACCGTGCGTACCGT
>CAVGMD010000063.1:0-16576 GCA_963630275.1 Bacteroidaceae bacterium | reverse complement strand
GAGAAGTATTCCGTATTAAGGGGTTTGTGAAAAATAAGGACGGACAATGGATGGAATTAAACGCAACCCATGACAGTAGAACGTTAGAACCCATCGCGGTGGGACAGGAGGTGCTGATCGTCATCGGAGAGCATTTACAGGAAGATAAAATCAGAGAGATTCTGAAGGAGGAAGAGACATGTCAATCTTAAGTCAGTTAAACAGTGTACCGATGTACCTGATCTGTGGAGGAATCATTGCTTTTGTGGCGGTAGTCTGTGTGATTTTTCTGGTGAGGGCATACCGCGCCGGGCAGACACTCGGTATGGATACCACGAAAATGAAGCGAACCATCATCTCCAGCGCGACCTTTTCCCTGCTGCCCAGTGTGGGAATTCTGTTAGGAGTCATTGCTCTGTCGGGAAGCCTGGGAACGCCCTGGCCGTGGCTTCGACTGTCTGTGATCGGGGCCCTGCATTATGAGACCCAGGTGGCGCAGGCGGCAGCGGAGCAGGTGGGAATGACCACCTTGTCAGCAGCGGAGATGACGCCGCAGGCGTTTTCTACCATTGCTTTACTTATGAGTATCTGTATTATCTGGGGCATGACTTTATCTATTTTCCTGAATAAAAAATATACGCAGAAGCTGACGGCGGATAAAAAATCCGATAAACCGGGCTTCGGGGATATGGCAATGACCGCCATGTTCATCGGACTGGTCAGCACCTATATCGGAAGATATCTCGGCGGTTTTGTATCGGAGAACGGGTTGTTTACTTTTAACGGAGATTACATTCCACTGGTGGTAATGGCGGTATCCGCACTGGTGATGGCAGGTTTTGTATACCTGATCGAGAAAAAAGGAAAAGCCTGGGTGGACAGTTTTTCCATTGCCGGAAGTATGATCATCGGTATGACGGCAGCAGTGCTGGTGGGATTATTGTAGGAAATGACAGAAATCGGAAAGTGAAAATTTGCACCGGGTATCGGATGATGATTCCGGATACAGAAGGGAAAAAATATGGAAACAAATCATAAAAACACAGGGAATACAGAAGTAAAGACACAACCGTCTGCGCAGGAGCAGAACACCTGGCAGGCCTATACGAAGAAGACACATATCATCGGACGGACCGTCAGCATCATTACATTAGTGATGTTAGTGGGAGCACCGTTTCTCATCGGTAAGCTTTTAGGTGCGTATCCGGATCTGGGGGCTGTCGGCAAGGGTTTCCTCTCTGTGGGAATCGTATGGCTGGTCAGCAGTATCGCGGAGTTCCTGATCTATACGCCGATGCTGGGAGCCGGCGGCGGATATCTGGCATTTATTACCGGTAATCTGATCAATATGAAGATTCCTTGTGCCGTCAATGCCAGAGATATGGTGGGCGCGAAGACCGGAACCCCGGAAAACGAGATCATCTCCACCATCTCCATCGCCACATCTTCTCTGGTGACGATCCTCGTACTGGCACTGGGTGTGTTATTGATGGTGCCTCTGCAGCCTGTGTTACAGAGTGAAGTACTGCAGCCGGCTTTTGAAAATGTGGTTCCGGCGCTGTTCGGTGCCATGGCGTACAAATATTACCGGAAAAATATGAAGATCGCCGCACTGCCGCTGATTCTCATGAGCCTGTTGTTCATCCTAGTACCGTCTCTGATCGGATCTACCAGTTTCATGATCGTTCCTTCCGGCGCTATTGCCATCGGTGTGGCATATGTGATGTTCCGGAAAAAGAATGCGCAGAAAACGACAGAAGAATAATTAAGAAAAGAGGACAGATATGAAATACATAGGTTTGTTACTTCTTGCAGTGTTAGCTGTGATCGTATTGTTACTGTTGATTGCGGTGATCCGTACCTTATTGATGCCGTCGAAAACTTCCACCTATGTGGCAGACGAACCGGAAGAGAAGTCTCTTGTACTGGCACAGAAGCTCTCCAAAATGATTCAGTATGACACCACCTCCCATGCCAACGTGGCAGAGGTAGAGAAATTCTTAGGCTTTCATAAGGTGTTGGAAGAACTGTTTCCCCTGGTGCATGAGAAGCTGGAGAAGACAGAGATCGACGGTAACCTGTTATTTTACTGGAAAGGAAAAAGCTCTGAGAAACCGATCCTGCTTATGAGCCACCAGGATGTGGTGCCGGCGGAAGGCGAATGGGTTCATGCACCCTTTTCCGGAGCTATTGCGGACGGTAAGGTATGGGGCAGAGGTGCTTCCGATACCAAGTGTTCCGTGATGGCATTTTTCCAGGCAGTGGAAGAACTGCTGGCGGAAGGTTTCGTTCCGCCCACCGACGTCTATCTGGCAAGCTCCTGCACGGAAGAGTGGGGCGGTGACGGTGCTCCTAAGATCGTGGCAGAGCTGAAGCGCAGAGGCATTGAACTGTTCCTGGTATGCGATGAAGGAGGCGGAATTATCACTGAACCCATCGGTGGCATTCACGGTAATTTTGCCATGGTGGGTGTATTTGAAAAGGGCAAGGCGGATGTGAAATTTACCGCAAGGAGCAACGGCGGTCATGCCAGTGCACCGACGAAAGGAACGCCCATTGCCAGATTATCCGCTTTTGTCAATGAGGTGGAGACCCATTCCCCGTTCCGGAAAAAGATGCTGCCGGAAGTATCGGCGATGTTTTCCAGACTGGCGCCCTATGCCGGATTTGGAATGAAGCTGGTGTTCGGTAATCTGTGGCTCTTCAAACCCCTGTTAAAAGCAGTACTTCCTTCCATCAGTGCCCAGGCGGGAGCAATGCTAAAGACGACGATCGCTTTCACGGTACAGAAAGGATCCGATGCCTATAATGTGCTGCCCCAGGAAGCCTATGTGGGTGCCAACATGCGTTTTATTCCCCATCAGGGAGAGAAAGAGAGCCTGGAGATCATCCAAAAAGTGGCAGATAAATACGGTCTGGAGACCGAAGTGCTGCATGCCAATGATTACACACCGCCTGTGGATATTCACGGAGAAGCATTCCATCTGGTGGAGCAGACCATCGCGGATACTTTCCCGGGACTGCCTTCCAGTCCTTATGTTATGACGGGCGCGACCGATGCGCAGTTCTATCAGCCTATTTGTAAAAGCTGTATCCGTTTCGCACCGGTAGTCTACGGACCGGAACAGATGAAGGGAATGCATGGACTGAATGAGAATATTGAGTATAACTGTCTGCCCGGAGCAGTTCGTTTTTACAAGAATCTGATCCGTGCGGAAAAATAAGGAGCAACACTTATGAATACCATGACGACCTATTCCGGCAGAAAATTCGATCCCATGCGGATGACACCGGGGGATGTGTATATCGAGGATATTGCTCATGCGCTGAGCTTACTGTGCCGGGGCGGAGGACAGCTGACCTATTTTTATTCGGTGGGGCAGCATTCGCTCAACTGTGCCGCGGAGGCAAAAGCCAGAGGGTGGTCCGAGAGGCAGCAGCTGGCCTGTCTGCTCCATGATGCCAGTGAGGGATATATTTCGGATATCATTCGTCCGGTGAAGATCTATCTGACCAATTATCTGGAAATTGAAAGTAAGATCATGGGAACGATTCTCACGCATTTCGGACTGGATGACCTGACGGAAGAGGAGAACCGCCGCTGGAAACAGATCGATGATGAGATCCTGGAGCTGGAACTGAAGACACTGCTTCACGGGGAAGAGGACAGAGCGGTGCCGCAGCTTTTTTCCGTACCGGATCTGGAGGAGCATACGCCCGGAGAGATCGAAGCCCGGTTCCTGCAGGAAGCAAAACGACTGGGGATTAAGTGAGTATTTTTCTCAGGTAACGGGAATAAATACTGAATATGTAAAAAAAGTTGTGGAAAAGTCTGACAAGTATGCTACAATAAATGTAAGTGCTTACACGGACTTGTATCATGAATTGGTGAGAGATGTTCAGGATGGCATGGTATATTTAAAAATGGCGATCGTCAGATCGGAAAGGGAGGCTATTTTTATGGGATTTTTAACAGGAAAGACAGCAATCATCACCGGCGGAGGAAGAGCCGTATTAAGTAACGGAGAGTGCGGATCCATCGGTTACGGTATTGCAACTGCTTATGCAAAAGAAGGTGCCAATCTGGTACTGACCGGACGTAATGTACAGAAGCTGACCGATGCGAAGGAAGAGCTGGAGAAAAAGTACGGTATCAAAGTACTTCCCGTACAGGCAGATGTCAGCGCAGGTGCAGACAATGAAGCAATCGTACAGAATGTGGTGAAGCAGGCAATGGATACTTTCGGCAGAATTGATGTCCTGATCAACAATGCCCAGGCTTCCGCTTCCGGCGTAACCATCGCAGATCATACCACCGAGCAGTTTGATCTGGCGGTATATTCCGGTCTGTATGCAGCATTTTACTATATGAAAGCCTGTTATCCTTACCTGAAGGAGACGAAGGGTTCCGTAGTGAACTTCGCATCCGGTGCAGGTCTCTTCGGTAACTTCGGACAGTGTGCCTATGCGGCAGCTAAGGAAGGCATCCGTGGACTGACCAGAGTCGCAGCTACCGAGTGGGGTCCTGATGGCATCAATGTCAATGTGGTATGTCCTCTGGCATGGACCGCACAGCTGGAGAAATTCGAGCAGGCTTATCCCGATGCATTCAAGGCAAATGTCAAGATGCCTCCCATGGGACATTACGGCGATGTGGAGAAGGAGATCGGCCGCGTCTGCGTACAGCTGGCTTCTCCCGACTTCAAGTATATGAGCGGCGAGACCCTGACCCTGGAAGGTGCTATGGGACAGAGACCGTAAGCGGTTGGAAATGTTTTTAAATAGGACTTGAAAGAAAAAAAGATATATTTACGGTTCGCTTGTTTATCCTACTGTCTATGTAGGCAAGCAGTGCAATGAGAAATGTACCACCTAAAAATAACAGGTTTAATACTTCATACATATTCATTAGCACCACATCCCTTCCCATTAAAAGTTATAAGCCGGGAGGCTACCACCTTGCAACACGGTTGCTTCTCAAGAAGTGTATCATGCGTGTGAAGGCGTTTCAATTCTAATATTTCGTATATAATTCCACAACAAAAAGTGCGCAATACCATATTTAGTAGTCAGAGGAATAAAAAGAAAATTATACGGACTATATGTAGCAAAAAGGAACTTTGACTCGGAATAGACGAGGCACATGGGAGAGGCAGAACAACTGGTGCGCAGGGCGAAGAAGCGGGATCCGGATGCATTTACGGAGCTGATGCAGCTTCATGAGAAGGATATGTACCGCACTGCCAGTGCGATCCTGTCGCGGAAAGCGGAGAGCACGGCAGAGATCGGAAAACTGCTACAGCTGATCGATCTGGAACACAAGGATCTTTATATCTACGAACGCATCCAGCGGGAAATCGAGCGGGGCGAACGGACAGGATTTCCGGACAGATATGCGTTCTGATTTTGGTGATAAATGTTCTTGACAAGAGAGACTACATGCTGTAGTCTGTAATTAGACCACAACATGTGGTCTCTCTACTTTTGCAAAAGTAAAACAGAACTATCACAAATAATGTAGTCAGGAAAACAGTATTAGGAAGGAAACAACATGGCAGAGATTCAGTTAGGTGTGGTCGAGGCACGATATGCGGATATGATCTGGGAGCATGAACCGGTGTCTTCTTCGGAGCTGGTAAAGCTGACGGAGGAAGCATTTCGCTGGAAACGCACCACGGCGCATAATGTGCTGCGCAGACTGTGTGACAAAGGTCTGTTTCGCAATGACAACGGGACGGTGACTTCCCTGATCTCCAGAGAAGAGTTCTATGCGATGCAGAGCAGACAGTTTGTGGAGGATACTTTTGAGGGTTCTCTGCCTGCGTTTCTTGCAGCTTTTACGAAGGATCGGGCGCTGACCGCAGAGGAAGCGGCGAAGATCCGCAAAATGATCGATGAAGCGGAAGGAGGAGCCAGGTGAACCGTATTTTTTCAACATTGCTTACGATGAGCATCGGTGCGGCATGGCTGATCCTAATCGTAATATTGCTCCGGCTTCTGTTAAAACAGGCACCCAAATGGGTGAACTGTGTGCTGTGGGGATTTGTCGCCTTACGACTGGTGTGCCCTTTTGTGCCGGAGAGCAGGTTCAGCCTGATGCCGGGAGCCTTCCGGATGCAGAATCGCTACGGCAGTGCGGCAGAGCTGAATTTTGTACAGACACCGGTCGGTGCAGGGAATTTGTCACAGACTGTGGTGGATGGTGCCGGTGCGTCAGGGATGACCGGGATCTCTACAGGCGCCGGGGCAGCAACAACCGGCTTCTGGGGAGCAGGAATCCAACAACTTCTGACCGTGGGAAGTATTCTCTGGCTGATCGGTGTAATCGTAATGCTCGCGTATGCCGTATACAGTTACCTGCGGGTACGAAGACAGGTGAGTGAGGCAATATGGCTCCGGGAGAATCTCTGGATCTGTGATCAGGTGAAGTCCCCGTTTATTTTGGGACTCTTCCGACCTAAGATCTATCTGTCCTCCGGCATGGAGGAAGCACAGTTTCCCTATGTCATCGCTCATGAACAGGCACATCTTAAGCGGGGCGATCAGTGGTGGAAACCACTCGGATTTGTGCTCCTTATGATTCACTGGTTCAATCCGTTAGTCTGGGCAGCATACATCCTGTTCTGCCGGGATCTGGAACTGGCGTGTGATGAGAGTGCGGTGAGAGATCTTACGCTGGAAGAACGTAAAAGCTATTCTTATGCACTGCTTTCCTGTAGTATGCAAAGGCGGCTGGTAACCGTATGTCCGCTTGCCTTTGGGGAAGTAGGGGTAAAAAAGAGAGTGAAAGAAATATTGAATTATAAGAAACCGTCCTTCTGGATCCTGCTGGCGGCAGTCGTGGTATGCGTGATCGTGGCGGTATGTTTTCTGACGAATCCGAAGGATAAAACGACGGTGATTCTGACCAACGAAGCTGGGAATGATGCTTATGCCGAGTTCATTGCCGCAAAAGGAGATGTGGCTTATGCGCAGGTGAAGCTTGGCGGAACTCCTCTGATTCTGATATCCGATGAATTCTATCAGGACGGAGATCATACCTATGCAATCTCCTGTGATGTTTACTGTGTGGGAGCGGATGCAGCACCGGAGAAGCTGGGAACCTTAGAGAGCGGCGGAACGGCATATCCGCTAAGCAGTGGTGCAGATGGAATCTACGTGACCTCGGGGCACAGCATTGAGGTGTACACCATCGATGCTGCCAACGGAAAGCTGGGACTGACCCGTTCTAACACGGAAGTCTATGACGAGAACGGCAATGCGACCTATTACCGGCTGGACGATCGGGGACAGAACGTGGAAAGTCCCGAAGAGGAGTATATAAAAGAATGGGATATTTACAGTAAGGTGGCATCTCCCATAGAATTCGCCACAAAATAGTTCCTTGTAATTACTACCCGATTCTCGTATAGTATAAATAGAATGATTTCGGAAAATCGAAACGAAAGACTACGGGTGGGGATATGAAGAATAAGAAGCTATTCGCAGGCTGTATGATACGACACGGCGGACTGCTTGCGGCAGCCAGCCGCTATGCGGTGGCAGTCTGTACGGAGTATAGAGACCTTGTAGGATTTATCCTGATTCTGAGCAAGTTCGTGGATGCTTATACCGGGCTGCCCTTTGCCATGGTGGATGCTTCTGCGGGAATGGTCAGTGTGGACCGAGTGGAGAAGATCCTGTCCGCAGAGGAGGAACCCTCCGGCGAGGGATGCGCGGATGCAGAGACACGGGCGGCAGAGAACGTGATCTCATTCGAGCAGGTGGATTTTTCCCTCTTGACAGAAAAAAAATAATGTGTTTATATTTATAACAGCGTTATATAACGCTGTTATATTTTTTTTGGAGGAAAAAGTGACAAAACCGATTGAAGGAGTTTCAGAGAAAATTCTCGCCTGCGCAAAGGAAGAATTCCTGGAGAAGGGATATTCCGAAGCATCTCTGCGGACCATTGCGGCGAAGGCAGACACTACCACCGGATCCATCTATTCCAGGTTCCGGGATAAGGAAGGTCTGTTCAGTGCCATTGTGGAGCCTGCGGCAGAGGGACTGACCCGGATATTTCTGAAAACGCAGGAAGAATTTCATGCCAGGGAGGCAGAGATTCAGCCGAAGGTGATGGAGACTTATGTGATTTCCGGAATGGACGAAATGCTGGATTATGTCTACGATCGTTTTGAGGATTTCCAGTTACTGTTGGATGCGTCCTATGGTACCAGGTATCAGGATTTTGTGGAACAACTGGTAGATATTGAGACGGAGTACACCTACAAGTATATGGAGGCGACGGCGTTTTTACAGGACGGCAGTGAAATTACGGAGGATTTCGTACATATCACAGCGAGAGCCATGTTCGACAGTATGTTTGAAGTTGTCCGCCACCGCATGGACAGGGACACTGCCAGAAAATATCTCCACATGCTGGAGAAATACCACTATGGTGGCTGGGGAGCCATTATGAGGTTAGGATGAGAATCTGAGATCATAAAAGCAGGACTGCTTTTGCACACAGGAGCAGTCTTTCTTAAAAACCAACGGTTAGTTGAGACTAATTCTCAATAAACAGTGTAAAAACACAAAAGAGAGAAAAGAGCACAGGAATGCTCGGAAAAGAGGAGTAAGATGAATAACTAGGCAAAATTAAAGGGAAAAGATTTGATTAAACTTGGCATTTATGCAGTGATATACTGCGTGTTGGTTCCCCTGATCGGCGGAACACCCATGATGCTATTTATGACAAAAGTAAATAAGTTCGGTATTGTATTCGGATTCCTGGCGGATCTGATCGCGAAGAGCGGATCTTATAAAAGCAGTAAAAAAGCCATTCTCAGCTGCGGCGTGTTCAATATTCTGATTTTCGGTAACTTTGTTCCCCTGCTTATCAATATGGAGGAAGGCCGAATTGTGCTGGATCTGCCGATGCCATTATCGCCGTGACCGAGCATAACGGTGCGGGGAAATCCACTTTCCTGCGATGTCTGTGCGGACTGGAGAAAAAATTCAAGGGGAAAACCATTCTCCGGGGAGAAGAGAAAAATCTTCGATGAATTATCATTACCCACGATTCGGAACTGATCGTGAACTGTTGTACCCATGTGTTTCATATGGAAAAAGGGGAACTCCGGGAATTCTATCACATATAAAAAGGAAAGAGGGAAAAGATCACATGAAAAAAGAAAGTTCTATGCAGAAGTTGTTCGCATACGCAGGCAACTACAAGTATCTGACCATCGCGTCATGGATCCTGTCTGCCGCCAGTGCACTGATCGCACTGTTGCCGTTTTACTACATATGGCGGATCATGCAGGAAGTCGTGCTGGCAGCGCCGGATTACAGCAAGGCGCAGAACCTGTCGGGCCTTGGATGGAGTGCCGTGGGATTTGCACTACTTTCCATGCTTATTTATATCTGTGCGCTGCTGTGCTCCCACATTGCAGCTTTCCACGTGCAGGCGAATATGCGAAGCGCTCTGATGCGTCATATTCTGACGCTGCCCATGGGCTTCATGGACAGTGAAGGCAGCGGTAAGATCCGCAAGATCGTCAATGAATCCACCGCAGCCACCGAGACTTATCTGGCACACCAGATGCCGGATAAGGCAGGTGCAATGGCAACGCCCGTGGGACTGTTACTTTTGCTTATAGTATTTGACTGGAAGCTGGGACTGTTAAGTCTGGTGCCTGTAGTATTTGCATTCCTCATCATGGGTGTTATGACCGGACAGCGCATGAAAGATAAAATGACAGAATACCAGAATGCACTGGAGGAAATGTCCAGTGAAGCCGTGGAATATGTCCGCGGTATCCCGGTGGTGAAGACCTTCGGACAGTCAGTATTTTCTTTCAAACGATTCCAGACCTCGATTAAAAAATACGAAAAATGGGTGATTGCCTATACGTTGGAACTGATGTGGCCCATGGTAGGATTTACCACATTTATCAATGCCATCTTCGCCATTCTGATCGGTGCCGCTTACTGGTTCGGCGGAGCCAGCGGGGATCCTGCGGTGCTGATCAATCTGCTGTTCTACATCATTATTACTCCGGTACTGACAGTGACCTTAAATAAGATCGCATACGGCGGAGAAAATCAGATGCTCGTGGAAGATTCCCTGAACAGAATTGAAGGCATCTTAAACAGGAAACCTCTGCCGGAAGCCGACAAAGAGCAGAACATCAAGGATCATTCCATTGCATTACAGCAGGTGTCCTTCCGCTATGAAAATGCAGAGCGCGATGCCCTGCATCAGATCAATCTGAATATCAAAGAAGGGGAGCATGTGGCTTTCGTAGGTCCCTCCGGTGGCGGTAAGACCACCCTGGCAAGCCTCATTGCCCGTTTCTACGATACCACTGAAGGTAAGGTATGCATCGGTGGCGTGGATGTGAAGGACATTCCTTCCCGGCAGCTGATGGATATGGTGTCCTTCGTATTCCAGGACAGCAAACTGCTTAAGATGTCCATTTACGATAATGTCCGCATGGGCAAAAAGGATGCCACCCGAGAAGAAGTCATGGAAGCTTTGAAAAATGCCCAGTGTGAGGACATTATTGCAAAGCTGCCGGATGGCGTGGACACTGTGATTGGAAGCCAGGGTACTTATGTGTCCGGCGGTGAGGCACAGCGCCTGTCCATTGCCAGAGCTATGCTTAAAAATGCGCCGATCCTGATCCTGGATGAGGCTACCGCTTTTGCCGATCCTGACAATGAGGCGAAGGTGCAGAAGGCATTTACGAAGCTTTCCGCAGGCAAGACCGTCATCATGATTGCCCACAGACTGTCCTCCGTTGTGGATGCCGACCGCATCTGCGTCCTGAAAGATGGCGGAATTGTGGAACAGGGAACCCACGAAGCACTGCTTACGCAGGGTGGCCTGTATGCCCATATGTGGGAAGAGTACAACAAATCCGTCAGCTGGAAAGTAGGAAAGGGGGAGAAATAGAATGAGTAGTTTACAGGCTAAATTGCAGCATAAATACGCACTTTCCGAAAAAGGTGCGAAGGATATGATGAAAGCATTCGTATCTGTTACGATCTCCGATCTGGTACTGATGTTCCCGGTATGGATGCTGTATTTTCTGGTAAGAGATTATTTACAGGGCACCATGGCAGGAAGAGGTGTGTTCTACATTGTGGGCTGCGTACTCTGTCTTCTTCTGATCGCCCTGACAACGCTGGTGCAGTATCGTGCCACATTCCTGGCAACCTATGTGGAGAGCGGCGTGCGCAGAATCGCTCTGGCAGAGCAACTGCGTAAGATTCCGTTATCCTTTTTCGGAAAAAAGGATCTGTCCGATCTGACCAGTACCATTATGGCAGATTGTGCCACCATGGAGACTGCATCCTCCCATTTCATTCCGGAACTGGTTGGTTCCTGCATCTCCACCACACTGATCGCTGTGGCTACTTTTTTCCTGAACTGGAGAATGGCAATTGCGGCACTGTGGGTACTGCCGGTATCCTTCCTCATAGTGGGATGTTCCGGCAGGGTACAGAAGAGCTTGAGTAAGAAGCAGATGAAGTTAAAAATGGACTGCGCGGACGGCATTCAGGAATGTCTCGAAACGGTACGTGACCTGCGTGCCAACAATGCCCAGGCAGAATATATGGAAGGCTTAGAGGGTAAGATCCGTGCCGTGGAAAAACATGCACTGGTGACAGAACTTGGTACCGCAGTATTTGTGGGTAGTGCACAGATGATCTTAAAGCTTGGCATTGCCACGGTGGCACTGACCGGTGGCGTGCTGTTAGTAAAGGGAGAGATCGATATTCTGACCTTCTTCGTATTCCTGCTGCTGGTATCCAGAATGTATGATCCCCTGCAGGTGGCATTACAGAATCTGGCGGCCATCATCAGCAGCAGTGTGCAGAGTGACCGTCTGGACGAGATCCTGTCCCATGAGATCCAGACCGGTGCCGATACCATGGATCCCAAGGGTTATGACATCGAATTTTCCCATGTGGGATTCTCCTATGACAGTCAGGATGCAGTACTTCGGGATGTGACTTTCACGGCAAAACAGGGCGAGGTCACCGCATTGATCGGACCTTCCGGCGGCGGTAAGACCACCGTGTCCAGACTGGCTTCCCGGTTCTGGGATATTGACAAAGGTAAGATCACGGTGGGTGGCGTGGATATATCCACCATCGATCCGGAGACACTGATGTCTCTGTACGCCATCGTGTTCCAGGATGTGACACTGTTCAATAATACGGTGATGGAAAATATCCGTATCGGTAAGCAGGATGCTACGGACGAAGAAGTGCTGGCAGCGGCAAAACTGGCGCACTGTGATGAGTTCGCGGAGAAGCTTCCAAACGGCTGGCAGACCATGATCGGTGAGAACGGTTCGGAACTGTCCGGTGGTGAGAGACAGCGAATCTCCATTGCCAGAGCATTCCTAAAAGATGCACCCATCATTCTCATGGATGAGGCAACCGCTTCCCTGGATGTAGATAACGAGACACTGATTCAGGAATCCCTCTCCAAGCTGATCCGCAATAAGACGGTTATGATCATTGCGCACCGCATGCGTACTGTGGCGGATGCCGACAAGATCGTCGTATTGAAGGACGGTGTGGTGGTGGAGCAGGGAACTCCCGTCGAACTGGAAGCAAAAGACGGCATCTACCAGCACATGAAGGCGACCCAGATGGAAGCCGCCGGCTGGACATTATAATCAAACAGTTTTTTAAAAGGAGCGGTCCGCTTGTTTACAGGCAGATGTTCAAACTGACACTTCCGATCATCATACAGAATCTGCTCAGCGCGGCAGTGAATTCCGCGGATGTCATTATGTTGAATTATGTGGGACAGTCTGCCATCTCTGCGGTATCTCTGGCGGAGAATTACTCCAATATTTTATTTATGTTGTATTATGGACTGGGAACGGGAGCTACGCTTCTATGTGCCCAGTATTACGGCAAAGGGAACCTGGAAGCCATTCATATGGTAGAGGGCATTACCTATCTGTGCTGGGGCATCACGGAAGTGTATCTTGCCATCCTGCGCAGCGTGGGCAGGGTGACCATCAGTATGGTGTTAAATATGTTGGCATTCGTGCTGAATATTATTCTGAATGCCACCTTTATCTTCGGACTGTTCGGCATGCCGAAGCTGGGAGCCACCGGTGTGGCAATCGCCACAGCACTGTTGAAGGTGTCGGACAGATCCCAGGCAAGACCTAAGTTCATGGTGCAGCCGATGAAAATCATCAGTACGAATACGACCTTGTAGACCATGGTGGATTTCGTACTGAATAAATATTCACATGCCTTGGATCCATAGTGGCTCCAGCCAAGTACGATGGAAAAAGCGAACAGCAGGATCGCAATGGCGATGAAGGCGGAACCGGATACATCCACCAGCACGGCACCGGTGTCCAGGTCGATCAGACCGGAGGACAGAACCGCGAAAGCTGTCAGGGTACATACGACCATGGTGTCGGCGAAGACTTCAAAGATGCCCCACATACCCTGACGTACGGGCTCTTTTACATTGGAACTGGAATGCACCATGACAGAAGAACCAAGCCCCACTTCGTTGGAGAACACGCTGCACTTCATGCCCCAGGTCGGTGCCAGCTTCACACCGGAACCTACGATACCGCCGCCCACGGCGCGCAGACCGAAGGCTCCTTTGAAAATAGCGGTAAATACGGCACCCACGTGGCTGATATTCGCAAAGAAGATCACCAGTGCACCGATGATGACGAGAATAATACCGGCGGCGGTAGTAGATGCCCAGTACATTTTCCGAATAGTTCGTCATCATGCCGAAGAAAGCCACGATCCACATCCAGAAGATAGCACCGGGACCACCGGTGACCAGAGCACTTGCCACACCGACGATATTACCGGTGCCGATAGCAGCTGCTAACGCGATGCACAGCGACTGAAACTTTTTCTCAAAAATACTATTGACCTAAAGTTAGCTTCAGGTATTATGATAAAGCTATCAGATTTTCAAGTTTTGAAAGGAGAAGCAAAATGTATCAGAATACTTTGACTTTAAATAATGGTGTGAAGATCCCGCAGTTGGGACTGGGAACCTGGTTTATTCCCGATGACCAGGCGGCAGAGGCAGTGAAGGCAGCAGTAGAGCTGGGATATCGTCATATTGATACCGCACAAGCTTATGGCAACGAGCGCGGTGTGGGAGAAGGTGTGAGAACCTGCGGCGTACCCAGAGAGGAACTGTTCGTCATATCCAAGGTGGCAGCGGAGCACAAGACTTACGAATCCGCAACCGCAAGCATTGATGAGACCCTGGCAAAAATGGGACTGGATTATCTGGACATGATGATTATTCATTCTCCCCAGCCCTGGGTGGAAGTCAACCAGAGTGAGAACCGTTATGTGGAAGGTAACAGAGCAGCCTGGAGAGCACTGGAAGATGCTTATAAAGCCGGCAAACTGAAAGCAATCGGTATCTCCAATTTCCAGGTAGGAGACATTGAGAGCCTGCTGGAGACCGCTGAGATCAAACCGATGGTAAATCAGATCCTGTGCCACATCAGCAACACTCCGCTGGAACTGATAGAGTATTGTCAGAAGAACGGCATTGCGGTAGAGGCTTATTCCCCCATCGCCCACGGTGAGATCCTGCACCAGCCTGAAATTCAGGCTATGGCAGAAAAATACGGTGTTTCCGTACCCCAGCTGTGCATCCGCTATACACTGCAGTTAGGCACCATTTCCCTGCCCAAGACCGGCAATCCTGAGCATATGAAGACCAATGCGGAGGTAGATTTCGAGATCAGCGCAGAAGATATGGAAACACTGAAGAACTTCAAGCACATCGAGAGCTACGGCGCTAACAGCGGATTCCCTGTATATGGTGGAAAGCTGTAAGACAACGGCGTGATATATGCATAAAAAATGCGGGCTGTTACAAAAGTAACGGCTCGCATTTTTAAGTTGTGTATTTCAATCACGTTCTGTCATGGCTGTTGTCGTAGATGGGCTGGATCTCAGGGGGAAGATTATCGGGAAGCATGGCATGGATCCCATCCTCATTGCCATCTTCCATGGCTTTCTCATAATACCAGCATTTGAATTTCAGCATATCCAGCGTCTTTTCCAACTGCTTCATTTCTTCCTCCACCGCTGCCTTACGGGCTTCGAACATCGCCTTGCGGTTCGCATAAGTGGAAGGACCCTCCTCCACCCATTCGAAGAACTGCCGGATATCCTTGATCTCCAGACCGGAGCGCTTAAGACATTCGATCATACGAATGGAGTCCAGTTCCGCCTTACTGAACCGGCGGATTCCGGACTGCTTCTCCAGATTCGGGAAAAATCCCTCTTTATCATAATATCTCAAAGTAGAGATCGGTAAATTTGTCATGGCGGATACCTGTCCGATACTGTACATAATATTTTCCTCCAAAAGTCTTCATAGTACCTAAAGTCAGCTTTAGGTATTGCTTTTTTTATTATAAGGTGACAGCAGGAAAAACACAAGAGGTCTGCTGAAAAAATATGAGCGTAAAATCGATAGAGTAGCTAAGGATCGGATTGCAAAAGCTTTAGGACTGCATCAATATCCCGCTGTCTGGCGGCGGAAGCCTGCTGGTGAACCGGGACAACATTGATGCTCTGTCCAAGGCTATCGGCATGTTCAGCCCGGAGGATGTGAAAAGGATCCTGGAGGCACTGGCAAGGGACAACAAGATCCAGCAGATGAAGAAAGAACTGGATGACATGGAGAACGGAGATTCTCCTTCCGACTCTAATCCGGATTCTTCCGATATTCCCGAGGAGATTTTCCGTAAACTTTTTTAAACAGATCCTTGAAATAGTTGCTGTCGTTGAAACCGTATTCCAAAGCAATATCCGTGATGGAGCTGTCGGTGGTGAGAAGCGCCGTCTGGGCATGCTTTAATCGTACATAGTTTAAATATTCCTTGAAGCCCATGCCGGTGATCAGCTTGAATTTCTTGCTGAAATAGGTGGGACTTAAGGAGGCCACGGAGGAGACTTCCTCCAGGGTCAGGGGCTTGCGGAAATTGTTATAAATGTATTTTGTGGCAAGCAGAATGTCCGCGTCCCGGGAATTCAACAGATCCGGCTCCTTCTCATTCATGACGGAATGCCGCATCAGCATGAGCAGAAGTTCTTCCAGATAGCACCGCTCAAAATGCTCGGAGTAGCGGTCGAACCGGGAATTCTCAGTGAGCATCCGGGTCAGCAGGGAGTGCAGAGCCTCCTGATAGACCGCGGGAACACTGCCCATAAAGGAATGAAGAGTGGGGCGGTCAGAATCTTCTGCGGACAGATCCTGCAAATGTAGATATTCCTCCTTGAAATAGATCATCACGATCTCGCAGACCTCTCCGGCGGAATACAGAGAGTGATGCAGTTCCCCCGGGGCAATGAAGACCAGATCTCCGGCTTCCATTTGGTAGACCGTATCTTTTAACAGGAAACGGCAGCTTCCGGACCAGAGATAGAAAATCTCATAAAAACTGTGGTAATGATCGGGCTGCAGGGGAGAAAAATCGCCTCTGCGGCCTTTTTCCACGATGATCCGGTCAATATCTCTTCTGCTGCGTTTTCCTTTTTTCGTTGTGATATCCATGTCTGCCTCCACGAT
>CAVGMD010000062.1:0-16580 GCA_963630275.1 Bacteroidaceae bacterium | reverse complement strand
AGATAATACTGTACCGTCATGTCAGGCTTTGCATGGCCAAGTAGTTTACTCACCAGCAGGACATCACCAGTCTTGCGGTATAACACACTGGCAAAGGTTTTGCGATACACATGCACGGTTGCTGTTATCCTAGTCACTCCACCATGCACAGCCATCTCCTTAGCCAGCTTTTCTATTCCGTAGGTGCGCATCCGATTATACGGTGCCCGATCAGCCAAAAATAACGGATCTGTTCCAGGTCTGTCACCGATGTAATTTCTCAGAGCCATCACCGCTACCGGCGTAAGCATCCCGGTGCGGTAAGTATCCGTCTTTTCGGCATAAATAGATACCTGCCTGTGCACCAAATCAATATCTGACACATTCAGAGCAGAAATCTCGCCCACACGCATTCCTGTGCAGATCATCAGTTCAAAGAGTGCCTTTTCCTTAGGTGTCTGCAATGCATAGCGGATAGTTTCAACCTCTTCATCCGTCAGACGCACCTTTTTCTTTTTTACCTGCTTCACACGATCCACACCGTCAATGATATTATTCTGGATGTGCTGTTTTCGGAATGCCCAGCCGAAGAACGTACAGAGATACCTGTATATGGTGGACTTATAGTTTTGGCTGATATGGTCCCGGTAACTCCTTATAGCAAGGTAATCTGTGATATCCTGTGCAGTAATTGCTTTGTAATTTTTGCCAACATGGTCAAAAAACTTACTGATGATACCGATATAACTGCGAATCGTGCCTTTATGCAGTCCTGCCGCCACTCCATCTACACAATATCTCTGCATCAGCCATTCGTTATCGTGATCTACGACAACCGGCAATTGTTTGCTTTCCACCAGCTCAAAGTCCTGCAGTTTTACATACAAGGTGATTTTCATTCGATCAATCTGTTCTTTTGTTAAAAAACCATCCAGTTCATAGGCAACGTCGTTGATCAGGTCTGTTTTTTCCATAAGCGCACCTCTTTCGTATTGCCTAAGGTATCACATTATGGTATGATGTCCTTAAGCAGTGAGCGGTAGATGCTATCTTTGGTCGGATGGTCTACCGCTATTTTTATGTAACGATTGCAGTCCCTCTGCAGCTGGTTATAAATTGTGTATATTTAAAACTTATTACACCTTCCTATCACTCCTTCACTAAATTTCAGTTTAGTTCACTTATACTCTTCAAATCTTTTTACGGCAGCAAAGGCAAACCTTGAATTTACCCACCGCTGCATACGTCTCAGATCGTCTTTGGGTTTCAGCTTGTACTTGTCATAGATCATCACATAAGGGCTGTAACCAAGATCCCGAAGCGTATATATTCGTTCTAAATCTTGTTCCAAAGTGGTGTTAAATCCGCATAGAACATATACCGTCATTTTTCGGTAATCCCATCCAGTGAATTGCTTAAACATTTCAAACCGTGGAACGATTTTGTCTCTGTCCTCATACCTGTCCCATGCGAAATGTATCTGCTTAATCTTCATTTGCCTGATATATTTCGCCTTTTCTTCCGTCATGATCCGAATGTCACAGCCTTGCGAAAAATCCACCCACGCACCGCTATCAATGAGTTGTTGGCTCAGATCTTTCCAATCCCGACAGGCAAACATATTCGGATCCAGCAGCACTATGTTTTTCTGCCCGTTCCAAAATTCTGACAGATCCGCAACCTTTATGGAGCATCTACCCTCTTTCTTACCTACGATGCAGAAGTCACATCCCCGGGGGCATCCTCTTGTAAGAAAACCGTAGGCCGTATTCTTGCACAAATCAGGGTAAATGCTGTAATCCGGGTAGATATGTTCGATCTCAGGTGCTAAAGGCTTTCCACCGTCCGGATAATGGTATCCCGTTCCACCTTTTACAATCTCCACGGCACATACCGGATGCTGATAGTCTGGGGTGAATGTAAATACCTTGCTCATGTATACCCTGTCCGGCGGATCTATCCACGCTGTCAGTGGATCATACCATTCAACCACATCTCCCTGTTGTTTGTGCCATGCAGACAGTTTCATAAGGGGCAGGCTTGGAAAGTTATGACCGTCAACATCTATCAATGCAATTCTCATTCTTACCTCGTTAAATCCTAAGTTACATACTTAATTTTTCACCGCATCAGGTACTCTTTGCATCTCCGATACACTTCCGGATCAAATTCTTTCCGCTCTTGCTCATATGCGCTGTAATCTGCACTACTACACCCGGCAATCATTGCCATTCTAAACATGGATACTTTCGCATCTCTCCGAAGTGCCGCAATGTATCCGGCATACATGCCCTTGTTACCGTTAGCAATCTGTACATTTGCTCTTTCCTGCATATCTTTCGATGCAGATACTTCCATTATTTGCTTTATTTCGCATTCTTCGTTGCAGTCTCTGCATTTTGCATTTAAAACCATCTCGCTTCACCACCTTTTAATTTGCTGTCAACTTGCTTTTGAGTTCCCAAGCAACAACTCAAATAGGAACTCAAATTTTTAAATAAATTTTCACTTTTTAACTCAAATTTTGAGTTACTATTTCACTTTTGAGTTGTTGTTTTCACTTCCTATGCAGGATTTCATCAACCGGTCATGATGCTGCCTGCGGTCTGTGTCAGCGGATCCACCGGAGGTTCCATAACTACTCCTGCTTCTGTGAGCAACGCATGGGACCATTCCCGGACAGTAGTCTTGTCCTGCTGATATGACAGTAACAACTCATTCATGTACTCTTCGACCCGGGTGAGCCTGTCTTTTCCAAATCCATACTCATCCATCAGCGCCGTAAAGAAAAACAGCATATACCTTGTAGCCTGTTCATTGATGGTATTCTGCGGTCCGATCTGTTGCTTATCCAGCCAGTACTGATAGGATCCCTTCCGGGCGGTGATATCATCCTCGGTATAGGCTTTATGCTCAATGGACCATCCAGCCTTATCCATCAGCCGCTGGCTAATCTCCTTCATGTCAACCTTGCCCACGGACCAGTCCGCTTCCAGCTCATTAACCTTGTTCGCCAGTCGGGAGATCCGCTGCCCTTTGAATCCCTCCCGGCGCATAATCACATAGCTGCAGATGATTCCCATAGCGGTCCAGGGTGTCCGGTCAGCCATACGGCTTTCCCGGGCAATCCGCTTGCACTGCTCTTTGATCTCTGCCGGTGTTAAATGTCTCTTTCCCATATTTCCTCCTACGCAAACCGGAGTTGTCCGGTCTGTTCTGTTGCTATTCTCATGTTAGGTGTACGGTCTCCAATACGGAGATAGCCGCAGTTTGCAGATACCAGTGCTTCTGCCATGACCGGCACTACGCTGTTCCCGATCCTTGCCACCCTCTCAACAATGGGATATGTCTTGTCTGCGGCATCCCGGTCAATAATGTAATCCTCCGGAAATCCCTGCATCAGCTTTAATTCTTCCGGTTTCAGCATCCGCAGAAAAATGTCCTTGATGATATACTGCTCGCCGTCAATCTCGATCAGAACATTCACCAGTCCGAACCTGTCCTTTGTGGTAATAGTTCCCAGCGGCTTGTCCAAAGTCTGTCCGCACCCAGTACCGTAATACTTAATCAAAAATGCAGATACAAGTCCGAAATGTCCCGGGGATGTAGTAATCGTATGCAATGGTTCGTTGCATCCCTGCCCGATCCCGGTCTTATAAAACTTTGTGACAAATGCAGTCACCAATCCATACCGGTTACTGGTATCAATGGTTTTGATAGGCTCCGTAAGGAGTTGTCCCCGGGAATCCCCCTGTCTGGTCTCACCGTGATACTGTATGATAAATGCCAGTGCATCCTTGCTTTTGACGATATACGGGTTCGGATTATCAATTATGTACTTCCTCACACCATTCCCAATTCTGTCCATTGTGGCTGCCGCCAGTGGCTTCTTCCGATCAAAAATGGATGTTCCAAGATCAGACCAGTCGATATAGTCACCACATTCCTTCCACTTCGGTAACAGGTCCCCGTCTTTGCTGTGGGTTGGTGTCGGCCAGACAATATTTTTTCCATCCCGCCGGAAGATTGCATACCATCGTTTTCTTGTTGTAGGTGCTCCGTAATCCGCAGCCACAAGTTCCCGGCTGTCGAAAGCATATCCAAGAGCAGTCATTGCTGTGATAAACTTGCGATAATCTTCTCCCCGTCGCTCCGGTATCGGGTGACCGTTTGTATCCAGCGGTCCCCACTGCTGTATCTCTTCCACGTTCTCCATGATAATTACATCCGGCAACAAAATCTTGGCGTGCTTATACACCGCCCAGGGAAGTATCCTCAATCCTTTATTGCGGGGTTGACCGCCCTTTGCTTTGCTGTGGCTGGTGCAGTCCGGAGAGGCCCACATCAGAGCCACATGGCGATTACCAACATACTTTTGCAGATCCACCTTAAAAATATCCTCTGTCAGGTGCAATGTATCCGGGTGGTTTACACGGTGCATCCGGATAGCCTGCGGATCATGATTTACCGCAATGTCAACAGATCTTCCCAGTGCCATTTCTATTCCTACACTGGCTCCACCTCCACCAGCGAAACAGTCAATGATGATGTTATTTTTCATGGCATCACCTCCGGAATAAAATCAAACAATGTAGGCTCGTCCACTTCATTCTCTGCCGCTTGCAGGTACCCAACACCATCCCGGAAGTAATCCGGATTCAGCTCACACCCTTTGCCGTACCGGTGCATCTTCACTGCCGTCATTGGTACTGTCATCAGACCACCGAACGGATCATAGACCGTATCACCCTCATTGCTGTATCTGTTGATGATTCGCTCCACGATATCCAGCTGCAATGGGCATACGTGCATCTGTGCCCGTCTGCGGCTCTGTGTTGTGTTAAGGGTACGCATCCGGTTGATATCATCCCATACTTCCAACTGGTTCCAACTTCCCGGTGCAACTACCATGAATGTAGCCGGAAGTTTCCCGTTTTCGTCCAGCTTCTTTGCTAGTTCTACATGTTTCTCATAGCTGTAGACATGCTCCCGGCTGTATTTCCGGTACACTGCCTGAAGGTTGTCCACGGATATGTTCTCCAGTTCTTCCTTGCTGATTAGTCTGTCTCCGGATGATCTCCAGTAACCATGTGCATCAATCTGCCACTGTGCCCTTGTATATTCGTCTTTTGACTTTGTTACAGGTTCGTCAGCGTATGCCGTGCTTCTATCAGTTGGCAGTTTTCTGAACAAAAGAATGTACTCAGGACACCCAACGCCCATCTTAGAACCATCTTTACATTGTTCTGTCCATCCTAATCGGTATGTCTGGTTGTTTTCTCTCACGACATCTGTAACAACTGTAATCATGCCAAAATACTGGAAACCATGCTTCATATAGTGATTAATGCAAGCCGCATGGAACGGCTCAACCGTCGGCATTCCCGTTCCGGTTGCATTTCCGAACAGTACACGGTCCTTTACGTGGATAGCTGCCACTCTGCCGGGGCGGAGCACCCGGAGCAACTCCGGTGTGAGAAAATCCATCTGCTCAAAAAACCGATCTGTATCCTGATTATGCCCGAAGTCGTTATAATTGGCACTGTACTCATAATGGTTACCGAAGGGGATTGATGTATGTATCAAGTCAACGCTGTTGCTTTCCATTGCTCTGGTCTCTTCCACGCAGTCACCATACACCGCTTCATAATGTTTTCCCTTTACCGTTCTTTCTTCTCTGCTTCCTTCCACACCCATCTTCCTTTCCAGCCGCTCTGCCTTGTTTGCAGAGTTCAGACCATACTTTTTTACGATCTCTATCATCTTTGCAACCATGTGATTGTGATTCTTCCATTTTTCCTCCAGTGCTTCCCGAATCTGCCGCTCATTCTCCATGTAGATGATGTCAATCACTACCGGTTCCGTCTGCAAGAATCTGTAGCACCTGTGGATTGCCTGAATGAAATCATTGAACTCATAATCAATTCCCAAAAAGATCTCCCGGTGACAATATCTCTGAAAGTTACATCCGGATCCAGATAAGGATTTCTTCGTGGCAAACAGCCGGCTTTTTCCATTCGAGAAATCAATGACCCGCTGCTCCCGCAGATCATAGTCCATAGCTCCGTAAATATCCACAACATCAGGAATTGCTTTGAGGATTGCCGTTCTTTCGCTTTCGAGATCATGCCACAGGAGGAAATGCTCTTCCGGGGATCCGTTTACAATTTCCTGCATCTTTGCTACCCTCGTCCCGATGCTATCACGCTTTACGGCAGCCGCTTCTTTCAAACCTTCCGCCGCTTCCTGGAATAACTGCATCTGACCATCTCTGTCCGCTGTATCCCCGTAGTGCACCGGCAGTTCATGCCACCGCACATCCAGTTCCGGCAAATCATAACCTTCATCGGAATAAATCGGATTGAGATCTGAAGGTTTCGTAATGAACAATGCCCACGATGATACCCACATCCAAAACTCATCTTCCATGTTCGGATAAAGTGTCAAGTTATTCGCCTTGGTGCTATCGCGCTGGAAGAATCTCGTAAGTGCCTGCCCGGTGTCCATCACTTCAAGATATCCTGCATAATGGATCAGTTCCTTGTATTTGTTTGGTGACGGTGTAGCCGTGGCTACCAGCTTATACGGTACGTTCTTGAATTTATCCAAAAATGTCTGATAGGTCTTGCTGCCGAAACTCCGCAGGACACTTGCTTCATCAAGTGACGTTGCTGCGAAGTATTCCGGCCGGATGTCTCCATCCCGGACACGCTCATAGTTGGTTAATACAATCTGGCTTTTACTGCGTTCAACTTCTTCCATAGTCCGGCAATATTCCGGCTTTTCATATCCAAGAACTTCCACCGAATCTCTGGTGAACTCCTGCTTTACTCCCAAAGGCAGCACTATCAGTGCACGCCCTCCACAGTGTTCTGCTGCTTGATGACAAAATTCAATCTCCTGTATGGTCTTTCCCAGTCCGAAGGATTCAAATAATGCCCGTCTGCCACCTTTCAGCGCCCACATCACAGCGTCACGCTGATGCGGTTTTAATGCTTTATTGATTTTCGCAGGATCCACAACAAATCCACTATCCTGCGCCAGTTCTATTTTTGATTCTAAAAATTCTTTATACGTCATTTTTTCTGAAAGGAACCCGGCGCGCCTTTTATCCGGATAGGTTCCGGCTCCTTTCTCTTATTTCTGTGCTAAATAGCACATGATTCCACAATCCGGGAATATTTCTGTGTTCATGTCTCCACGGTTGGGGTCCAATTCATCGAGATATAACGGCGTCCCGTCACTCTCTTTCAAGATGGAATATCCAACCAGTCGTTCTAACTGCGCCCGGCTCTTAAACACTTCCGGGAAGTCCTTGCGGATTCTGTTCCAATAACCCATACCACCCTTGACACATCCGATGCAGTTATTGTTCGGATATCCCAGGACATACATCTTCGGTCGGGGAAAAGGAAATGTTCTCTCAAACAGTCCGTGAACCTCTTCCTTTGACAGATTCCGGTCGATTAGCGGAAATTCATGCTCCGCTTGCGGATTGCTTTCTACTGTCCGCTCTGCCCGGTTACGCTCTCGCAGGTCAAATCCCCACACATAAGTCAGTTCATATTGCTTGTGCTCTTGCTCCCATTGCTTACGGACACGCTTTTTCAGCCAGTTCGTACATGGGGCAAATCCGTTTCCTGCGCTGCGGAATCCTCCGAATGCTCGGACACAATCTTCCACGCATCCATATTCCGTAGATCTAAGTACCTCAATTTCTTTTCCGATTGCTTTTTCACAATCTCTGATAAATCTCATGCTATCCTCATGTTGGTCGGCAATGTCTATGTAAATCCACTTATCAACATCTCCTGCAAGGTATCCTGCCATAAAGGATGATACTCCTGCGCTGATCCAACATACCTTTAGCTTTTCTGCCATAACACCACGCTACAAATGCTGTATCGTGGATCACCATTCGTTTGCTCTTCATACGCTTATCAATAAGCCTTATAGCCACGGTGTTGTAATTTTCCAGTGCACCACCCCTATTCACTGCGCACCAACCCGGTTTACCGGGCATTCGTTATTCCTTTCTTGTTGTATCCATCTGCTCCTTGTACATCTTCCCTGCCATCTGCACCAGATAATGCTGTAGAGCTTCTGCAACGCTGTATTTATGCTTTACGCAGTAGCGGTCAACGTAGCGTTTAAAGTCCGCATTATCGGCATAGAGGGCGGTGTAATCAATGTTCTGCATCTGTTCCACCTGCCTTTACGACATCGATTATGTCTGTCAGTATTCCATCACATCCAAACTGCTCCATTTCCGGGCGAAATTCTTCCAACTGCTCCACAACCTTGTCCGGGACGTAGGCGGTCGGCTGTCTTTTTACCGCTTCTCTTACACATGTCAGTCCAGTCAAGCATCCCTGAGCAAATGTTTTTCCTGTTCTTCCGCCTTTCATCTTTTTTTCAACTTCCAAAGTTGCATCTTCGATTTCTTTTAACAGCTTATCCTCATCAATCAATCTTCCCATCTTCATCACTCCAATCTAATTTTCTGCCCACAATTCGGGCAATAATCGTAACTGTCGAAATCAACCTCGTAATACTGACCGCAACAAGGGCAAATCCACGTATCGTATAATCCGTCTCCCTCGTAATCCGGTTTCTTTGCCGTCTGCTTCTCCATTGCCGTCCGACATTCCTCCACCGTGCCGATTTGGCGGTACTGCTTATTCTTCTCCATCATCTCAAGCAACCTTTTGAGGTCGTACCCTCTCTGCATTAGGTTATCCTCAAATTTTATGTATTCTGCGATATTGTCTGGATTGATCCCGCGCTCGATCATAGCTTTACAGATTTCAACGGCATTCCTACAGGTGCTAACTGTTCCGATCTGACGGTACTGCTGCACCTCTTCCAGTGCCTTGATAGCAACCGTAAGTGCTTCTATTCCATCCGGCAACGCTCCATTTTCAATCTGTATTTGCAGATTTCTTTCTAATGCTTTCTTAGCTTCATTCTCCTGCATCCTCATTCCTCCTACAGCTTCAACTCAGAAACCCTTTTAAAAGCTTTTTCAATGGCATCTACATACTCACGCATAGAAATTACCTTGCCATCGTTTTCATCCAGTGGAATAAGCTTTACAATACGTTCCACGCATGCTCTGATGTCCGGGAAGTATCCGATAATTCTCTCAGCGGACTTTTTCTCGCCATCCTTGGTCTCTCCCTGGTATCTCTGCTTAAGAGTGTGGTTCCGTAGTTCATCCACTTCGATAAAATATCCGTTAATCAGTTCAATTTTTACTGTCTTCATCTTTATTCCTCGCTTTCAGCCAATCATCTATATTGCAACAATACCCATCTTTACAATCTCTACATTCTGCTGATGATTGATTCATGGCTATAAGTCCTCCGCAGTTGAATGCTCTTTTCAGCACCAGTGCCAGTTCCTCGTCCGTCATGCTCCGGATCCGGTCTGCGTTGGTCATGGGTTCGTAATACTTGCAGTCTCTTTCAATGTCCTCATGTGGGCTATCAATAATTTCTGGACACCATATTCCATTGTGTACAAAACTTTTATTAATTGTTCTTAAAAGATGTTTGCAATTCTTACACTTCGCCATCTTCTACCTCACTTTCCTGATACGGCTCTGGAAACGGCATCCAGGCTACAACATTTACATTGCCTAGTGAAAACTCCGTTTTCCACTTGCCGTCCTCTGTTCTGCCTTTCATGACACCTCGTTGTCCGTCTGCTTCTTCAACCGTCACCAGAAGTCTCCCTGATGTTTTCTTGTAATACCTCTTAAGAGCCTCAGAGAATGGTTCATGTTCTTCTGGCATTGCTTCTGTTACTGGAATCCACACCGGCTGATTCTGCAAGGCGGTGATGGTCATCTGAAATGCATCCTCACAGCAATGATCTACTCCGGTTTGTCCGTACAAAGGACATTCTTCGCAAACCTCCGAGTGCAGTTCGCTCTGAGCCTTTAAACAGTAAATAGCTTCTTCTCTGGTCATTCCTCTTTACCTCTTTCCTTTAATTTCTTACGAACCAGTTTCCTGTTATGACGTTTCCACCATGCCCAACCGCTCGGATGGTTACCGGAAGAACAACACCAACGCTTGATAAAGTTATCCTGAAAAACTAATTTTTTATGGATATTGTTTTTCATTCCGCACCTTCCATTTCTGCCAGCTTGGCTTCAGCTTCTTCTCTGGTTGTTAATAGTTCCATCCTTGCTCCTTTCCTCGTAGTGCAAATTTAACTCTATGCCATCAATGCTGCCGTTCAGCTTATTCTGACAGTGGCACAGCAGTAAATCCAATTCTTGTGCATCCGTAATTTTCTTTGTGCGAATGTACGATAAAACTCTGTTTACACTCTCTCTGCGATATTCTGATAGCATCTTTTCACATTCTTGTTTGCACTCTTCAAGTTCTAATTTTGCAGTTTCAACTATCCTCTGCCTTAATTTAATATCTTCCCGTTTTTCACAGCATTTTTTATAGTCTTTTTCCAACTCTATACGTCTACTTTCTGCAACTTCTTCTGCTGTGTATCCTCTAATCTCTGCTGTTTTTTCCATCCTTACTCCTTTCTCACTCTCTCAAAAATTGCTTCGGTATCGGCACTCCGTTCCGGTCATAAAAAGTAAAATCTCTGTACGGGTAATGCCGATTACTGCCCACCAGCCGAAAGAATGTCGGTCGGCTTTCCGACACTTCTAACAAACCATTTCCGATATTCGGGTAGCTATCCTTGTCATTCTTCACGGCATATATCTTCATGGCTCTCTCTTCTTTCTGCCTGTATCTTAGGTCTCTCCGCCATCACCGGGTAGCTACACTCATACGGCTTGATCCGACCGATATGCCTTGACATTTCTCCGGGATGCTCTTCCATCTCCCGCAATTCGTCATCACTGTGATATCCTCTGCTCACGTTTCTGTTTCCACCTTTCTCTGTCGTATTTATGCCTTCTCTCGCGATATGCAGGGTCAAATGCACGCTTATATTTCCAGTGCGCATCCATTTCAGCCTTGCGCTCTGCCCGGAGCCTTATCGTGGCCTCTTCATCAATCACAGCCTTATACCTATGTGTTTTCCGGCACCATGAATCCCTATGCAGGCAGGTACGAAATGTCTGTTCCGGGATCCCCAGGTAATCAGCCGCCGCTTTCGCTCCAAAGATGTCCATTGCCACCGGAAGCTCCAGTTCGTCATTAGTCACTATCATGTATGCTTTCATCATTGCCCTCCGCATGGATCAGTGTCATGAATCTCTCGTATTGCTTCTGGGAAATCTTATTTCCCCTCTTATCCTCTCTCAGATCGATTTTAAGGTGCTTTTCTACGATAGACAGTAATTCCCTCGCCAACATCCTTTTGCCCTGCTCTATGCCGTCCCTATAGCCCTTAGAGGGGCGGTAGTCATCAATCTGCTTCTTGCCCTCGCCCTGACCGCCTGCTGTTTTGTTCCTGAGTTGATAACCGGACTGGGCATATTGCCGGATATATTTCTGTTCCATCTCGTCAAGCTGCTCAATGGGATAGTGCAGGAATCCAATCCGCCAACCGTAGATATTGTCCGCAGCATAAAGTCCATGCTTTCTCAGCGACAGATCTATATGCTGGTACCCGGAGAGGTGCTGTGCAAGTCTCGTCAGCAGATGCTTAGCCTGTCCTATGTACGCATACCGGATTCCGTCCTCGTCCAACCGTGTCAGGAAATATATACCGCTGCCATCATCAACGTGGGGATTGATCTCCAGTATCCGTTTCTTGTTCTTGGCTTCAATGGCCATTGCCTTTCGGTAATTTTGATTGCTCATCGTTCTCCTTTCAGTTTGACAACAAAGACATTTCAAGTTCCGACATGTCTCCGTAGTTCGATGTCATCATCCCTTTGTTGGCATCGTACTTCTTCTGCGCTGGTGTCTCTCTGCTCTGCCTACTGGATTTCTCCCATGTCCTTACCGCTGCTTTCCAGTCCTTCATGTGGTTTTTCCCAACCATCCAACCTTTACATTCATAAAAGTCAACAAATTTCTGTGGATCCACTTTGTTATTACGTTCCAGGCAATAAGCCTTCACTTCTTCAACAGTCGGTGGCACAAAGTGTTTTTTATATGCGCCAGCATATTCTTTTATATCTTCTTTACTCTTCTCTACTCTACTCTGTGCATTTCCGGTGTCAGAAATTGAATTTCTTCCGGAAGAAATTGAATTTATTACCACATTTTTAGTATTTTCGGGTATAGAAATTAAAAGGTACTCTTTTTTCAGCTCTACGACTTCACGCTTGACTGTAGCTTTCAGGTATTGCTTCTGCACCCCGGAGGACGTAAGAATACCGTACTCTGTAAAAAGTCTCTCTGAAAAAATGTTCCTTCGGATACAGGCAGCCACGATATCCTTAAGTAATTGTAAAGAGCCGTTACTTAAACCATTTTCTGACGCAAATAAAAGCTCCCGGTCTTGAGTCCATTCACAGTAATAACCATATCCCCCATAGATCTCCTGAAGGAGTTTGACGAATACTGCAAAGCCTTTCAGTCCATATTCTGCCTGTACCAATCTAACCTTTTCATCCATGTGGCAATCCAATTCAAAGTAGTCAAGTCCTACTTTGTTTTGCCTGCCAGCCAATCATTTCACCTTCTTTCTACCCTATTCCAAATTCTTTTAAGGACATCTGCCCGGTATCCTCTGTCTTAGGTGCCAGACACTGCCGTATAGCCTTACAGCGTTTGTTACAACTGCTGGTCCTTACCATTTCCCGGAACAGATATGCCTTGGCTTTCTGCCGGTCTTCCATGCTACCATCCGGTCTAAAATACCCATTGTCTATGTTAATGATCAGAGTACCGCGGATCAGAAGAGCTTCTTCCATTGCCTTCCGGATCTTTCGGTCACTCATTCTCGTATCAGATACCAGTTGTTCCCGGGATATCCGGTTTGCATATCCAAAAGGGATGTAATTCTCAATCAGAATACTTATCACCTCCCGGGCGGATCGCCGTCCGCCCTGACAATAATAATGGCTTGCTGTGAGACACTCCATTACGCTACATGAACGGTTTCTTTCGCCCCGCAGGGCAGGTGTTGCAACCTTATAGGTAAGATCTTCCAAATTCTTTTATAAACTCATCACGGGTGCCGTAATGCTCCTCATAATACCGCTGGCATTCCTGCTTTAACCGCAGATCAAGTCCCTGATTCGGTTTCATGTGCACGCTGTCAGGTCCGTATGTATGTAAGGTCGGATGCAGTGGAACAAGAAATCCTCTTTCCTCACTGGCTTTCTTACGGCTACCATTAAACACATGATGGATATGGACTACTCCCAAATGAGTGATATAGCAGGAATGCATATCGTCCGTAAGTACGCTCCAACACTTTTTCATGGCTTCCACGCTTTCATCATTTCTGCCAGCTCCGCAGGAGTAAGTGTTTCAATTCCGACTTCCTTACACTCTGATACCAGTCCATTGATAAGCTCGCTCATCTCTTTGGTGTCATAATCGTGAGAGCCACGGTACATGACATATGTGCGGTACATGGTTCCGTCCTTGCCCTCACGCACTTGGGATGTCGGGCCGATATGATAGGTCTCCGCTTCCAATGCTGTGTTCTCTGCCTTGTCCGTGTCGGGGAGAGTAAGGGTGACTAATTTCCCCTCGATGTATTCCCGCTGTCCATACTTCCGCAGGATCATATTGTGCATCCGT
Organism: Bacteroidaceae bacterium; assembly: GCA_963630275.1. GTDB lineage: Bacteria > Bacillota > Clostridia > Lachnospirales > Lachnospiraceae > Acetatifactor. Next base: position 2,913 of record CAVGMD010000062.1, on the reverse strand, counting down.
CCCTTGGAGATATGCATTGCTTCTGCCAGTTTCGTTATCAGCTGCCAGTAATAGGCATTCGCATCCAGTGATCTCTTCTGTCGAAATTTTACAGCGGTAATGGTCAGCTTTTCCGCATCCTTGATACCGTCAAACTGGCTGGTCACGGCATCAGCTGAATCAGCCTGAAACGATATGTTATATTTGCCTGTCAGAAAATCCATTGTGATTCCAGCCACTTTCCCGGTAAATTCCATTACTTCTTATCCTTTCCCTTATCTCTGATATCAAAGAGGAATACCCTCTTGTGCAGTGAATCATTGCGGATGGACAACGCTTTAATTTCCCCATTTTCAACGATAATCTGCTCAACGCTGAATTTATCGTATGTGGTGGACTTGCCGTTCTTCTGAGCCAGTGTAACGTCTCCTGACTTGATCCAAATGAACGGTGCCGTGTAAAGTTCTCGCCCAATACCCCAGTTAAAACAGGCACGCTTAAATGCATCCGAAGCCTGTCCCTTCTCTTTCTCGGTGTAAGATTCCGTACCGACATCCTGCTTGGTAACCCATTCTTTTTTACTTTCATCCCAAATGGAAACATTGCAGAATAAATTACCGTTTACCAGTTCATGGGATCTCTGCCAGTTCTCCGGACCCACGGTCTCGTCTAAGATTTTCATATCGCACCGGGCATCCTTATAAAGCAACAGGCTGCATCCCTTATCCGATACCGTGGACACACGGCACTCAATGTCACCAGCTGTCAATGTCCTAAACTGTTTCATCCATGCTGTCCTCCTTCTCTACCACTCTGCTTGCCCACATATCAGCCATATGTAACAGCAGATACAACGGTGTCTCCTTGCCAGAGATCTCATATTTAAAAATGCCATACAGTCCGTTGTGCCACAGGATAGCCTGTTCTTCCTCTTCCGTAAGGGGAATATACATTCTTGCAATGGTCACCGATCGGATCTCATGGTCCACATACGGCAGATCAGGATTTGTTTTATACGGAGTAACATCCGACTGCTTACCGCTCTTAAGGATGTACGGCACATAGTTAGGCTTTCCGTGGTCTCCCATCTTTCCGAGATCATGCAGGATAGCACATAAGATAATGGTGTCATCCGAATATCTGGTGTCCAAGGTCTTATTCAGACGCTTCATGATCTCATATACATTCAGGCTGTGTTCTGCCAGCCCGCCAGCTTTACAAAGATGATGAGCTCCACTGCAGGGAGCATCAAAAAAACCTTCCATTTCCATGTGTGCAATCAGATTACATATCCCTTGCCGTTCCGTACTCATTAACAACTGCTTGATTTTCTCTTTCATTCTGTTCCTCACTTTCATACGCTTCGCGCTGTCTCTTATAAAGATCCTCACGGTGGAGACCAAGCTCCACCAGTTCCTGTTCTGTCACATCACCCATGTACCATCACCATCTGTCCATCAGCCTGCTCTCTGTATTTTGCCCGGATCAGCTGATTAAGCTCCTTCCTTTTCTGCAAGCTGCGGGCTTCCATCCGCTGCAGATATTCCTGTCGGCAGTCATAGCAGATACCGTTCTCCAGTTCCCCGGCATCGCACATCCCACCGCATCCATAACATCTATACTGATACATTCTCTGTCTCCCTTATCTCTAGGCTTCCAGTGTTTCTGTTTCCTCAAATTTCAGTTTTACGGGTCCGTAGATATCTCCTCTATACACACTGGCTCCACTAAATTCATGGAAATCGATGCCGATATACCCATCCCCTGTCATGGCAATGCTGACGATCTTGTCAGTAGCCAGTCCGCACTGAATGATATGCTTGTAGATATTTTCCAAATCCGGTAATGATGCCGTCATAAAATTCCTAACTTTGTTCTTGTCGTCATTCGTTAATTTACTCATTGCATTTTTCCTTTCCGTGCCGTATAATAGGCACATAAATAGCATTAGTAGTGTTGTTTTTAGGATTCCTTGCTTTGGTCGGTGCGGGATCCTATTTTATTTGTCCATCTTCTTTCATGGACAGATACGCACATGCGCATCCTACTACCGCACATACAATGGCGGTTATGTACATTCCTGCTTCTACCAGTCCTGCCGGAATAATCAGAAGCATCAGAAATGCTATGGTTCCTAAAACATTTGATGCATTAAATACCTTTCTCACTTTCTACCTCCTCTCTTCATATCCAGATACTCCGCAATCTCTGCAGCCAAGAATCTGCTGTGATTACTGTTCTTTGCAAAAAAATTCCTTACACTTCCTCTCGGTCTCCCGATTCCGTCAGCCAAATCATTGACAGACAAGCCACGTTCTGTCATTTGCTTTTTTGCCAATGCTATGAACTTTATCCATTCTTCCTGTGATAAATTCAGTTCAATCATTTCTAACTTCCAATGCTTGTCCGTACCCTCTACGTGATGCCCAGTGTGCGACTGGACACCACTCATGTCAGAAGTGTAAGAAAAGGGGTGGTGGTTTACACCACGTACAGGGCACGGCTCATTTACAGTTACAACAGCTTCTCTCGCAAAAGCTTTCCAATGATTTCTTCCGGAAGTTCACCGCCTGCCAGTTCTCCCACCGGAGCATCCAGTATAGCTGCCAGTTCCCAAATATCTCTCAGCTTCATGTTACCGGGATCTCTCAGGTGATTCTGAATCGTTTTCACCGTGACATTCTGCTTCACTGCCAGACAATCATCTGTCATGCTCCGCAGAGCCATGTACCGCTGTATCCCGGCAGATGATCTCGCTGACAACCGCTTACGATTTTCTTCTGATTTCATGTATGATACCTTCGGCATCCGTTTTCTCCTTTCCTACTCAATTAACTTGGAAACTTTTACTTTTAATACCTTGGCTACTGCCTGAACGCTGGATACTTTAGGGCTTGAATATTTCCATTTACAGATTGCTCCATTACTTAATCC
>CAVGMD010000061.1:0-16582 GCA_963630275.1 Bacteroidaceae bacterium | reverse complement strand
GACACCCTTGCTGTTCGGCTATACACTTCCCACTATCTGGGCGTGTTCGGGACTTTCACCCGTTAGAGCGCGCCCATGGCGCGCAAACTTAAAAAAGTGCAATACCCGACAGATATTGCACTTTTTCTCCTATTATGTATCTATTATATGATGTCGGGGTCAAAAGCCCCCGACTTTGATGCTTACGGATTGCTCCGTGCTACGCACTCCCACAATCCTACCCTGGCATCATTATATAGCATAATATAGCCGTCATACTGTAATTATAATACCGCCTTGATGGCTGTCATCAGTTCGTCATAGGTCTCATATGCCGGAAGCTCCGGATGATCCTTTTTGATCTGCTCGGTACTCTTGAATAAAAATCCCGCCTTGCTGGCCTGAATCATACCTAAATCATTATGACTGTCACCGCTGGCGATGGTCTGGAAGCCGATGGACTGCAGCGCCTTTACCGTAGTATATTTGGAATTCTCCACACGCATCTTAAATCCGGTGATTTCCCCATTCTCGGCTACTTCCAGAGAATTACAGAAGATGGTCGGATAACCTAACTTTTTCATCAGCGGTCCGGCAAATTGTGAAAATGTATCGCTGATAATGATGACCTGGGTAATGGAGCGCAGTTCATCTAAGAATTCCTTCGCACCGGGAATCGGGTCAATCTTCGCGATGGTCTCCTGGATCTCCTTCAGTCCCAGACCGTGCTCTTTCAGGATTCCCAGTCTCCACTTCATTAATTTATCGTAATCCGGTTCGTCTCTGGTGGTTCTCTTCAGTTCGGGGATTCCGCTTGCCTCCGCAAATGCGATCCAGATCTCCGGTACCAGTACTCCCTCCAGGTCCAGGCATACAATATTCATATCCATCCTCATGTCCTCCCAGTAAATTCAAATGTATTTGCGACAAGTATACCCTATTTTACTTCTTTGTGCAACCATTTGCTTTATCGTTGTAACGCATTCTTGTGATACAGCACCTTGTTTTCGTCGGACATTTCTTACTATATTTTAAAATTGCCTGTTATTTTTTATTTTTCAGAATTATTTTTGTGACTTTTTTACTGTTTACTTTGTTCTATATGTGCTATAATAGCCATAGTGCAAGAAGAACTTCTCACAAGCTCTTATCTACACGTTATAAAACGTAGATACCGAGGAGGCAATTGTTATGTTGACATTAAAAGCTGAGAAAAGAAATCCTGACGAAAAGGCAAAGAAATTAAGAAGGGACGGTTTCATCACCGGTGTCCTGTACGGAAAAGAAATGAAAGAGAATGTTTCTCTGAAATTCACGGAAAAGGACGCTGCCGCTTTTATCAAGAATGCCAAGGAAGGCATCCAGGCTTATCTGGAGCTGGATGGTAAAAATGTGGATGTACTGGTGAAGAATATTGATTTTGATCCCCTGACGAAGAAATATATGGCTCTGGACTTCCAGGCTCTGGTAGCCGGTGAAGTCGTATCAGCTACGGTTCCCATCGTATATCTGAACGAAGACAAGGTACAGGGAATCTTCGAAGCGGAGTTGTCCGAAGTACATTACAAAGCAGATCCCGCCCATCTGTTGGAGCCCGTTGAAATCGATCTGGCAGCTCTGCCCCAGACCACGAAGACCATGTACGTCAAGGATCTGAAACTGGAAGAGAAAGGTGTACATGTCACCACCTCCGGAGAACAGCAGCTGTTCCACATCGGAGAGTATGGTCAGGAAGAGACCGACGAGGCTGAGGATACCGAAGAAACCAAATAAAACGCCATGTCGCCGTATAAAAATAAAAACAGGAACCGTTCCTTGTGAGTAAACTCTCCGGGAACGGTTTCTGTTTTATTTTTACATGGCTCGTAACTATGCCAAGTATTTCTTCAGTAAATCTACTTTGTCCAGCTTCTCCCAGGGCAGATCCACATCGGTACGACCGAAGTGACCGTAGGAAGAGGTCTGCTTGTAGATAGGTCTGCGCAGATCCAGCATCTTGATGATGCCTGCGGGTCTTAAGTCGAAGTTGTCACGGATGATCTCTACCAGCTTGTCATCGTGCAGCTTGCCGGTGCCAAAGGTATCTACCATGATGGAAGTAGGATGTGCTACGCCGATAGCGTAAGACAGCTGGATCTCACACTTTTCAGCCAGACCTGCTGCTACGATATTCTTCGCAACGTAACGAGCTGCATAAGCGGCACTTCTGTCCACCTTGGTGCAGTCCTTACCGGAGAAAGCTCCGCCGCCGTGACGTGCATATCCACCGTAGGTGTCTACAATGATCTTACGACCGGTCAGTCCGCTGTCGCCGTTAGGTCCGCCGATTACGAAACGTCCGGTAGGATTGATGAAGAACTTGGTATCTGCATCGATCATGTCTGCGGGCAAAACGGGATCGAATACGTACTTCTTGATATCCTCATGGATCTGCTCCTGAGATACATGCTCGTCATGCTGGGTAGACAGAACGACAGCTTCCAGACGGAAAGGCTTGCCATTCTCATCATACTCTACGGATACCTGGCTCTTACCATCGGGTCTTAAATATGATAAGGTTCCGTCCTTACGAACCTTGGTCAGCTGTCTGGTCAGCTTGTGTGCCAGAGAGATAGGATACGGCATATATTCCGGAGTCTCATCGGTAGCGAAACCAAACATCATACCCTGGTCTCCGGCACCGATAGCATCTAACTGCTCATCGGTCATATGGCTCTCTTTTGCTTCCAAAGCCTTGTCTACACCCATGGCGATATCGGTGGACTGCTTGTCCAGAGACACCATAACGGCACAGGTATTGCCGTCGAAGCCCTTCTCGGAAGAATCGTAACCGATCTCGGTCACGGTCTTACGAACGATAGCAGGAATATCAATGTTAGCCTTGGTGGTGATCTCACCCATTACCAGTACGAAACCGGTGTTGGTACAGGTCTCACATGCTACACGGCTGAACGGATCCTGCTCCATCAGCGCATCCAGTACCGCATCAGATACGGCATCACAGATTTTATCGGGATGTCCTTCGGTTACGGACTCCGATGTAAATAAACGTTTTTCCATTTGTCCTCCATTCTGCTTCCCTGCGGGAAGAGGGTCTAGTGGTGTATAAGTTACTTTTTAAAATAGAAAAGTCCGCTTTTATAAGCGGACTGATTTATTATTGATCAAATCCTCTTATTGTTCGACAATTGCTCGCTCAGGTGGGCACCTTCCGCATTCTGCGGGGTTGCCGTGGCTTCATCGATCCTATGTATCTCCACCACTCTGAATAAGGGAAAGTCTATATGAACTTTTCTACGTAGGCTAGCTTACTATGAGATGCTCTGTTTGTCAACAGACATTTTTTCTCAGTTGTCGTCAGCCGATCTTTAACTTGAACTTCTGCAGGTCCCTCTCTGTCTCGATCAGCTCGATCTGAGCTCCCAGTCCCTGTAATTTCAGGTGGAAGTCCTCGTAACCTCTCTCGATATAGCGGATATCATCCACGGTGGAAAATCCTTCCGCCGACATGGCTGCCAGTACCAGTGCGGCGCCTGCCCGCAGATCCGGTGCGGAGATGTTCGCTCCGGTGTATCTGGATACGCCGTCGATGATGGCGGTGTTGCCTTCTACCTTGATATTGGCGCCCATACGGGTCAGTTCATCCACATATTTAAAACGGTTCTCGAAAATACTCTCGGTCACGATACTGGTTCCCTTAGAAAGTCCCAGTGCCACAGTGATCTGCGGCTGCATATCGGTGGGGAATCCGGGATAGGGCAGAGTCTTCACCTGGGTATGCTGCAGAGGCTTGGATGCCACCACGCGGATACAGTCATCCGCTTCCTCTACTTCGCAGCCGATCTCTAACAGTTTCGCTGTAATGGACTCCAGGTGCTTCGGAATCACATTTTTCACCGTCACATCGCCCTTGGTCACCGCTGCCGCGAACATAAATGTACCCGCCTCGATCTGGTCGGGAATCACGGCATACTCGGTGCCATGCAGATGGGATACACCCTTGATACGGATCACATCCGTACCGGCGCCCTTGATATTAGCTCCCATACTGTTCAAAAAGTTTGCCAGGTCTACCACATGGGGCTCCTTGGCGGAGTTCTCAATAATTGTGGTGCCTTCTGCCATCACAGCTGCCATCATGATATTGATGGTAGCACCGACGCTGACCACATCCATATAAATATGGCTGCCGCGAAGATGCTCCGCATGGGTCTTGATCAGACCATGTTCGATCTTCACATCCGCACCCAGGGCACGGAAGCCCTTGATATGCTGGTCAATGGCACGACAGCCGATGTCACAGCCGCCGGGAAGTGCCACTTCCGCATGCTTGTACTTGCCAAGCAGAGCTCCGATCAGATAATAGGACGCTCTGATCTTCTTGATATTTTCATCTTCTACTACCAGTTCACTGATGTTGGACGCATTGAGAGTTACCTTGTGACGATCGGTCCGCTTTACGATCACGCCGATATTCGCCATGGCGCTAAGTAAAACGTTGGTATCTCTTACATCCGGCATATTTTCTATATAAACAGTCTCATCCGTCATTACGGAAGCAGCAAGAATAGGAAGTGCCGCATTCTTGGCACCTCCTATTTCTACTTCTCCGACTAATGGATTACCGCCTTTAATTGCGTATTGTTCCATTGTTTCTTACCTCTGTCATTCTCAGATCAGAAAAACCTTCTTATGCACTTATACCATATTTTCAGGAATTTGTAAATACAATGCCCTAATTCAGGTACTTGAGCGGGTTCACCTGGCTGCCGTTAATCAGGATCTCAAAGTGAAGATGAGGTCCCGTACTTACGCCGGTATTACCGCTGAGTGCAATACGTTCTCCCTGTTTTACCGTCTGTCCAACCTTGACGAGCACCTTGCTTAAGTGTCCGTATCTGGTCTGTCTGCCGTCCTCATGGTCGATGTAGACACAATAGCCGTATCCGCTTCCCCATCCGGCTCTGGCGACGGTTCCGCCGCAGGATGCGAATACCGCAGTTCCGGTAGGAACCGACCAGTCCACACCCTTATGATAACTGCTGGCGCCCTTGGTGGGTGCCTTTCTGCGTCCGAAATTGGAAGTCAGACGCCCGCCGGAGACCGGCTTGATATAGGTAGGAGGAATCTTGGTACCGCGCTCCACGATCTTGGGAACCGCCTCCATGACAACCTCTTCCTTCAAAATATCTCTGGACACTTCTCTGTCGTTCAGATACGATACATCTGCCACCACCCGCCGGAATCCCGCAGAGGGCTGCTGTAAGATCTTGGTCTGCGTCGTATACCAGGAATCGTTATCCACATAGATTACATCTGCATCATAGATCTCTTCGTAATAGTTCTGTTCCATGCGTTCCACGGACAGTTCCGGCTCCGGCACGGTAATGATCAGCTTGTCTCCCACACGGATCGTGGAATTCTCATCCGTCAGAGTCTCACTGTTCATGGCAATGATCTGGTCAATGGGAATATTGACTTTGATAGAGATCTCGGACAGGGTATCTCCGCTGACAACTTCGTATTCTCCGGGAGTCTCCTGATCCTTGATCACGTCTTCGATTGCCTGGTCTAAGGGTGTCAGCATGCTTTCCGGCAGATAGGTCTCTACGATCTCTACCTTTTCCGCAAAATCCATGGTCATCAGCCCCAGATCATAATCGCTGAAATCTTTTTCGCCCTGTTCCTCTGCCTGGGCGCCCACCTGATCCAGTGCGGTCTGTACGCCTCCCGCATAGATGGCCTCCGCCTTCTGCTCTTCCTGCGCCGTCAGCTCCTGCTTATTTACCACCTCGGTGGTCAGCACGTTAAATTCTTTCTGCGCATCGTGAGTCAGTTCCACACTGAATTTATCTTCGGTGTCGTATTTGTCCACCGCTGCCTGCAGCAGGGAAGTAACCTCTTCCACGCTGGCAAGATTGACCATATATTCATTTACTTTCATGGTGTAGGATCTGTGAGAAGTCTCACGGATGCTGTTCTCCAGCTCCCGTTCCATGGCTGCCAGCATGCTGTCCTCATTGTCCAACGTGCCCCACAGCACTTCCTCACCGACCATTGTCAGATCTGCATCCATAAAAAGGATGTCATCACTTCCAGATGCTATATTTCTCCTGGCTTCCTGCAAAAGTTGTTCTGCTCTGTCGGCTTCCCCGACTGTTCCGATCTCGTTGCCGTTCAAGAATACATGGAAATAATTCTCTCCAGTCTTTTCAAACGCTGCGTACCCTTTCAGGAAAAGCAGACTCACAAAAAGTGTGGCAAGCGTCGTTTTCACATATGTATATTTTACTCTTTTGGAGTAAGATGTCAGTTTCTTCATGAATTCCTTCTCGATCTATGGTATCTATCAACAGTATACAGTATGTCTCAACCGGACTTTCTATATACCTCTCTTGCTGTAATATCTTTGTAACATATAGATTCTATCAGCATTTATATACCTTGTAAAGAAAGAATGTATGTTCGGTTTTTCTGTTTTCTTTCTGTGAAAACTATGCTATACTTAAGGTGTTTACAGCTATTTTGGAAAGGAGTCTCCTATGCAGGATGCGATCATTTTTCATATTGATGTGAATTCCGCCTTTTTAAGCTGGACTGCCCTGCACCGACTCGAGCAGGGCGATCCGGTGGATCTGCGCACGATTCCCGCCATCGTAGGCGGCGACACTGCCACCAGACACGGTGTGGTACTGGCGAAGTCCATTCCCGCCAAGGCCTATGGTATCACCACCGGCGAACCGGTCGTGAATGCCCTGCGCAAGTGCCCCCATCTCGTGATGGCATCCCCAGATCACAATATGTACCACAGGAAAAGCCGGCTGCTCATGGAACACCTGGCAAATATCTGCCCGGACATCGAGCAGGTCAGCATCGACGAATGCTATATGGACTATACTCCCATTGCGGCGAACTATGCCTCTCCTGAGGAGGCTGCTGCCTACATCCGGCATTCTGTCTTCGAAAAATTTAAATTCACAGTAAATGTGGGAATCTCGGACCGAAAGGTCCTGGCGAAAATGGCGTCTGATTTTCAGAAGCCGGATAAGACACACACTTTGTATCATAGCGAAATTGCGCAGAAGATGTGGCCGCTGCCCGTCTCTGCTCTGTTCACCTGCGGGCATTCCAGTGCGGAGACCCTGCGTAAACTGGGCATTCTCACCATTGGTGACCTGGCACATACCGATCCCGCGATCCTGGAAGCGCATTTAAAAAGCCACGGTCGCTGCCTGTGGCAATATGCCAATGGCATCGACGACTCCACGGTAGTCACAGAGCCTTCCCGGGCAAAAGGGATCGGCAACTCCACCACTTTAAGCAGCGATGCCCTGACGAGGGAGGATGCCTGCAAAGTGCTGCTGTTCCTGTGCGAATCCGTAGGCAGACGCTTACGTGCTTCCCACCAGCTGGCGGGACAGATCTGTACGGAGATCCGCTACAGTGACTTCCGGAATGTCTCCCACCAGATGCCCTTAGATACTCCCACGGCTTCCGTGAATCTCCTGTACGAGGATGCCTGCGCACTGTTCGATGAACTATGGGATTCCTCTCCCATACGCCTCTTAGGTGTCCGGACCTCGAAGCTGGTACCGGAGGACGAACCGATCCAGTTAAGCCTCTTCGACTTTGCCGCGCCCCGTTCCGAGAAGCAGCAGAAGTTAGACGCTGCTCTGGACGATATCCGTGCGAAATACGGCAAAGATGCCATCAAAAGAGGGCGTTTTCTCTAATCTAACGCTGTGTGGTAACGAGCATCGTAACTATTGCTTTTTCTCCACCGATATTGCGATAGACATGTTTTCTGTCACTGGCAAAATAGAGGGAGCTTCCCGTCTTCACCCGGAAGCTCTTATCTTCCAAATACAGTTCCACCTCCCCGGATACCACAGTCAGGTATTCCCAGGTATTTTCTCCGTGGGATTCGCTCTCCATCTGCGCACCTATCGCCAGTTCTCCCTGATAGATTTCAAAGCTTCTACCCGCATCGTAGGGCAGCATCACATAGATCCGGTACTCTCCTTCTTTTGCACGGAAAACCGGTGCTTCCTCCAAAGAAGGCATTACCATGAATTCCTGTCTGTCGTAGATCAGCTGCTCGAAGGGTACCTTTAATCCATCCACGATCTTGCCGATGGTGGATACCGTAGGGTTCGACTCTCCTCTCTCGATCTGTCCCAGCATGCTCTTGCTTACCCCGGTACGCTCCGCCAGCATATCCAGACTCATGTTTTTGGATTTGCGGATCCTCTTTAAATTAAATGCAATATTTTTGTCTAACTGTGTCATGTGCTTCACCCGGACTTTCCTGATACTTTCCTGATAAATAAAAAAAGCATCAGACTCCCGTCTGATGCTACTTCTTTGTAGTAAATGATAAATGTCAGTATGTGCTTTTTTATTATGATACCGAACCGAGAGAAAAACGTCAAGCGCTTTTTTCCCGTTTTTTTAGCGTTTCTTCACACTGTAGCCGAACGTTCCCAGCTGTTCCCCACAGGCAAAATAAGTGCCGTGGGAATAGATGATGGGTTCTGCCTGTTCCAGATGGAACTTGTGCTTCTCATCCATATATTTTTCGTCGGCATGCACTGCCACCACATCCGCCAAAAACATGTCGTGGGATCCGAGCGGCTTAACCTCGCGGATCTTACACTCGATATTCACGGGGCTCTCCCCGATCATCGGTGCTTTCACGACAGATGCTGGTACCGCCGTAAGTCCCATCTCTTTGAATTTGTCCACATCGCGGCCGCTTTTGACACCGCAGTAATCTGTGGCAAAGGTCAGTTCCTTCGTCGTCAGATTGATCACAAATTCCCCGGTCTCTTTTAAGATCGGATAGGAATATCTCTCCGGCCGCACGGAGATGGATACCATCGGAGGGTTAGTGCACACCGTGCCTACCCATGCCAGCGTAATAATGTTGGGATGTCCCTCTGCGTCTGCCAGACTCACCATGACCACCGGGAGCGGATATAACATATTCCCCGGCTTCCAAAGCTCTTTGCCCATAGATAACCTCTCTCCCTATGCCAATCAGAATATATGCAGAGCGCTTAATACATGAAGTACAATATCCGCAACGGTTAACACCAGTGCCGCAACAGATACTCCCAGCACGCCGTTCAGCTTGCCGCCAAGGCTCGCCCGAACCTTCTCTGCGATAGCATCGGTCTGCTTCTCGTTCTCTTCCACTACGGCAGCCTGTACATTACGGTATACCTTTACGCATTCCTTGTGCACATTTTCTTCGGTAGTATTTAACTTCTCATCCAGATGCTTCTGCAGCTCATCCAGTGCCTCGGTGCTCTGCTGCAGTTCCTCCAGTTTGGCAGTGTAGCGCTGTCCCAGCTCTTCCAGCTTATCCGCATTCTCCTGCTGAAGCTTCTCAATAGCAGCTACGCTCTCTTCGGATAACTTCTTCACTTCCGGAGCGATGGTCTCGGACATCAGTTTCTCCATCTCGTGATTGATTGCCTTTAATTCTTTATTGACCTGCTGCATCTGTGCCAGGCATTCATCGTACTCGCGCAGCTGGCTCTTCAGCTGATCCATCTCTTCGGCATCCGCTGCGGAATTGGCTCTGATCATTTCCTGCGCATTTAACTTTTGTGCAAGTTTATCCATAAAAGTATCCATCCATCTTCCTCCAAACATATTTTGTCCCTCATGTGAACTGTTTCCCTTTTCAACTGCTCCTATTTTACCATGTTTATTCTCCGGTTACAACCAAAACCCCGTGAATACTGCATTTCTTACGCCTATGCATTTTTATGCAATTTGTACAGTTTCTTTTTTGGTTTCTGTAGTTTTTCGTAAAATTCACCAAGCTTTCACATTGTGTTCACAATTTGTTCATAATTGGTTGGTATACTTTAGATACAGTCAAGGAAGAGATAAGACTTCCGGATAACAAAGCATATAAGATAAATTTTTTCATAATAGCCCAGGCGCCGAGAGGTGTCTGGGCACTCCTCATTTTATGGGGTTTTATTTAAAAAGAGCTCTCCCCATGTAGGGGAAAGCTCCTTTATATACTCATGCATTGTGTTTTTCTTCTTCGCGCTTTTTACTGATGGCAAGAATCTCTTCGTTCAGAGACAGCATCCGCGCATCCAGGTCGGATACCATCCGCGCACATTCCACCAGCTCGTTCTTGATACTCTCCGGTGCATCGCCCTCGAACTTATAATGGATCTTGTGCTCCAGGCTTGCCCAGAAGTCCATGGCTACCGTACGGATCTGGATCTCCACTTTCGTATCCACCGTGCGATCCGACAGGTACACCGGAATGCTGACGATCATATGATAGCTTTTGTAACCGCTGGCCTTGGGATAGGTGATGTAATCCTTCACCGCAATCACCTGGATATCCTTCTGATCCCGGATCATATCCGCAATACGATAAATGTCGGATGTAAAAGAACAGATGATGCGAATACCCGCGATATCGTTTATGTATTTTACCATATTGTCTATGGTGGATTCCTGTCCGTAACGTTTCAGCTTTTTAACAATGCTCTCTGGGGTCTTGATGCGCGCCTTGATATGTTCGATAGGATTGTACTGGTGTACGTGCTGAAATTCATCATTCAGGATCTGCATCTTCGTCTCCATCTGACGCAGTGCCGCACTGTATACCAGCGTAACCTCCTTCCAGCTGTCGATTCCGTCCCCGTTCTCTACCTTAAACTCCATATTACCTCTCAATCTTCTCTGTCATAGCATAAAAACATGATTCTGTACTGCTTAATTATCATAATTATAGCATATCTCCTGTCAAAAATGTATAATTTTAACAAAACCTTTATTATTTTTTAAGATTGATTAGGCACTTTTATTGTATTATAATGAGGAATAATTCGTACTATTAATATGCAAGGAGATCTCTTATGTTTCGTATGTGGGCCAAAATCATAAAAAGCAATCATATTCTGAAGGATGTCTGCCTGGAAGATGACAGTGCCGACACACGTACGCATAAGGTCTTCCATACTCTGAACGAAGTCTGTCATAAGTTTGACCTCGCCACTCCCATCTGGCTGGATATGAATATTTCCGATTTTAAGCGGTATAACAAGACCCGCTTTACCCAGGACAGTTTCATCGAAGTCATCGATTTTGATTATCTGGAGATTCAGATTATCGAGGAAGACTGATACTTTTTTCCCAAAATGTAGGATCCATATTGACTTTTCTTATTTTCTGCGCTACTATTTGCTTTGTAAGACGTAGTTTTGAAGACTACTTATAATTGTTTTCAATAATATATCTTGTTGTTTTTAGAATGGTAAATAGAATCACAGGATAAAATAATCCGGAATATATTAGATTCGCAGGCGGCTCACACCGCAGGAAAAGGAGGAGTTATTATGCAGATCACAATAAGAGAACCCGGCAGTGCCATTACCCATTTCATCGCCATGATGATGGCGGTCTTCGCCGCTGTACCTCTGTTGATAAAAGCAGGCATTCAGTCCGGTCAGGAGAATTTCCTGGCGATGGCGATCTTCATGGGAAGTATGATTCTGTTATACTGCGCCAGTGCCACTTATCATTCCGTAGACCTCACCGGAAGAAGTCTCCGCATCTTCCGTAAATTAGACCATATGATGATCTTCGTACTGATCGCCGGATCCTATACCCCGATCTGCCTCATTGTTTTAGGCGGCAAGTTAGGTTATACCCTGCTAGCACTGGTATGGGGAATCGCCGCTGTCGGCATGATCATCAAGGCTTGCTGGATTACCTGTCCCAAATGGTTCTCTTCCGTCATTTACATTGCCATGGGCTGGGTATGTGTGCTGGTCTTCGGTCCCCTGTTAAGTACACTGTCCACTCCCGCATTTCTGTGGCTGCTGGCAGGAGGCATCATCTATACAGTAGGCGGCGTGATCTATGCACTGAAACTTCCGATCTTCAACTCGAAGCATAAGTCCTTCGGTTCCCACGAAGTGTTCCATTTGTTCGTCATGGGCGGAAGCATCTGCCATTTCATCTTCATGTATTTATATGTAGCATAAGGAGTTAACATCATAAAAAAGGTCGCACGGTTTTCACCATGCGACCTTTTGTTTATCTTATTCTTCGTATCCGTTGGGATTGTTCTTCTGCCATCTCCAGGAATCTTCACACATTTCCTTGATGCCGTTCTCAGCTTTCCAGCCAAGCTCCTTCTCTGCCAGAGAAGCATTGGAATAGCAAGTAGCGATATCGCCTGCACGACGGGGTTTGATCACATAAGGGATCTTCACGCCGGTAGCTGCTTCGAAGTTCTTCACAATGTCCAGAACGCTGTAGCCTACGCCGGTTCCTAGGTTGTAGATCTTCAGTCCCGCATTCTCCTCGATCTTCTTCAGAGCCTTCACATGACCCTTTGCCAGGTCTACTACATGAATGTAGTCACGCACGCCGGTTCCGTCGGGAGTATCATAATCATCACCGAAAACACCCAGTTCTTTCAGCTTGCCGACTGCCACCTGTGTGATGTAAGGCATCAGGTTGTTGGGGATACCGTTGGGGTTCTCACCAATGGTTCCGCTCTTATGTGCTCCGATCGGGTTGAAGTAGCGAAGCAGGATCACGTTCCATTCGGGATCTGCCTTCTGGATATCGGTCAGGATCTGCTCCAGCATGGATTTTGTCCAGCCGTAAGGGTTGGTGCACTGTCCCTTGGGGCACTCTTCCGTAATGGGAACAAATGCGGGATTACCGTATACGGTAGCGCTGGAAGAGAAGATGATGCTCTTCACGCCGTGTTTTCTCATAACATCTACCAGAGTCAGAGTACCGGCAATGTTATTCTCGTAATATTCCCAGGGCTTCTGTACGGACTCGCCGACCGCCTTCAGTCCTGCAAAATGAATGACTGCATCGATCTGCTCCTTACTGAAGATTTCCTCCAGAGCTTCACGATCCAGAATGTCTGCCTTATAGAAAGGAACTTTTTTGCCGGTGATGGCTTCTACTCTGGGGATCACTTTCTCACTTGCATTGCAGAGATTATCCAATACGACTACATCATAGCCTGCCTGCTGTAATTCCACTACGGTATGACTGCCGATGAATCCGGCACCACCTGTTACCAAAATTCTCATACACTCTCTCCTATCCGCCGCATACCGGACAATACCATTTGTTCACTACTGCGACCGCACAATCTCTCATCTGTCAGATCCGGATGAGATTTTTTCTTCGTTTCTTACAGTATCAGATTACTGTAATTCTATAGATTCCTCAATAACCTTATGTTGTGAAAAGCTGTCGAAATGTTTACAGCGCAACACCATTCTCAACGAGCAGTTCTCTGGCGCTCTCCACCGAATCCACACCGGTCTTATTCTTGATGGGGGCGAATTCTTTTCTTCTGACTACCTCGAAGGGCAGACAGCTGTCCATCTGGTGGATCATATCCAGTACCAGGCTCTCGAATTTATAACCGTTGGGAGCCTCCGGCTTCACCGGATCACCGTTTTCATCCAGATAGGGAATCTTCTTCTCTACGATGTGCAGAGGCATTTTCTCTGCCATAAGCTTCTCCAGATCCTGTACTTTGAAGAGATAATTCAGGATAACTCCGTAATTATACGCAGGATCTCCCTTTTCGTCCTTCGCATTCATCAGTTCATCGGTCAGTTCATAGTACTCCACGATAGAAGGTCTGCCGTCCTCCAAACACATAACTCCTACTTTCTCGTCCGGTGCATTCTTGCGAACTACCTTGGACCCTACGACACAGCCTCTCTGGATCGTAGCGCCGATAAAACAGGGATCAGCGATGCGCTGCAGTACGTTGTCTACGGCAAATACATTCAGCCACTCAATGCCCTCGTTATGTACGATATCCAGCATGCCGTTATTTTTCATAGAAATGAACCAGCCGCCGTTGCCGTTGGGAGAGGTGGACAGTTTGCCCTTCTCCTCTAAATAGATCTTGCCATCGTAATCGGTGGCAGCCGCCATCTCCTGCTTGAAGAAATGCACATATTCTCCATTGTATCCGAAGTAATCATGCTCCTGCAGAAATGCAATGGTGGCATCGTTATTTTTATCACTGGTCATCACGAACAGATGGATCCAGGCATCTCCCTGATGTACAACTTCCAGCAGATTGTTGACCAGGCACTCAAAAATATATAACTCATGGGTCAGTCCCACATTGTACATTCCCTTGGGATTGTCGGAGCCCAGTCTGGTGCCCATACCTCCCGCCAAAAGAACTGCAGCCACCTTGCCCTGACGAATTGCCTCGATACCCGTCACCGTGAACTTCTCTCTGTTTGCCTCGATCTCATCTAACTGCATTGCGGCAAGGGGGGTGATCACTCCCTTTTTCGCCAGATCTTCCTTGTGCTTACAAGCCTCCAGGATACTCATATCCGTGGCTTCGATCTGATCCAGAATCCCCTGCTTCTCTTCTTCGGTAAGTTCCCCGTAATACTTCAGAACATGTTCCTGACCATACTTTGCAAGCTTCTCCTTAGCCTGTTCCAGTGTCATACTCATATTCTACCTCCCATTTTTTCTTAAACTGTCATTTGTCAGCAACAGTCAATTTTTCTCTATTATACGTGATATTCCCTACTATTGCAAACCCAACTCCCGGGATCGGTTCCGCCTGTTAAGATTCCGTAAATGAGTTGCAAAGATTCTGTAAATAACCCGACAAAATAGTGTTAAGGGTCGGGCAAAACTATTCACCGCAGGAGATCCGTTTACTATAATACGGTATGTAAAGTTTTGAAGGGATCTACAAGTACTTTACAGACTGACAAAAAAGTGAGGAATCCATCATGAATATCGGAATTTTAATTATTGCAATCGTAGGCGGAATTACCGGACTTTTATCCACAGCATATCTGGCAGTCAGTTTCCCTGCAGTGATCCTGTGGAAACTCTATCGCAGAGCGGTCCACAAAATTCCTCTAACCAAATAATTTAGGATAAATACAAACACTTTCCCTCTAAAAGGACCCGGAAGCTTTTGCCCCGGGTCCCTTGTCGTATTCGCGTATGCTATTCCTGTACCGGCTCCCAGTTCTCATCCACGGTGTATTCCGAAGGATCCTCGATCTTAAATACGGAAAAACCTTCCGGATACTGCTGCATCTCCAGGAATCCTCTCTCTAAAAAGACTTCCTTGTAGGCTTCCCTTGCTACCTCCCTGTCCACCTCCGTGAAGCCCTCCAGCACATCATCCGGATAGATAATATCCTGCTGCGCAGCTTCTCATAGCGGTTACGGATCTTACTGCCCGTATCCTGTGTCAGGCGCATTTTCACTTCCACACTCAGCCGGAGGCTCTGCCAGAAGGGCTGTGTCGTCTGTTCCATCAGGTTCTGCTCTGCTTTTGCATTTCCCTGATAGAAGGCTTTCAGTTCCCCGTAAAAATCTTCTGTCCTTCGATCTCTCTCCGTACATCATTCAAAAAATCTGTTGCCATCGTATTCTCCCCTCATAAATGTAATACGCGATATGTATTCATTATATAAGGTGCCATCAGCCATTTCAAGATATTTTCCCGTATAGAAGCTATTGCCTGCCCGAACATCTAGTGCTGATGGAGATATTTTTCTCTGGTAGCCAGTCCGCCCCGGATATGTCGTTCAGACTTGTTGATATCCAGAACCTTTCTTGCCTGCTTCGCCAACGACGGATTCACCTGCACCAGTCGCTCCGTCACATCCTTATGTACTGTGCTTTTCGAGATACCAAATGCTTTCGCTGTCTGCCGCACCGTGGCATTGTGATCGATGATATAGTTGGCTATCCCAATAGCTCGTTCTTCAATATAGTCTTTCAAAGGAAAACCCCTCAGGATACTTTTTTACAGTGTATGAAAGTATCTGAGGGGTTATGATAGGGATTGGCACTACTCCAAAAATTCCTAACAAATCTTCAATTATTGTATCTTGCAGTAAATTGTTACAATGATCTTACAAAATGCAGTCGTATATTTTACGATATTCGTTTATGATGTATTGTAGGATTTTATGAATCAAGGTAATATTATTTAAATCTGTTCAGATCAAGACAGATGAATGTACTTTTTAATTGCTCATTCCATCACTTCAAATTTTATTGTGTATTCTTGCTCTTGTACTACATCATTATTAACCAGCTTTTCTATAATATCCTCTGCATTTTTAAGTGCTTTATCTAAGATTCCATTTTCAATTGCCCTATCTTCCATAGCATCTTTGCTTACTGTATCAAACTGTCTAACATCCTCAACTTTGACCGGATTAAATAAACCATCTTTTTCATCTAAAGTTTCAATACTATTATTATCGATTTCGTGTGAAAGAATTTCTGCATTTGGCATATGTATTATAATTTCTTTGTTTTCATTATTAACTTCTACAACAATTTGATCTATCTTTACACCAGCCTTAATAATTCCATCCCATTTAGCAATAAATGATTTTGTTGTGAATGGAATATTTATTCCAAATGCCTGCTTAGGATCTTCAAATTTACCGGCATCAGTATAGAAATACTCAACCGTTGCAAGTTCTCCAATATCCATGATTTCTGATTTAATCAGGCTTGTAGTAATCTCTGTAGTTGGTGTTGTCTCCCATTCAACCGCCTTTTCCGC
>CAVGMD010000060.1:0-17294 GCA_963630275.1 Bacteroidaceae bacterium | reverse complement strand
GTGGTAGACGCTTATATACGCACGAATAATTTAAAAGAAGTGCTTCGGATCCAACAAGGCATCGTACAGCTGTATTACAAGGATATTGCCAAATACGATAGGGATAATAAGTTGTATCTGGATGAAATATTTACGTTGATTCCCAGTGAACTGAATAATAAAAATAAGCGGTTTATCATGAAGGATCTCAATGAGAATTTCCGTTTCTCCCGATATGAAAACAGCTTTATCTGGCTGAAAGAAGCCGGGGTTGCGCTTCCCGTATATTGTGTGCAGGAGCCGGAGGTGCCGTTACTTTTGTCGAAATCTACGAACCTGTTTAAAATGTTTTTATCAGACGTCGGACTACTGGCATCCATGTATGTGGATGGTCTGCAACTCAAAATATTAAACAGGGAAAAAGATATTAATTTTGGTGCCATTTATGAAAACGCAGTGGCACAGGAATTAAAAGCTCATGGATTTGAGTTGTACTATTTTAACAGTAAAAAGCAGGGCGAACTGGATTTTGTCATAGAATATCAGGGCAATGTGCTGCCGCTGGAGATAAAGTCAGGAAAAGCGTACACAAGACACAATGCTTTGGATAATGTATTAAAAGATGAAAGATATGCAATTCCGCAGGCTCTTGTATTCTGTAATGAGAATATCAGTTCTCAGGAGAAAATCACATATTTGCCGATTTACTTGATTGGTTTTCTGGAAAAAGAGAAAATAGAAGAATATATTTATTCGATCGACTTGAGTGCACTTCAATAGAATAGTAATAGAACAAAAGCCCGGGGGTTCCATATAGAAGCACCCGGGCTTGTATGTATTCCGTAATTTAAATCTGGAACTGATCCATGACCTGATCCATGCTTGCCTCGGTCTCTTCTGCGATGGCGATTCCTTTGTTGACAGCAGCGATGGTGCTCTCGATCAGCTTCGTGGTCTCTTCGGCAGCCTCGATGGAAGCATTCAGTGACAGGAGGTTGGTCTGGGAAGCTTCAGAGATCTTGAAAGCCTATGCGGGACAGCCTTCTGCCAGATCGGTAGCTGCCTGTGCCTGCTGTTCGGAACCACCGTCGATTTTACTATTTTACGGTAAGCTTAAAATCGGCTCCGGACATTTTCAGTCGGATCCGATAGAGATCGTGATCCCAGGCGGTCTGAAGTCTTGCATCGGTGATGGGCAGAGTCTCAGTGGCGAGCAGTTCGGCACCCGTAAAAGCAGCAGTGGCATTCCCAATGGTGATTTCACCAACGGAAAGAACGATAGGCTTCTCATAAGTAATAAAATTAAGAATAACATCCCCGGCATTTGTGTGATCTTCCAATACGACAGTGTTGGAAGAACTTTTTAATGTCACCTTCCGGACATAGCTCAGATCGGGCACGATAGCCTGAGCAGAGGGATAGGCAGCCGCCAGTTCCATGGAAATAGAAGGTTCGTCTCCGGTCAGTTCCGTCACCACATTTTCCGCCCGGTATTCCTTGCCGTCCTTCTGATCCGTGCCGCAGATTGCGGGTAGATTATGATAACCGGACTGCATGGTCCAGATCTCGTAGCGTCTGGGGGAGAAGGTCTTCTGGGTGTAAGTCTCCACACCGATGTCTACGAGGATGGGATGTCCGTTTTTATATAAAGTGATGCTTCCGGTGTCGTTATGATTATGGCTGTCAGCATTGTCACCTGCCTTGACTGCCAGATCTAAGGCAGTGGAATGCACAAGGAACAGTCCCACGCTGGGGTAATAGACATCCCGGTGAGAAAGCGTTGCAGAAGTATCCTGTGTCATTACTTCTTCGTAATGGAATGCAGTCTGCATCCGGTAGAATAGATTCCCACCATTGACTTCATCAGTGATCAGCTGTCCCTGCCCCGCCTGAAAATCTTTCGCGGCGAACAGGCACAGATCCTCCTGACCGGTGGCTTTGCCGAAGAGATATTCCCGCACCCCGGCACGCCCAGCGATGGGAGAGCAGTCGGCAAAATTAAAATAGTATTTATCGTCTACATGTACATTTAAAATATAAGCTGCAATATTTTTGACTTTATCTAACTGAAACAGGGGGGCAAAATGTCCGCCGGTAACGGTGTCTAACACTGTCATGGCACCGTACAGGCAAAGTCCCGCATGCCGATAGTACTGGGCACCCTCTTCGCAGCAACCATCAGTGCCGTAATCCTTGAGAAAATAATCGCAGCTTTCGGCAGCTTTACATAGAATCGCCTGTACTGTGACAACTGTGTCAGACATATTTTCGGGCAGGAACAGCGGAGCATCTCCACAAAAGGCGCGCACCGGAGAGGTCAGTAGGGAGGACATCCCCTTGCTCCAGGGCATCAGGAACGTAGTCAGCAGTACATTCTGTGTACACCATACGGTCCAGTTGCACATGGGTTCATCGTCATGTCCCATCCACCAGAAATGAGAGGTCAGGTAGGGCAGCAAGATCCTGCGTTTCAGGTTATCTTCAATGCAGGTCAGTACAAAAGGACTGACGGCATTGAATTCATCTTCCAGCAGATAAGCAGCACAGGCCAGCAGTGCACCGGTCTCGCAGGCGAACAGGTCCATCACAGGTCTGGTCACATCCGGCAGGATGAACTGCGGAGTATCCCGGATATAGGAATTGTGTGCCGGGAGCTGCCATGCGCTCTCTTCGCAGATGGAGTAGATGCCGTTGATAATATCATCTAGGAAACGTCCCTGATGTTCCACACACTCTGCCTGAATCAGGTCATTTAAGGCATTGCGCTTGCCAAAATAGAGTGCTTCGAAAGCGGCGCGCTCACCATCTCTTTTGAAGCGCATATAATCCGTGGCACGAATTATTGGAAATTCGTAATTAAGTTTCGCCTCTCCGGCATTCACCAGACACTGCTTCAGTAATGCTGGAAGTCTTTCATAATCTTCCCGGTTCGAGGCCTTCGGAAAAGGCTGAAAGGACTGGCACTTTCCGAGAAAGGTTTGTGCTGTCTCTAAAAAAAGCTTTTCTATGATTGCAGTCTCAGAATTCATTTCTATAACCATACCTTTCCATTTTTATTAATTTCTGCTTCGCAATATTGG
Source organism: Bacteroidaceae bacterium (assembly GCA_963630275.1). Taxonomy (GTDB): domain Bacteria; phylum Bacillota; class Clostridia; order Lachnospirales; family Lachnospiraceae; genus Acetatifactor. Next base: position 14,235 of record CAVGMD010000060.1, on the reverse strand, counting down.
ACATTCTGTAATAGATCTAGTTGAACTTGCTGTTCACATATTCCGTGGGAGAGACGCCCTCCACTCGTTTGAATACCTTACTGAAGTAAAATGCGCTCTCGAAGCCCAGCGCTTCCGCGGCTTCGTAAACCTTCATATTTTCCTCTTCCAGCAGTCGTTTGGCTTCCGTGATTTTACAGATGTTGATATATTCACTGAAGCCGGTGTCATTGTATTTGCTGAACAGCTGGCTTAGGTAATTCGGGCTGATGCCGAAGACGGCAGCGACTTCGTTCAGAGACAGCCGTTCGCTCACATGCTCATTAATGTATTTCCGTACATTGGTCACGATGTGGTTCTTGTAGTCTTTTCTGCGGGTCTGGAACAGTTCGCACAGCTTATCGCAGAAAGACTGCAGCCACTGAATCACATGATCCACGTTGGACTGCTTATACAGAGAGCGGTATCCGTCCGGATCGTCGACGAAGAAGCCAGAGACGATGGATTCACCGTCCTGCAACAGGGAAATGGACAGATACAGAATATTGCTGGCGGCATCCAGGGCCTGCACGTAATGCCCCGGATGATCCCGGAACAGGTCGCAGAGAGTCTGGATCGTGGTTCGCAGAATATCGGGATCATATTCCTCGAATGCCCGGGTGAGGTCGTTTTTAAACAGGCTGATGTTGAAGGAATTCCGGGCATTTTTCCGAGAATGATTCGTATCGAAGGCAACAATGGATGCATCCTCATCCGTATTCTGGAAAGCCTGTCTCGCATACTGGTAGGAATCACAGATCGTACCGGGAGTCTGTACCGGGATGCCAATACCGCAGCGCAGGGTAACATTATAATAATTCTGCATAGAAGAGCTGATGTTTTGTAGAACGTCTGTGAGATTTTCTACATAATTTGCGGTGTCAGCAGCATCCGCAAAACAGAAAATCAGTGCAAAATGCCGCAGATCCAGAGATAATGCGTAGAGAGGCAGATATTTTCCGCCCAGCTCCCGGATCATCTGCAGGGAAGCACTGAACAGAGAAAGCTGTTGTTCTGCGGATAACTGATCTGCCTGAGAACTGAGGATTTCGCCATAACAGCATATGTAAGCGCTGTATTCAAAATTCAGGTTCAGATCGTGACTTTGCAGTCGGAACTGTTCTTCGGATTCAAACAGATCATGTAACAAACTGATGAGAAATTTGTCATAAAAAGGATGAATATTCACTGCAGACAGCTGCTCTTTTCGAGATTTTGAGATCTGAGAAAGCACTCTGTCAATGGCAGTTTTCAGTACCTCCGGAGTAAGTTCCAGCTTCACCAGATAATCAGAGACCTGATAAGACAGGGCATCTCTTGCCATCTGGAAATCTTCATAACTGGTGAGGATGATAAAGCAGGGACTATTCTCCCCGTAACGTTCTCTGCATACTTTTGCCAGATCTAAACCGTTCATGACCGGCATTTTAATATCCGTGATTACTATATCGGGCATTTTTTCTTCAATGATCTTTAACGCTGCCTGACCATTCATGGCAGTGCCGCAAATCTCGATATTCATTTCATTCCAATTCAGCATGGACCGGATTCCAGCCTGAACCAGAGGTTCATCATCTACGATTAATAACTGATACATATAACTCCTCATATCTTTCGATAACCTGCGCCCTCTGGCGCAGGCATAAATCATGCGTTAAAATACAATTCCACACTGGGTTTTTATTGGTTGTGATTCAAAGGGCAGTTGGGAATATGAATGGACATAGTCGTATATTCACCCTCTTTACTCTCTATGGTAATGCCGTACTCTGCACCGAACTGGTACTGCAGGCGCTTGTGTACATTACTTAAACCGATCTCCCGGAAGAAATCCGCAGGACTGTCATCGTTGGAACTTAATACTTGTGCAGCTTTTTCTGCGGTCATGCCCACGCCGTCGTCGGTGACATCAATCCGGATTCTATCGGAGGTATCCGGAGTCTCATAGCCTACATGGATCTGAATGCGTCCGGTGCAGCCCTTAGGTTCTATGCCATGGAAAATTGAATTTTCTACAAGTGGCTGCAAAGTGAACTTGATAATTGCACTGTTGTATAATTTCTCATCATCCACCTGGATATCCATAGTGATGGTGCCTCCGTAGCGATAACTCTGAATGGTAAAATAGTTCTCTAACAGCGACAGCTCTTCGCGGATATCGATCAGCAGGCTGGTGCCCTTGGAGATACTCTTCAACAGGCGGGACAGGGATGTGGTCATCTCGGAGATGCCGTTGGCTCCCTGAATCGTTGCCATCCATTTGATGGAATTTAACGTGTTGTACAGGAAATGTGGATTAATCTGACTTTGCAGCATTTTATATTCCAGATCCTGTTTCTGCTTTTCATCTTCTAACCGTCGTTCCATGAGCTGGCTGATATTTTCTGACAGATCATTGATCCCGCGTCCGATGTCTCCTAATTCATGATTCCACTCTATAGAAGAATCTCTGGAAAAATCTCCTTCGGCAATCCGTTCCATACGAGATTGGAGATGAGAGATGGGAACGGTGATCATCCGGTTCATCAATAGTATCAGAACAGTACCGATAGCTACAATGCCTACAAGAGTGCATGCCAGGATTCCAGCAAAGAGAAAAGACTGATCTTTTTGCTCTGCATGGGAAATGCTCTGACTTAAATAACATCCGTTCATATCTAAAGGCGTTGTAACCAGAATCTGTTCCTCATAGGTACCTGTATGAATACGGGAGACCCGTGTGTCTCCGGAGAGGGAATGATTACTCATATCCTCTTTCAGGGTATAATCCGGTGTAAATTCCTGCAAAGTATTATTATTAAAAATATAAGTATGATCAGCAATCGTCAGGTAGAGAAAACTATCCTCCGGGCAACTGTAATCCTTTAACGGATCTGTGAACAATTCAGCAGACACTTCTATAAATAGGTATCCGGCCTGCTTATTGTTATACTGATAAGTGATCGGGCGGATAATAGGAAGCACCTTACGTCCGGCCCGGTGAAAAGGATCCGCAATGATTCCCGGAGAAAAATTATAAGTATCAGAGGTCAGAAGCTCCTCATAATAGGGCAGCTTGGGAACCTGCTCTGCCAAATTTGTGGTGGAAGAGTAGGTTGTGGCAACTACCTGCAGAAAATTTTCCCGTGAGATAATGGCAATTCGAGGCATATAATTATAAGAAGCATTTCGGTTGCATTCCTCATTAAAGGCATCATAGGTAGATACTGACAGTACTGATCCGGGATTCGGATTGTGCTCTATGTATTTGGCAATGCCGGAATCTGTCTGGCAATAGCGTACCAGACGATAAACGTCATTAATACTGGAGTCTATGGACTCCGACAACAGCCGCAGACTGGTCTCTGTGGACTGAATCAGAGTGTTCTGCAAATAGTGCTGGAAAATATAGTAACTGAACAGGCTGATCAGCAGACACATTCCCAGGATAGCGTTCAGAGTGAAAAATAATATGCGGTTCCTGATGCTTTTTGGACGATATATAATCTTTTTCATAAAATCAGTATAACATAACAAGAGAAAAAAGGTAGATAAAAAATGAGAAGCTAAAAAAAGTGCATGTTAAAATAAAAAAAGTACATTTCCAGAAAGCACTTTCAGAAAAAATGTGAACAAATTATGAAAAAATGTGAATAATATGATAATTTTTTCTATGTCATGTCGCTGTTTTTTTCGCTATACTCTAGTTACAGTCAACGAAACGGAAGAAAACCGGATCTGCGACAGAAGAAAGTATCAAATTTTACAGGAGGGTTTATATGAAAAAGAAAGTATTAAGTTTAGTACTGACTGCAGCAATGATGACAACCATGCTGGCAGGATGCGGAAGCTCCGATAGCACAACAGCTTCCACCGGTGAGGCGTCCACAACAGCTTCCACCGAGACAGCAGCTTCCACTGAAGCAGCACCCACAGAAGAAGTTACTTTGAAATGGGCTATCTGGGATCAGGAGACCACACAGTATTGGGGTGACATCAAGGATGCATATGAAGCAGCTCATCCCGGTGTAACCATTGAGATGGTTGACCTTGGCTCTACCGATTACATGACCGTTCTGGCAACCGAACTGTCCGGCAGCGGATCTGATTTTGATGTAGTAACCATCAAGGATGTACCCGGATATGCTACTCTGGTACAGAAGGGATCTATCGTAGCCCTGGATGATTACATTTCTCAGGATGGTGTGGATTTAAGCAAATACGCAGGTGTTACTGATCAGGTAACTGTAGATGGAAGCCTGTATGAGCTGCCTTTCAGAAATGACTTCTGGGTACTGTTCTACAACAAGGATCTGTTCGATGCTAAGGGTGTTGATTATCCTACCAACGATATGACCTTTGAAGAGTACGATGCACTGGCAAGAGAGATGACCGATACCACTTTCGGTTCTCAGGTATATGGCGCTCATTATCACACCTGGAGAAGTGCAGTTCAGCTGTTCGGTGTTCTGGACGGTGAACACACCATTTTGGATGGCAACTATGAGTTCTTCAAGCCTTATTATGAAATGGTTCTGAATCAGGAAAATGATGGTGTATGTAGAAAGTACACTGATCTGAAGACCGAAGGCTTACATTATTCTGCAGCATTCTCCGGTGGAGATGTAGCAATGATGAACATGGGTTCCTGGTTCATCGCAACTATGATTACCAACTTACAGTCCGGTGAGTATGATTCCAGCCTGTGCGGCAACTGGGGTATCGTTAAGTATCCTCACGCTGAAGGCGTAGAAGCAGGTTCTACTCTTGGTACCATCACCGGTCTGGCAGTTACCTCCGCAACCGATACTCCCGATGCAGCATGGGATTTCGTTAAGTGGGTAAGCGGCGAAGATGGCGCAGCAGTAATGGCTTCCAGCGGTAACTTCCCTGCAATCATGACTGACGAAGTAGTAGACATGATCTCCGGTCTGGAAGGATTCCCTACCGATGAAGCCAGCAAAGAGGCTCTGACCGTATCCAACCTGTACCTGGAAGTTCCTTATGCTCCCAACGTATCTGAGATTAACTCCGTTCTGGATTCCTATCATGGAAGTATCATGACCGGTGAGATGACTATCGACGAGGGCATTGAGGCAATGAACAAGGCTGTAGCTGATATCCAGGCTCAGTAATCAGTTTTTTCCCAATTAAGCATGAAATGTTTGTTGGATGTTGAATAAGACAAAGGGGGTCGTACCTACGACCCCTTTCTTATAAAAAGACACAAAAAAGCGTTTGAAAGGAGAATTGTTATGCGGAAATTAAGCCGTCAAACGAAAAGAGATCTGGTGGCCTACTCCTTTATTGCACCTAACTTTATTGGTTTCTGCGTATTTACTTTGATTCCCATTATCTTTGCATTTGCCCTTGCTTTCATGAAGTGGGACGGAAGTAATCCGATCCAGTGGGCAGGCATAAGCAATTTTACAAGACTGTGGAAAGATACTTTCTTTATCGCAGCATTTAAAAATACCATTATTTATTGTATCGGTACCGTGCCTCTGACCATGATCGCTTCTCTGGCACTGGCTATCGTATTAAATCAGAAAGTAATAGGAAGAGGCGTTTTCAGAACACTTTCCTTTTTCCCATATGTAGCATCATTGGTAGCAATCACTGCAGTATGGAAAATGCTGTTCCACCCCTCTAAGGGACCTGTGAATAACATCCTGTTAAATGTCTTTAATGTACCACAGGATCAGCTGCCACAGTGGTTCACCGGAAGTCTGGTACTGTTCTCTATGATCCTGTTCAGTGTATGGAAATATATGGGTTATTACATGGTAATCTACCTGGCAGGTTTACAGGGTATCTCCTCCGAACTTTATGAGGCAGCCAGCCTGGATGGTGCGAATACCTGGCAGAAATTCCGCTATGTTACCTGGCCACAGCTGTCTTCCACGACTTTCTTCGTGGTGGTAATGCTGACAATCAACTGCTTCAAAGTATATGATATTGCAATTATGCTGGCAGGCGGCGGAAGCGGAGAATTAACAACATCTGCAACTGTTCTCGTATACTACATCTATCAGAAAGCATTTATTGACTGGGATCTGGGCTACTCCAGTTCTGTAGCAATGGTATTGTTCCTCATGGTGCTGTTCGTAACGATCATCCAGTTCCGCGGTCAGGCAAAGAAGGAGAAAGCATAATGGCAATCTTGGCTTTGAAGGTTCTCGATAAGGATAGTAACACCATATGTGTCAGCAGTGGTGAGAACTTCGTGGATCTGGTATGTACCCGAACTTATGAAGAGGGTGATCGGATTGTACTGGAGACCGATGAGAAAAATATACATGTACATTTACAAGTGGACGATGCACTGGGAGAAGCTTTCGTATACATAACTGATAATGTATCCTATTACGTTCCCTTCGGAGAAAAAAGGATCAGTATGTCTCCTAAGGTATTTTCCGGTAATAAACATTACATCTATGCGGAAGTCGCAAGAGAAGATGAGATCACATCTTATCGGAACCTTGCATTAAACCCGGCAGACCAGCATATGGATGTTCCCTGTTATCCTCATGCAACGGCAAATGTGGAGACCAGAGGTGAAAGCGTATTCGCAGCAAAAAATGCCATCGACGGTGTCCGTGCGAACCGTTCTCACGGAGAATGGCCTTACGAATCCTGGGGCATCAACATGCAGGATGACGCAGCCATGAAGCTGGACTTCGGAAGACCGGTACTGGCTGACAAGATTGTGCTGTATACCAGATCCGATTTTCCTCATGACAACTGGTGGCAGCAGGTAACCATAAGGTTCTCCGATGGCAGTGAGCAGGAGTTCTCCTTAGAGAAGAGCAACAGAGCACATGTACTGCCGATTCCCGAAAAAGAGATCACATGGCTGGAGCTTTGCAACCTGATTAAAGCAGAAGATCCATCCCCCTTCCCGGCGCTGAGTCAGATTGAAGTGTACGGAAGGGTTAAACGTTAGGAGGCGCACAGATTATGAAATCAGCACATAAAAAAGCCGTTTTAGGCAAAGTGATCGTATATGCGATTCTGATTCTGATCGCAGTGGTCATGATTATTCCTTTCCTGTGGATGCTTTCCGCATCCATCAAGAGTGACAGAGAAGTATTCCAGATGAATCCGTTTGTGTGGATTCCGGCGAATCCCAAGTGGGATAACTACCTGACGATCTGGACGAAGATTCCTTTTGGCAGATTCGTAGGTAATACGGTTTACTTAACCTTGATTGTAACATTCTTACAGTTACTGACCAGTAGCTTTGCAGCGTATTCTTTTGCAAAATTGGACTTCCGCCATAAGAACGGACTGTTCCTGGCATACATTGCTACCATCGCAATGCCCTGGCAGGTATACATGGTACCTCAGTTCATCATGATGAGAAAAATGGGACTGAACGATAAGCTGTTAGCTATGATCTGCTTACAGGCATTCTCCGCTTTCGGTGTGTTCATGATGAAGCAGTTCTATGAAGGCATTCCCGACGATCTGTGCGAAGCCGCCAGAATCGACGGTATGAGTGAGTACCGGATCTACGCCAGCATCATGCTGCCGCTGTCGAAACCGGCACTGTCCACATTGACAATCTTCACCTTCGTGGCTACCTGGAACGACTACCTGGGACCCCTGATCTACTTAAAGAGTCAGGAGAAGAAGACCATTCAGCTGGGATTAAAAATGTTCATCAGCCAGTACTCTTCCGATTACGGTCTGATTATGGCCGGATCGGTATTGTCCCTGATCCCGGTACTGATCGTATTCCTGGTATTGCAGAAGTACTTCGTAGAAGGCGTTGCTTCTACAGGACTGAAGGGTTAACGGATAAAAGTATTTTACAAGCCTGTGCCGGTTCCATGTCACAGGCTTGTGTGATAAGGAAAGGGTAACTATTCAGGAAAGGAAAAAACTATGATAACATTTGATGAAAAGAAATATCCGCAGATTACAGAGGCGGAGATCAAAGACGCATTGCAATTCTCCACGGAGCAGGTGATCCGGGATCTGCCGGAATTTACCGACCAGTTCCAGAAAGCCTACAGTGAGAATGGTTTTTACCAGCCTATCCCGAACAATTACTGGACCTGCGGGTTCTGGACCGGAGAGATCTGGCTTGCTTACGAATATTCACAGGACGAGCGCCTGAAAAAAGCGGGCGAAGTGCAGGTGAAGAGCTTCTTGGACCGTATTGACAATAAGATCGAGGTAGACCATCATGATATGGGCTTCCTGTATTCCCCTTCCTGCGTGGCAGCTTACAAGCTGATCGGTAGTAAAGAGGGCAGGGAAGCGGCTATCAAGGCGGCAGATCAGCTGATTACCCGCTATCATCCCGTAGGCGAGTTCATTCAGGCATGGGGACCCATGGATGCTCCGGAGAATTACCGCCTGATCATTGATTGCCTGCTGAATCTTCCCCTGCTATACTGGGCATCCGACGAGACCGGAGATCCGAAATACCGTGACATCGCCGAGAAGCACATTCATACGGCTGTGGCAAATGTGATCCGTGAGGATTATTCTACCTGGCATACTTTCTTCTTCGATATGAAGACGGGAGCACCGGATCATGGTGCCACATGCCAGGGTTACCGCGATGGTTCTGCCTGGGCGAGAGGTCAGGCATGGGGTGTCTACGGTATGGCGCTGGCTTACCGCTATACCGGAAGGGCAGAATATATCGACCTGTTCCGTCATGTGACAGAGTATTTTCTGGCACATCTGCCTAAGGATCTGGTACCTTACTGGGATCTGGAGTTCACCGACGGCGATGACCAGCCGAGAGATTCTTCTTCCGCATCCATTGCGGCCTGCGGTATGCTGGAAATGGCAAAATATCTGGAGCCTGAGGAGGCAGAGCATTATATCACTCTGGCAAAACAGATCATGCAGTCTGTTTATACGAACTATGCCGTAAAAGACCCGAAGGAATCCAACGGACTGGTGCTGCACAGCACCTACTCCAACCATTCCCCTTATAATACCTGTAATCATTACGGCGTGGATGAGTGCAATTCCTGGGGAGATTATTTCTACATGGAGGCACTGACTCGGTTACTGAAGGACTGGAGAGAATATTGGTAATATTTTAAATTGGAATATCGATGAAGGCTCAGACAAAAATGCCATGACGAAGATGTTTGTCGTAGAATGTGAATTTTGACTGGGCTTTTATAGAATGGAGAATTTGGAGGATTAATTGCATGAACTTACATAGCAAAAAAGATTTTCAGGACTGTATGTTATCGGTATTGAATCCGCTGAAACCTTATTACAGTGAGGAAAAGGCGAGATTGACGCTGGGCGTTACCATGGCACATTATGACATCGGTGCCACATGGATGGAGGCATTTTCCCGCCCCTTATGGGGACTGGTGCCTTTCTGGGCAGGCGGCGGATCGGAGCCGGAATTTGAGGAGATCTATCGCAAGGGTCTTACTGCCGGAACCGATGAGAAGAACCCGGAATACTGGGGAGAATGTACTTCCTTCGACCAGAGATTCGTGGAGATGGCGGCGATTTCCTACGGTATCATGTTCGCTCCCGAGGTGGTATGGGATCCCCTTACGGAAGCGCAGAAGGAAAATCTATGCAATTACTTAAATAAGATCAATGAGCATCCCCTGCCGGTCTGCAACTGGATCCTCTTTGCCGTGCTGGTGAACATTGCCATGAAAAAGGTGGGACGCCGGTACAGTCCCGAGATGCTGGAGGAATATCTGGAAGGACTGGAGACCTTCTATCTGGGCGAGGGCTGGTATCAGGACGGAGATTCCGGGCAGAAGGATTACTATATTTCCTTCGCCATTCATTTTTATAGCCTGATCTATGCGGTAATTATGGAAAAGGATGACCCGGAGCGGGCGGAAAAATACAAGGCGAGAGCCATGGAATTTGCAAAGCAGTTCATCTACTGGTTCGATGAAGAGGGCGAGGCCATTCCTTTCGGCAGATCCCTGACCTATCGTTTCTCTCAAGTAAGCTTTTTCAGCGTGTGTCTGCTGGCAGGACTGGAGCCGTTCCCGGTTCCCGTGATGAAGGGACTGATCGCAAGACATCTGCGCAACTGGCTGAAACGTCCGATCTTCGACAGAGACCATGTGCTGACCATCGGATACGGCTATCCGAATCTGATTATGGCAGAGCGGTACAATGCGCCCGGCTCCCCTTACTGGGGCATGAAAGTATTTGCCTTTTTGCTGCTTCCCGATGATCATCCCTTCTGGAGCGCAGAGGAAGCGCCCCTGCCGAAGCTGGCACCCGCATGTCCTCAGAAATACGCAGATCTGTTTGTCTACCATTACGGCAATCACACCACGGCATTTGCACCGGGTGTCTACAGCCCCAACGGACACGGACAGATCGTGGCAAAATACGGAAAATTCGCTTACGATACCAGATTCAGCATCAGTGTGGCGAAGTCCTGCTATGAACTGCATGAGAATGCACCGGACAACATGTTGGCGTTCTGGATCGACGGCTATGTGTATGTGCGTCGTATCTGCGAAGAATCGAAGATCACGGATACCGGAGTATGGTCGAAGTGGAGCCCTTATCCGGGCATCACGGTAGAGACCACGATTACTCCGGACGAAGAGGGACATACCAGAGTACATAAGATTACCAGTGACATCGAGTGTGTGGCATACGACTGCGGATTTGCAGTCAGCAGAGGAGATTTCAAAGAGATCGGTTTCGCGGAAAAAGTGGACGGTGCATTCGCCCAGGCAAGCAACGAATTCAGCAGCTGCACGGTCAGTGCGGTGCTCGGTGAAAATGTGCAGACCAACGAGCTGGAAGACAAGCCACCTGTGGGACACATGATCACCGCAGACCCCAACACGAACCTGCTCTACACCAAAACCAAAATTCCTGCAGTAAAGTATCGCATTCACAAGGGCAGCCAGGAGATTGTTACCAGAGTGGATGCGGAAGTGATCTGACATAGTTGTGCGGAACTTATTGTTGTACGAAAATAGGGTACAGAAAGTATTCGGATACATTTTTGTACCCTTCTCAAAGAAATAGGTGAGATAAAGTATATGAAAAGAGGCTCAAAGAAGACAAGAAATCTATTGCTTGCATTTATTGTATGCTTTACATTGAACTCAAGTTATGTATGCGCTGCTGACGGGGAGAGCGGCTCCACCATATGGTTTGATGGTACGATCGGAGCCCGCACGGCTCTGGACAATAAAGGGCTGTCGACCATGGAGCCTTGGTACAGTGGAGCAACAAATATAAGCGTATCTGCCAATGATGGAAAGGTTATACTGCCGACAGAAGCAGGTACGATGCAGAAGTATGAATATACATTAAATGGCTGGTACGATATCTACAATCAGAAGTATTATGGCAAGGATCAGCTCGGGCAGGAGATTGATGTCAGCGGAAATACAGTATTCTATGCAGACTGGGTAGGATCCGACTATAATCTTGGCAATTCAAGCCGTAGCAAAGTGACTGACCAGCCGGACACAAGTAAATTTATCACAACCAGTGTATTTGATTATAACGAACTGTTTAATATCCAAAGTGCGACGATCTTCGGCCAAGAAGGTGATAGTTATCTTGGGAATGATAAGCATTCGGAGCTTTGGAGGCTATCCTCAGATGGGCTTGGTTTTGCTTTCTTGAACTGGGCATATTATGACACAATAAAAGATGGTACTTTGGCGGCGTTGGGAAATAGAGGTACTAATAATAAAAACACTGCTAACAGTGAAATTACACAGAATATCATTTCCGGAAGCGATTCTGGAATTCTGAAGGCTCTTTTTACGGAAAAAAGTGTAATGGGGCGCAACTATCTGGGCGAGGGTGACGGTTTATTCCAATATGTAGGTGATTCAACGGATCCCAATTACGGATATTATTATTACGATAGTGCTAAGAATGGAGCATCCTACAATCAACAGAAGCAGAGCTTTGTGTTATATCAGAATCCGGAATATATTGTTGAACAAAAGTTTAATAGTGCTGGATACTGGGAATATAAACAAAATAAGTCAAAAACGACAGCTTTTCTGCCTTTTAATGACAATGAAGTGGGAGAATATGATGAAAAGGATGGATCAATAAACTACTGGTTCGGTATCAAGAGCGAGATTGACTTCTGGTTACCAAATGCGGTTGGACAAGGTGGAAATAAATCAGATACCGGAGCTGAAATGGAGTTCAGGTTTTCCGGAGATGATGATGTCTGGGTATTTGTAGATGACCAACTAGTACTAGATCTTGGGGGAATGCATGGCGCAAGAGAAGGAAGCATCAACTTCTCAACAGGGAAAATTAAGACCGAGACACAAAGGACTACAACCGGCGCAACCCACACTTCAACATATACAGAAACACAATTAAATAACATAGATACTGGCAATCATAAGTTGACAATTTACTATCTTGAAAGAGGCTCATCACAGTCCAACTGCTCAATTTATTTTAATATAGCACCGAAATATGCATTGTCTATTGTGAAAAAGGATGCTGCGGATGGATCACTTTTGTCAGGAGCACGGTTTGGCATTTATACAGATGAAGCATGTACGCAGCCGGCAACATTATGGAATACAGTTATGGAAGACAGTACTTCTGGGAATGAATTCGTGACAGCTTCAGATGGAACGGCAACCTGTTATGGCATGGCGGCAGGAAATACCTATTATATCAAAGAGTTGGAGGCTCCGGAAGGGTATGATAAGGTTGATAATACACCAATCTGTCTGAATATAGATGTAAATGGTAAAGCAACTGTTGATGGTGACTACAATCGCAATTTCAGTATAAGTGAGAGCGACAAAAGATATTATCTGACGATAACCAATTCTAAGAAAGGCTCCTCGGACGTGACACCTACGCCTGTAGTGACAGCTACTCCCACGGTGACGGCTACTCCAACAGTGACAGCAACACCCACGGTGACGACTGCTCCGAAAATAACACCAACACCGAAGAGTACATCTGATGACGATGATGATACACCGGCACCGACAGTAACAGCAAGTCCTGTAGCAACGCAAAGTGTTACAGCGACTGCGCCTGCGACAGGAGATTATTCAGGCATACTTTATGCTGTTTTTGCGGCATTGACAGTTATATTCATAGTGTTCGAAATAATCACAAAATATAAAGAAAAATAAACAGGCTGCCCGGTCTGGCATCGGGCAGTTTTTTTGTGCGCCTGGCGGCGTATACATCGAATGCTTGGTAAGTACTTCTGCATATTTCCGCTTGGTGTGTGCCTTATTCCAGTTCTCGAATAAGGCACATTCTGATCGCACCACTGCTTTACGGTGAGACCACTCTGAGCCTGTTCCTTACAGAGTACAGCCCACTGGTCGAGTTTAATCTGTTGCAGTTGTTTTGTAGTGTTCATGAGAACCTCCTGATATAAGACGCAAAGATATGCGAATATTTGGAGCAATTATCTCATGAATGTGGTATCATGGTAAGGTACTCATAATAGAGTGCTTACAATGCTTGCATTCGTAAGTACATTTGATATAATTTAATTGGCGGATACGCCAATTAAAATTCCAAAATCACCTTTAGAAATCTATTTGTATCGTCAACTGAAAGACATCAGAAGGGAGATTTTTATGTATGAGCAAATATACAATTATATAATTCCAATAATGACTTGTATATGTTTTCTTACCTTCATTTTTATCGGCAGGAAAACACCGATGAAAGAGATTTCAAAGTATTTTTACGCTGCGACGATTATAATTGTGGTAATAATTCTGTTAGAATTAGAAGAGACATTTTTTAAACCGCCATATTACGTATATCCTAATTGGCAACGGTGGGTTATCTCTATCGCTGCTTATATTCTCAGACCTATGGTAGGATATATTTTGATATTGATTCTGATGCGGGATCAAGAGAAACAAAAATGGTTTTTTCCTTTTATGGTAGCCCCGATTGCTATTAATACAATATTATTATTGATCTCTCCTTTATGTGGAATTGTCTATTACTTTGATGATAATAATATTTTTGTAAGCGGACCCATGAGGTACATGACGTTTATTATAGGCTTTTTGTATCTGGCTATTTACGTGGTTTTATTTATTATAGATACGAGGCATAACGGTTCAGATGAATGGGTTGTTTCGATACCTACATCAATTTCCATAATTATATCGGTTTATTTGGAGTCTGTATGCAATTTGCTTGGCTCATTTCCCATGGTTTGCCTTCTTGGAATGATCTTTTATTATATGTATATATATAATGAATATAATACAAGGGATGCAC
>CAVGMD010000059.1:0-17698 GCA_963630275.1 Bacteroidaceae bacterium | reverse complement strand
GGATATTGCTTATTGGGCAGGAACCGATCCGGAGAAACTGAACATCGTCGCCACCTACAACGTCGTACACAGCAGCCCCGTGGCTTTCGTGCAAAGCGGCCTCGGCTACTACCTCACCACCAGAGACATGCTCAGCCCCAAGCTGGAACAGGACGTCCGCTTCTGCCCACTCTCGCCCGCGCTTCCCACCACCTATGCGCTGGTCTGGAAAAAACACGCCATGCTCAGTGCGGCGGCGCAGGCATTTATGCAGGTGTTAAAACAACCGTAGCTGCCCATCGATCCAGGATTCCTGTACCGCATCCCGGATCTGGTCCTCGGGGTGTCCGGTGCCAATCAGGAACGGGGAGTTCGGATCATGGTGGCGGAAATTCTGTAGGACGGTCTGTTTGTCGTAGTTGGCATAGCAGTAGATGCAGCCGTGGGGGCAGGTATTGTAGGCGCCGATGTCGGCTCCGAGGAGACAGTTGCATTCTGCTCTCGGGGCTTTTTTCTTAGTGGGAACCGATAGCAGGCATCCAGTGCCCCTCTCCAGCACCTCCTGTGTCATGCACCCGGAGGTTTCCACACCGTATTTTCCCAGTTCCGGATTCTCACAACAGGTACGGACAGACATCCGGTATCTGCGCCCGATCTCTGCAAACTGCTTTATCAGAAATTCCTGCTCTTCCTTCGTGACCGCTCTTACCTGCGGGAAATTCCGCCTTGTCTTTTCATACAGATCAATAAAGCTGATCACACAAAAGGCTATCTTCCCCTGCAGGGCTGCCGCCATTTTTTCAAACTGCGCCACATGATATTCTGCCGTATATTTTTCCGAGAGAAAAATGGGATCATAGCGCCATGCTACCGCTTTTTGTCCCACGATGCCGGATAACTGCCGTACCGTCTCTATCATCTGAGCACTTTCCGGCACATTCGGTTCGATCTCTTTTCCATAGGGAGTGATCGTAACGAACCAGAACTGTCGATACGCCGCAATTTTAGGAAGTCCGGAGAGCATCGGTTTCGGATTTTTGCTGCAAAAACACAGAATATCTACCACCTCCGGAGTCAGGCGATATTTTGTCACCAGCTCCGGATGATAAGGATTGCGCACCAGTACAAAACCGGCTTCTATTCTGTTGTAAAACCATTCGCTGTAATACGCCGGAATGTCCGTCCGGCAGCCTGATAAGTAATTCCGGATTTTCCCCGTTTTCCTCATATGTACAAACCAGAATAAAATCCATGTCTGCCAAAATGCCGAAGCACCGCTCCCCTCCGAATTCGGATTCCAGTTGGTTGCCCAAATAGGTTTTCCGGTCATCCAGAAATTTCACCTTTTCCCCACCTGGCAGCGTGTATTCCAGATTTACATATTTTCCTACAAGAGCATTCAATCTGTCAACCCTAGGAAGTCCTTCGATCGAAAGATCATTGATCTCCCGGATCAGCTGTTGTTTAAATTCCTCAAACTGACCATTGTCACTGAGTTCCTCGTATCTTTTCCAGTAATCCAGCTTTGGAAGCAGTTCTTTCATATAAGCGCGTGCCTGTTCTTCTGTAAAGTTCTCATTCACCATATGCTTAACACAGACATCAATCAGTTCGTCCATATCACTGTAGGTGTATGTTCCATCCGCATAGCACCATTTGCAATATTCCTCGTTCAACGTGCCGTCTTTTTCCCGCCCTAAAATAGAATCATCCTCGATGGGCATTCCACAGCACTGACAGATCAGCTTTCTGGGTTCTTTTTTCGTTCTAAGTTCCAAAATTATGTTCTTTGTTTCCATTGCTGAATTGGAATTCTAGATTCCAATTCAGCCAGGAAATCATCTCCGCCGCAATGTCCCGCAGCTGTTCATATCGCTCTCTGTCATATTCACCTTCCGTGTAGGCAAGCCCCGCCTGCGCAATACTCTGCACCCGGATCGCCAGCTCTGTCCATTTACTCATGATTTTCCTCTTCCTGTCCGCATTTTTAAGTTCTAAAATTACTCTACCTCATACATCTCCCTACAGATCTTTTTCCCGGCTTCTGTCCGGAAAATATTCCGATAGGCGTTCCGCTTGGCTTCTTCGGGCAGCTCATCCTCATACATATTTACAAGGAAATCCGCCTCCACCAGGATCTGATAATCGATCCCGTCGATATTGTTGTAGGTATGATGATGGGCGATCAGATACTGCACCCGCTCGGAAACTTCTTTGGAGAAACCAAGATCTGCCAGCAGTTTTTCGGCAATAGCCGGGCCTTCCTTTTCCTGCAGTTTTCCGTTGCTGTTTCCGTATTTTTCTTCACACAAGTGAATCCCAATATCGTGGGTCAGTGCCGCCGTCTCCAGAATAAATAAGGTCTCTGCATCCACATTTTCCATCTCCGCAATCAGCTTCGCATAGCTGTGCACCTTGCAAAAATGCTGGATACGCTTTGCGTCCCCGTGGTAAAGTTCAATCATTGCCATATGTAATTTGTTGATCATTGTTCTGCCTCCTGCTGAGTTTTCTTCGTGATGACTGCAATGTCACAGGGCATCCTGCCCTCCACGATGGTAAATTCTGTCTTTGTAAGATGCATATCTGCAAAAAAACGCTCATAAGAATCCGCATCAAACTGCTGTTTAAAATCTGCACCCAGTTTTTCCAAAAATTTCACAGCAGTCCGGCTGCTTTTTTCGGATTTATTAATGTAAGTCGGGAGGATCACTTTTCCGCCTTCCTTACAGACCCGCAGCAGTTCCTCCATAGCTTTCTGCGGTTCCGGCAGCAGATGGATCACATTGCCCGCCACCACCGCGTCAAAGCTCTGATCTTCATAGGGCAGGTGCATAATATCCACCTGGGCAAAAGTAACATTTTCTTTCGAAGCCAGATGCTTCTTCGCCTGCTTTAACATGCCTTCCGAATAGTCCGTTGCTGTAAGATGTTTACACCTGTCGGCAATATATCTGCTGATGGCTCCTGTTCCGCAGGCACATTCCAGTACCTCATCCGTCTCCTGTAGCCATTCTGCCACTTTCTGTCCCGTCTCACGGTAGACCTTTTTGTTATAAATATTTTCAAACAGATCATACAGACCTGCGACTTTATCCCAAAACACTGCGCGCTGCTCTCCTTTCCCACAAGTAATGGATTGAAATCCACTACTGAATTTTCGATACGATGCCTTTCTCTGTCAGTGTCTGCAGACACTCCTGTGCATCCTCGTCATGCATCATCTGCCACACCTGTTCCATGCCCGGTGCCAGCGGTCTCTTCAGGAATTCTTCTCCGGAGATCCAGTAGACTTTTCCCTCCTCGGAGGAAATCAGCTCTCCTTCGTATTCCGCCGTCTTATATAAAAATCCCACATTTCGTATGTCCCCTGTCATCCAGTGATAGATGCCGGTCAGTCTGGGATTTCGGATCTTCAGCCCGGTCTCTTCATAGATTTCCCGGACCACCGATTCTTTGAAGGTCTCCCCGTGCTCCACATGTCCGCCGGGAAAAGTCGTTCCCGAATAGCTCTTTCCCACCTTGTCCAACGCCAGCACATTACCCTCGTTATCATAGACCATGCACATATTCATAAAGATTACTTTTTCGATTCCCGCCATTGCCTGCACCCTCTTGCGCTTATTTCTTCTTATGTAAGTTTAATATAACATAATCTTACTATGGCAGCAAATTATGTAAATTGAAAGTTAGTGAAGAAGCCACGAACGATTCCTCTAAAAGCTGTTAAACAGTACGAAATAGTGGAATTTTTGCCTTAAGAGCAACTAGTTTCCTCTATAATTGTGCCCAAAGTACAATACCGAGAAATCGCTCTTTCTAAAGCACTTATTTTTACTCAATTTCCACTATTTTCGCTAGTTTCATGCTGTTTTGAAGGAAAAACAGCCGTCCTTATTATTTTACTAAAATCAGTCAAATCACAGACAATAGTAAAACTATTGGATTGAAACGAATTTGTTTTTACTATAAATTGCAGAAAATGGTCTGTTACATAAAAAATCTTTTCACCAACCGTTTTTTTCTACTATTTTAACCAGTTTAAGGCTATTTAGAAAAACAGAACGCCCACGGTGAACGGAATGTCCTTCCGAGGATGTTTGTCGGGAGGTGGTGACATTTTCTCGAAAAGTGCTGAAAATCAGGGTGGAGCGAACGGATTAGAACCGTTACTCACTTTTCGTCAGAAAATTCCTACCGGGAGACCTTACATCGAGGAAGGATGTTGCGTTCGCCGTGGGCGTTCATGGATTTACTTCACTAACTCTCCATCTAATAAGACAGCTACTAACAATCAACACTTTCCTGTATCTGCGCATAAGCCTCCGGCTCCAGATTATAACCCAGATAGGCAATTCCCTGATAGACGGTCTCGGGAACTTCTTCCGTTGCGCTCAGTTTCTTACGGATGGCTTCGATCAGATCCCTCTTTGCCGCGATAGCCTTTGCATCTACCCCATAAAACTGTGTCATATCATAGTCTGAGGTATTGCCGCAGGGATTCAGGCAGGTGGCGCAGTCCGGTGCAATGGTGAATTTCTCCGCATGGATCTTCTCCACCATCTCTTCCTCACTGCCCACATCTGTCAGACGTAGGAAAGCCTCCCGGATCACGCTGTCGGTCTGTTTCGTTTTGCCGTTATTGGACACGGCACCCACCAGCCCGATCAGCGCGCTGATGATTCTGTCTCCCTGCATTTGCATTACTATATCACGCTCAGTCATTTCTTTACTCCGGTATCAATATTCCAAAATTATTCCAGAATCTCTCCGTCAATGGAGATGGTCACTACCTGCCAGGGCAGGAATTTTCCGCTGTCCTGTATAGCCTTCTTCGCCGCCATTTCCAGTCCGCCGCAGCAGGGCACTTCCATGCGCACGATGGTCACGGACTGAATGTCGTTATTCCGCAGAATTTCCGTCAGCTTCTCGCTGTAATTCACCGCATCCAGCTTCGGACAACCGATCAGCGTCACTTTACCGCGAATGAATTCCTTATGAAAATTCGCATAGGCATAAGCGGTACAGTCTGCCGCAATGAGCAGTTTCACTCCGTCAAAGTAGGGAGCCTGTAAGGGTGCCAGCTTGATCTGTACGGGCCAGTTACTTAATTGCGATTTCATTATCACATTACTGCTCTCCGCTTCGGTTTCTACGTTTTCCGTCCGGTTCATCTGACGCATTCTGCTACCCGGACATCCGCCATGGAAAATCTGTTGTTTCAGCTGCTGTGCCTGTTTTACTGCCGCTTCGTCATAAGCAGGAGCCTCCCGCTCTTCAAATGTGATGGCTCCCGTAGGGCACCCGGGCAGGCAGTCTCCAAACCCGTCGCAGAAATGCTCTCTGACCAGCTTTGCCTTGCCGTCTATGATATCTATGGCGCCCTCATGGCACGCGGTGGCACAAATGCCGCAACCATTGCATTTTTCTTCATCAATGTGAATAATTTTCCGAATCATGTTACCTCCTTAATTTTGCTGTTCTCTTTGTCTCTTCCCATACTATAGCAAACTTAAGCAGGTTATTATGTTGTTTTTCCAACAAAAACCTTTTTTCTTCGCATACAAAAATCGCATTTTTCTCCGCCGGTAGTCAGCGTCTGGGTTCTCTCGAACGTAAAATCCCTCAGATTTCCATAGGAATATTCATCGCTCTTGCAGAATCCCAATCCCAGTTCCGGGCATCCCAGTTCTTGCATATATTTGCAATACGGACACTCCAGAATATCAAAATGAACCTCCCGCTTTGTCGTCAGCCCAAACCGGTTCCGGAAGCCACCTTTGGGACCGAACATGGACTTTGCCATGCTCCGCATGATGGGCAGAAACAGAGCCTTCATCCCCGGGAAACCCATGATGCGGTTTAGCGCAGCCGCCGCATTCACCCCGAATTCTTCCAGCGCTTCATCCAGCCATTCCAAAACAGATTCCGGATAATATTTTCGCACAGTGGTATAGATTGCCACTCTCTCGCGACACTGCTTCCAGTGCATCTTCGCCGTGTTGTTCAAGTCCGTATGATCACTGTTTACCAGCCGCTCATAAGCCGCATTAGATTCAGCGCAGATCTTCTCCGCCAGCTTCTTTCCGCCTGCCTCTTTGATATGATCAAACAGCGGCTTGTAAGAACCATCGGTTGTAAAAACTGCTTTTGCCATCTTTTCCCTCCTATAGACATGCAGATTACTATCTTAAATCTGCTCCAGATTCTCATATTCCTTCAGCACTGGGCTTTCATCCCCCACGTACCAGTAATCGCAGCACTCTCCACCCAGCTTATGGTCACCATCATGTTCTCCCCCAGATCCGGCATATCATTTTCCATAAGCTCCTTATAATGTTCCTCTGCCTTACGGAAGATCTCCTCCGCCTGTTCCGGATATAATTCCCTGCAATACTGTTCATAAGGTTTTGCGTATTTGGATGCTGCATATGCTCTCTTCATAACCGTTACCTCCCATGTCCAGATTGTTCTTTTGTATAGGTTAGTGCATTCTAACTGATAACATTTTATCACATTTATCCAACTACCGCCATTAGCAAAAAAATACCGCCTGTATGGATAGCAACTCCAAACAAGCGGTAACTACGACACTTTTTTCCTATAACTTAAAAGGATACAGTCAGCTGCATTTTGAATCTCTCTTCGCCGTATACTGCGTGAGGGATATCCTTGGGCATGATCAGGGTCTCACCCGCTTCCACATAGAATACTTCGCCGCCTACGGTGAATCTGCCCTTGCCTTCCAGTACAGTTACCATGGCATCGCCGCCTGCCGCATGGGTAGAGATCTCCTCTCCCTTATCAAAGGAGAAGATCGTCATGCTCACATAGTCGTTCTGTACCAGAGTCTTGCTGACTACCTGTCCCTCCTGGTATTCCACCAGATCCTTCAGATTTAATTTGGTCTGTTTTTCAATATTTTTATACATCGTTATCCACCTTTCTGTACGAAACATTATTTTAAGAATCCTGATTCTTCTTGACTTTCTGAAGTGATTATACTAGAATCACCCCATCAAGTATGTTGGTTTTCCAACAAAAGGAGAATTTATTATGACCAATCCTCTCTTTCAGAATATTTTACCCGAAGATATCCCCGTTATGCTGAAGCGCCTACATGCCTATACGAAATCCTATCAGAAGGAAGAATACATCAAGCGTGCCGGAGATCCGGCGGATTTCATCGGTATCATAGAATCCGGCTCCATTCACGTGTTGCAGGATGATTACTACGGCAACCGCAATATTACAGCTTCCATCTCCGCAGGTTCTCTGTTCGGAGAGGCTTTCGCCTGCGCAGGAATCCCTTATCTCCCCGTGGACATCGTGGCTGCGGAGGACTGTACCGTAATGTTCTTAAACGGGAAAACGTTGTTAAACACCTGCGACAACGGCTGTAAATTCCATCACACGCTGGTCCGCAATCTTTTGGGAATCGTGGCGCAGAACAATATGTACCTGAACCAGAAGATCAAATATACCTCCCGGAAAACCACGAGAGAAAAGCTGATGGCATATCTGACAGACCAGGCGAAAATGAAGGGTACCAACGATTTCACCATCCCCTTCAACCGGCAGGAACTGGCAGACTACCTCGGGGTAGAGAGAAGCGCCATGTCCGCAGAACTGGGCAAACTTGCAAAGCTTGGCATCCTCCGGACACAGCGCAGTCATTTCACCTTATTAAAACCCTTAGATTAATTGTTGATCACCTTTTCAAAATCAGATGCCGGGTGCTTGCACAGCGGACAGATAAAATCATCCGGCAGCTCCTCGCCCACATATTCGTAGCCACAGATGGTACAGCGCCATACGGTCTGACCGTCTGCGGTCTGCCCCACTTCTTCCGGCTTCGGCTTTACATTTTCCTGATAATATTCATAGTTTGCGGAGGGCTCCTCACTTAATACTTCCATCTCCGTCACTTCACCGATGAACATGGTGTGGGATCCCAGATCCACGGTCTGCGTAACTTTTACCACAATATAAGCGTTGGTACCTTCCGTGATATAAGGCACACCGTTCTCTGCATTTTTATACGCTGTATAATCTGCAAATTTATCTACTTCTCTGCCGGACTGAAAACCAAATCGCTGATACAGCGGAAATTCTGCTGCCTTACTGAGCACGGACACATTAAATACGCCGGTTCGAAGCAACATGTCGTGAGTATAATTTGCCTTGTTGATGCAGACGCAGATCTGGTTCGGAGAAGACGCCGCCTGGATCGCCGTATTGACGATACAACCGTTTGCCTTTTCCGTATCACGCGTGGTTACGATGTATAATCCATAACTTAATTTGTACATTGCCTTTTTGTCCATATGAGTTCTCCTTTTCTCCTGCGGTCTGTTATCCTTAGTATCTCTTGCCTGTTGTGTTTTATTTGTCCTGAATTTCTTTTTCTTTATTGCTTTAGCTAAATTATAATATATTAGAAATTATCTGTCAATAATATTAGTAATGATTCTTATTTTTGTTTTTAAAATAACACCGATACCTTTCGATACCGGTGTTATGCGGTCACTTTCTCCTAATAAGTCACTACATTATGATATACTCTATAGTACCCGTCCCCCAGGTCTACCAACTGCAGCTGAATCGCAAAATAGTCCATGCCAAGCTTTTTCAGCACTTCCGCCACATAGCCCTGCTCGTAGGTTCCGCTATTGTACGCCTGCTCAATGGTACTCCACAAGTTCTTAGGTACCACATTGTCAAAATGCTGATCTCCGCTCCCCAAGATGCTTAACTGCGTAATACAGTTCGCATAATAAGAGTTCAAATCCGTCACAGCATCACTTCTGGGAGCCGGTGTAGCTGCGGTCTCGCTGTCAGAACTTCCGGTATTGCCACTGGGATACCGCAGGGGCTCCTGAGGGTTCGGATTGATATAATCGCTCAGACTGTTCCCCGGCTGCTCCGATGTTGTTCCGTCCCCGCTATTTACATCCGGTACGGTTCCATCACCGTTTACACCGGTTGTCTGCTGCCCGTCATCTGCTGCATCCGCCTGTCTGTAGGCAGCACCGTTGCATGCCGGCAGATATACCGACAGGTTCTGTCTTACATGCGTGGAAGCATAGTCCGCATCTGTCTTGTTGAAATAGTCATAACGGATCGGATCCGCGTCGTCCCATGTCACATCCACATTGTAGTAACCATCATCCAGCTTCACAATGTTCCATGCATGATCCCCGCCAGAATACCCGGTGCAGTAATAGCAGGGAATCCCCAGCTGCTGTAACAGATACTGATAAGCTCTGGCATAACCGGCGCATACACTTCTTCCGTTTACCAGTGCGCTGTAGGCACTCTGATTCATATCCGCCGACAGATCATAGGTCACTGCCGCTGCCAGTGCATCGTGCACATACTTCTCTTTTTCGTAATCACTGCCAAGAGACGATGCACCGGAAATCAGGTTCTGCGCCGCCGAATTGAACCTTTGCTTTGCATTCTCTAGATCACTTGCCGTGCTGTTATATTTTAAATCGATCTCCACGCATTGCCCGTTCCCCATATATTTTCCGGAATACCCGGTCTCCAGCCAGAACAGTTCCGGGTGATCACCGATGACTGCCTCAAAAGCATTCTTCACATCCCCCGCCGTCACTGTCCTCTCCGGGGCAAAACGCGCCGTCAGCTCCTGCGCATTGGCATAGATCTGCCGGTATACAGACTGCTGATTCTCCGACAACATCTGATAATAGGGATACTCCTGCGCAGAAAAAGTATATCCGTCGCCGGAATCTCCCGGGTCTAATGTTTCCTCCAGATCCTGTGCTTCCTGATCCGGAATCTGCTGTTCCTCCGGCTGAATCGGCACGAAACCGTTCTTGCCGTTCACATCCTCCGGAATCTGCAGCTGATCCATCGACGGAGCCACATAACCGTTCATTTCTCCCGGCATGCCGTTCGGCAGTGTCGCGCGGATGTTACCGTCTGCACCTGTATCTGCTGCATTTCCGCTTCCTGTATCTGTCGCTTCTGTACCACTACCGTTTCCGTACAGCGTCTGCGCCAGGGAACTGGTCATGTCCGGATTTAGGGCAAACGCCAGAACCCCGCCACACAACAGCAGACAGAGTACTGCGATTGCAATCATGATCTTATTGATTATTTTCATTTGTTTCGACCTCATCTGCACCAAGCAGTCCTTCCGCGGAATAGCGGTTCGTTGCATTCCACAGGATCCATTCTTCATAACCGGCATCATAGACCGCCTGAATCTGTTCTCTGAGCTGCGGTCCGTTATAAGAAATATGCCCCGGAACCCAGGTGGCAGTGAATGCCTGCAGCCAGGGGCGTACCACGGCACGTTCCGTCTCCGGAATCTCCTGCAGTTCTTCGACAGAACCCTGCATTGCGGCAAATACCGTCTCGTAAGGGTTTGCATCCGGCACTTTCAGTCCAAATACCCCGTTCGCATAATGAGAGGGATACACCATGGGACTGATAGCATCCACCGTCTGTCCCAATGCCGTGTAATCCTGCCCTACGGTCTGCACATCGGTCTCACTTCCGATGATAGTGCCGAAGACATCCGCCGTGACCACGCATCCCTTTTCATGAAGTCGATCTCCCGCATAGGCTAGAAAATCCTGTATTGCCTGCTGCTTCGGATAGGCTTCCATATCCACACCGTAGTCCGCCGCATTGGCATCCGATCCCACCGGGAACCGCACATAATCGTACTGGATCTCATCAAATCCCAGATCCGCTGCCATCTCGGCAAGTTCCGTCAGATATTCCCAGACTTCCTGCCTGTAGGGGTTCACCCACGCCAGCCCGTTGGCATCCGTCACCGGCTTACCGTCCGGTTTCGTCAGTGCCAGTTCCGGTCTTGCCGCAGCCAGAATGGGATCCTTGAAACATACGATCCGCGCAATGGTGTAAATATTATGATCCTTCAGTTCCTGCATCAGTGCCTGAATATCCCGGATGTAACGCACTCCCGCCTGCATTTCGGATATCTGGTCCAGTACGGGAATGTTCTGCGTAATCTCTTCGTTCGTCAGCCGGAACGTCACATTTCCTTCATCGTTTTTCACATCAATGACCATGGCGTTCAGTTCCGTCTCATCCACCAGCCCTATCAGATCTTCCATTCCGGCGCTGCCGGCCTTAGGACCGGTGACATAGATTCCCTTCACCTTCGTCCGTCCCGCCATGCGGTCCGCCGTGGTCAGTTCCTGCCAGGGCACTGCCGTGGGCTCCGGCTCCGATTCCTGCGCGGCTTCTGCCCCAGACACTGTATCCGTTGCCGCATCTTCCGCTGTGACCTCCGGTGCCGTTTCCACGGTCATCTCTGTGGCGTCCGCCGTTACTTCTATTCCATTCTCTGTTCCATTCTCTGTTAAATCTATCTCATTGTCTGTTCCGCAGCCGGTCATGCTAAATATCAGCACAAGCCCCGCCGCCAGAAGTCTCTTCCCCAAACTCTTGTTTCGTATCATCGGTATTTATTCTCCCTGCATACCGCCGGTTGGTTCCATTTTCTTCGTCAGGCGAAATAAAAACTTCATATCTTCGGGCGGTATTTTATAATTCAAGTCTCTGAATAGTTACATTATATTTTCAATTGTTGAAAATTGCAAGAACTGCTACACTGTATCTATCGGCTCTGTCATCGATTGTAAAAAGAGCCACCGGAGTTTTCTACGAATAATGATTCCACTACAAGAAATGAGGTTCCTATGTATCAGAATTTTATTTTCGATCTCTACGGCACTTTAGTAGACATCCACACCAACGAGCATAAACCTTCCCTCTGGAAAAAGCTTGCCCTGTTCTATTCTTTTCAGGGGGCTTCCTATACGGGAAAGGAGCTGCATGGCTGGTACCGGCAGTTAGAGGCTGCCGCCCGCAAGGCTCCCAGCCCTTACACTTACCCGGAGATCTACGCCGCGGATATCTTCCGGACCCTGTATACCGAAAAAGGGATCCAACCCACCGAAGAACTTTTAACCGCTACCGGTCAGTTCTTCCGGATCGAATCCCTTAATACTTTACAATGTTATCCCTCTACGATTGAGACACTGCAACAGCTTCATGCACAAGGCTGCGGTGTCTATCTCTTATCCAACGCCCAGCGGATCTTCACGGAATATGAGCTACGTTCCCTGGGGCTTTGGGAACTATTTGATGGCATCCTCATCTCCTCGGATGAAGGATGCTGCAAGCCGGATCCCGCGTTCTTCCGAATCCTGTTTGAACGCTACGGCTTAGATCCTGCCACCTGCCTGATGGTCGGCAACGAACGCACCAGTGATCTCGCCGGCGCCGTGGCTGCGGGGATCGACTGCTGCTACCTTCACACCGCCACTTCTTCCGGTTCCGCAGACGAACCTCCGAAGGAAGCCTGCTTCACGGTTATGAATGGTAACTCTTATGAACTGCAAAAACTTCTTATAAGTTTAGCGGAAGTGAAATGAATCACCCGGAAGTTAATTTCTCCGGGTGTTTTTTCATCCATACAAATGCTGCCACGCAGATCACCACAGAGATCATGGAGCCTGCCGGAGCCGCCCATCCCATGGGGTACAGGGTGTCGGCAAAGTGGGTGGATGCCCAATACGCCAGCGGAATTCTTGCCAGCAGAATGGATGCCACATTGTGGATGAAGGAAATTCCCGACAATCCATAGGCACAGAAATATCCGCTGATGCAGAAATGCACGCCAGCAAACACACAGTCCCATACATAGCTGCGCATGTACTGTCCGCCCAGCCGCATAACCTCTAAGTCTTTCGTGAACAGTCCCACTGCCGGAACTGCTAAGAACTGCATCAGGGATGCCGCCACCAGTCCGAATCCCACGGCAATCGTCACCGCATACTGCAAAGTCTTAATCGACCGGTCGTGCTTCCCAGCTCCCATGTTCTGCGCACAGAGCGCGGACACCGTAGACAGCATGGTGGAAGGCACCAGGAACAGAATACCGATCAGCTTCTCCACGATTCCCACTGCTGCCGCATCATTGATGCCACGCAGATTGGCAAATACCGTAATCACCAGAAAAGAAATTTGGATAAATCCGTCCTGTAAACACACCGGCACACCCACCTTTAGGATTTTCCCAAGCATGGCTTTCTGCGGCTTCAGATCCGCCTTCCGGAATCCCGGAATCATTTTTTTATGTAATATCGCTGTCAATGCTATGATCACGCTGATCACCTGGGACAGAGTCGTTCCCAGTGCCGCTCCGGCAGCTCCCATGGAAAACGCTCCGATGAACACATAATCCAACGCAATATTACAGATACATGCCACAATGATAAAATACATGGGGCTCTTCGAATCTCCCATGCCCCGGAATACCGAGCTGATGATATTATAGGCTGTGATAAAAGGGATTCCCGTAAAACAGATCATCAGATACTGTCTCGTACCGGCTACCGCTTCTTCCGGTGTGGACATCACGCTTACGATGCCCCCTGCTGCCAGAAGAAGTACCGCCATCAGCACCAGGGATATTGTCACGAATAAAGTAACCGTATTACCCACCGCCAGATTCACCTGTTTTCTGTCATTACCGCCCACGGCTCTGCCGATCATGACGGTGGATCCCATTGCCAGTCCCACGATCATCACGGTCAGCATATGCATGACCTGGCTGCCGATGGATACCGCCGTGGTACTGTCCACGCTGTTGAACTGTCCGATAATGAACAGATCCGCCATGCCGTACAGGGTCTGTAAAAAATAAGAGAAAAAGTACGGCAGTGAAAAATAAAATATTGTTTTCCAGACACTGCCTGTGGTCAGATTTTTTTCCATGATCTACTCTTCCTCCGGGTAAGTTAATCCCCAGTCCTTCCGGATCCGGGTCATCATCTTCATAACATCTTCGGTAAGCTCCAGCTTCATGAGTTCCGGGTGTCCGCAAATCGCCTGCTCCATATCCTCTACTTCATAGACCAGGGCATCCGCTGTAGCCCCTGCCGTAATTTCCTCGGTATGTCCGTCCTCCGTGTAAGTGATCACTGCCTTCTGTCCTCTGGGATATTCATACATCTCCACATAAGCCTTGTCAAAAGAGATCATACCCCGCTTGGGCTGCTTGGCATGCAGAGATAATGTCACCGTCGCCATCTCCTGCTCCTGATTCATTAAAAGGAGCCCCGCCTGCTCGTCCACACCGGTAGGAGCCAGCTTCACCTGAGAAGTAATCTGATCCGGGCAGGAACTTAAGAACATTCTGACAAAAGAAAGCGCGTATACACCGATATCCAACAGTGCACCGCCTGCCAGATTCCGGTTGAAGAACCGGTTCTTCATGTCGTAATCTTTATAGCTTCCGAAGTTCATCTGTATCACACGCAGTTCGCCGAACTCTCCGGCATCCACACGTTTCTTCAGTTCTTTATAAATGGGCATATGATAAATGGTCATGGCCTCCGCCATCACCACACCGTGTTCCTTAGCAAGCCCAACCGCCTCTTCCAGTTCTTCGGAGTTTAACGTAATGGATTTCTCACACAGCACATGCTTACCTGCTGCCAGCGCTTTTCGTAAAAATTGAATATGTGTATTATGAGGCGTAGAAATATAGATGATATCCACCGCCGGATCCGCGCAGACTTCCTCAAAGCTTGTAAACACCTTCTGCACACCGTATTTATCCGCAAAAGCCTCTGCCTTCTCCTGCGTCCGGTTCACGACACCGTACAGCTTCTGTCCTCTTTTTTCCATTGCCTGTGCCAGTTCATTGGCTATGACACCACAGCCTGCACTTACCCAGTTTGCCATCTATTCTCTGCCTTCCTTTCCACGTTTTTTATTCTCATACATCTTCGTATCTGCCTCATTGACGATCTTGCGGATATCCACACCGCAGCCTTCTGCCCAGCCCACTGCGCTGGAGATCGGCATCTCGCCCTGACCGTCCTTCTCTAAAAGTGCCGCCTTAACTGATTCTATCATGGACTCCACTTCCGCCTCTACCGGATTCTCAATGATCATAACGAATTCATCTCCGCCCACACGGTACACCTTACGTCTGTCCGTAGACAGCTCGTATAATGCGGAAGATAACGTCTGAATCAGCACATCTCCGGCAGCATGACCGTATTTATCGTTGACGTATTTCAGATTGTTCACATCCCAGAAGATTGCAGCCAGGTTGCGCACCTCCGGGTAATAGGTCTCGATCATTTCCTCGTATTTATTCTTATTGTATACATGAGTTCCCAGGTCTGTCTCCTTGCGATAGGTCAGATTGGCGATCCTCTGCGCATCCTCCTGACCACTGATACTGATATAACGCAGAATAACTGTGAACATCAGAAGGATCACCGCCCGGGGCAGCGCGCCGTAAAACAGGATCACAAACACCGGATCCGGCTCAAGGCCAAACCGTAACGTCCCCGCCATCCACTGTTCCAGATACCAGTCCCTGGTGTGATTGCTTCCAATAAGCAGATTCAGATCACAGATTCCGTGATAGAATCCTGCCACCATACTGATGGCCATGGACACATCGTTCACGACATAAGTGATCCAAAGCGTCAGCCTCTCCCGATACTGTACTGCCAGAAGCAGCGGCAATACATAAATAAACACCGCATGAAAAGACAAAAAGGCGGCAAAGATCGCTGAAATCACGCAGATCAGTGTCAGAAACACATATTTTACCCAGCGCTTCGCCAGATCCACTTTTTTATAAATGTACAAAACAGGAATTCCTATGACCACGGACAATCCCACCGCCATGGTAAAGATTCCGGCGTCCACGATAAAGATCCGCGTAAGTGTCAGCAGCCAGAGTACCAGAATGGTCACAAAGATCCAGAAAAATCCCTTCAACGTCCGTAAGTTCGAGTTAATCTCCTGCTGATGTAATTCCTGTTTATACTGTTCCTGATAATTTTCCATTGTAATATCCTATGTTTCTGTCATTTGTTCTCTCGGTGCTTAGTGCACAATAGATACAGTATAACATATTTTTCACTGGATTTGCATTATTTCCCGTAAAATCTTGCGTGCAAAAGTTTACATATCCTGCTTGCCGCCATTCTGCTCCAGGTAGGCAGTAATGCTCTTCTTCAGGCGCTGCATGCCTTCTCTGACCAGTTCCCGTCTGCATGCCAGATTCAGGCGTAAGAACCCATAGCCGTTGCCGTACTCTCTGCCGTCACAGAGGAAAAGCCCACTCTTCTTACGGATATACTTTGCCAGGTCCGACAGATTTCCGGGCAGGGCATTGCAGTCGATCCACAACAGATACGTGGCATCCGCAGACACCGTGGTAAGCTGTGGAATTTCCTTTCTGATAAAATCTTCCGCAAGCTTCCGGTTCTCCCACAGGTACTCCCGCAGCTCATCCAGCCACTCGCCGCCCTGCTCAAATGCCGCAATGGGCGCAAGGGCAGCGAATACATTGGGCTCCGCCACCTCATCCGTATTCAATCCCCGGTTCACTCTGTGCCGCAATGTCTCATCCGGCACGATCACTGCGGATGTCTGGATCCCCGCCAGGTTAAAGGTCTTGGTGGGTGCCACACAGGTGATGCTGTTATTCTTACAGTGCTCTGACACGGAAGCAAAAGGAATATACTCCGTACCGGGTCTCGTGATATCGCAGTGGATCTCATCCGACAGTACCAGCACATGATGCTTATAGCACAGCTCACCAATACGCTCCAGGGTCTCGTGATCCCAGATCTTTCCCACGGGATTGTGTGGATTACAGAGGATCAGCATACTGGTCTGTGGATCAGCCAGCTTTTCTTCCAGATCCTTGTAATCGATACTGTATGTTCCGTTTTCGTAATGCAGTCTGCTCTCCAATACATTCCTGCCGTTGTTCACGATGGAATTGAAAAAGATATTGTAGCAGGGTGTCATGACCACGATCTTTTCCGCTACGGTGGTCATCTTCCGCACGATACTGGAGATGGCAGGTACCACACCGGTACAGAAGATCAGCCAGTCTTTTTCTATGGGAAAATGATGCCTCTCCTGCCACCAGTTCTGATAGGCGCTGTACCACTCTTCCGAGACCTCCGTGTAACCGTAGATTCCCTGTGCTGCCCGATCCATGATGACCTTCGTCACTGCGGGAGCGGTCTCGAAATCCATATCCGCCACCCACATGGGAAGCTCGTCTGCTCCCACATTCCATTTCATGCTGCCGGTACCCCGGCGGTTAATCTCTTTGTCAAAACTACTGCTCATGTTAATGCTCCTCCGGATTTCTGTCCAGTCTGCATCCAATATTGCCGCACACGATCTGTGTCTTCGCCGGATCGATTTTTGACGGATCCAGGATCAGGGTATCGATTCTTTCAGCCCGTAAAATACCGGAAGTGGGATTGAGCACACTGGTAATTCCACTGGTGATCTCTGCATCAATGGTGGAATATTCAAAAGCTAATGTGGTATTTAACAGCTTACAGTTCTTCATCACCAGATTCTCGATATAGCACATGCCTTGCAAGCTCTCGATAGTGCAGTTGATCAGGGTCAGATTCTTCGCGTTCCATCCCAGATATTCCCCGGAAATAAAAGAATCATACACCGTCACATTCTCGGAATTCCAAAAGGCATCTTTGGACAGCATCTTCGCATGGTGAATCTCTACATTTTTTACTCCATCAAAAGAATAATTGCCCACCAGTTCAAAGTCAGAGATCTGCATATCACTGCAGTTCATGGCAAAATAGTCTCCCTTTGCACTGACCTCTTTCATGGTGACCTTCTGACAATTCCA
>CAVGMD010000058.1:0-18042 GCA_963630275.1 Bacteroidaceae bacterium | reverse complement strand
CAGTAGAACAGGAAAAAATACTGAGTCAGGAATCCCAGCACCGTAATGGCAATGAGTCCCTTATTTTTCCGGTCAAATCCATGTTCCTTCCATTTCTCCACATGTACGGAAAGCAGCGCCACACACAGGCAGGATAAGAGACAGTACATGCGAATCAGCAGAACCGAAGCCAGTGCTCCCGTGCTGAGCCCATACAGTAATACCGCAAGAATCCCCAAAAGTCTTCCCTGCTCTTCCATACTGAAAATCTCTGATAGCTTCCTTCCCAGCCGAAGTAACAGCCACAACGTGATCCCCACGCAGATCAGATTGATCGTACATCCAAGCCACGGTGACAAAGTCCCCCTGAACAGGGAGCTCATGGTATGCAACAGCATAAAATGCACCGGCGGATGATTGTCATCCTTCACATTAAAATACACCGACAGATAGTCAAACGCATCGCTGCCGTCCACCGTTACATAGTCCCGAAACTGCCCGGAAGTGATCCAGACCGGCTCCTCATAGACATCCGCCTTATAGGACAACAGCTTGCTGCTGCCACGATTCTTCAGCACATCCGTTACTGTACTCTTCAGATTCGACAGGGTCTCACCGAAGCTGTCCCCCTGTATCTCTTCCCGCACGAATTTTGCCAGACGTCCTTCCGGCTGGGTGGGAACGATCCATGGATTGTACCTGGCATCCGCCAGTTCGAAGCTTAACAGTTCGTCCATGTGATAGCCTTCTTTCAGGCTGACACCCACACACAGCAGTCCAAGACAAAGTATAACTGCCAGAAGCTCCGGCAGCATTTTTTTCCATCTGTTCGTTTCACTCATATTCCTATACCTGTCTTATATCCGGTATGTCACCGGATTTTATTCCATAACCCGATAGAGATAGATCCGGTAATAACTGTCCTCTGTCTCGAAGGGATCTTCCCTGACAAGCTCCAGTCCCGTATCCTCACAGTGATCAATGTACGCCGCCGACAGCAGATAACGTCCGCCCAGTTCCTTCAGGCTCTGTGCATTGATCTCATAATTCTGAAAATAGAAACCGCCTTTCTGTACCGTATAGTATCCCGGACATTCCGCACTGTACAGATAACAGCGGTTGCCCCAGCCGTCGAACTGCTCCGTCAGATACTCACTTTTTGCCAGCTCCGGTGCAATGATCTCCCGGAAGCGGTGCTTATATGTCAGATCATAATTATTCGAATACCCATCCAGGCAGTAAAAACCGTGATACAGCGCTGCTGCCGGATCGATTCCAAGGCTTACCACCCGATAAGTCTCCGGCTCTTCTGCGAAATTGTCCCGGATATACTGCTGTACCTGATCCAACACGCCCACAGCATAATAATCCCGGAAACTCATGGCACTGTAGTCCGGATCCATCATTTTCTGCACATTGGGCTTTAGGTTACTCTCCAGCAGAACCTGTGCTGCCGTAAGTAGTGTCGCTCCCACAGCCAGGAGCAATCCCCCTGCTGCCAGCCATTTTCTTGCACCTTTCACGGTCTCCTGCCTTCCCAGCAAATACTCCACTGCCATAAGCAGGCAACATCCAAGGGCAAAATACCACAGGCAGGGGCTGAGCCACAGCACCCGATTCGCCTGGAAGCCTTTCAATGCTCCCAGCCCTGAGCGGATACGCACTCCCACACTGCTGTCCCAGACAGCCGCCGCAAAGGCAAACAGTAAAATGCCGCCACAGGATAAAAGCAGTGCCTTTTCCAGCCCGGTTACGGTTTTTTTATCCTTAGATATTTTTACACGGATTCCTGTCACTGCGACAAAGCATACTGCCAAAACTAAGATCCACCGGTGATAATCCACACTGTGCTGTCCTCCCTGCAGGAGGTTCGTCCACAGCTGTCCCCAAAAAGATACCGGGGCTAAGCTATATTCCGCTTTATGGGACATCACACCCACTCCGCCGATGATTTCCCGTAAAAGGGCTCCGTTTTCCAACAAATACACCATTAAAAGAAGCAGCCAGCCGATTCCCTGCCCTGCCCGAAAACGTCTACGAAAAAGAGTAATTACCTCCCACAACGCCCAGATTCCCAGCACGGCAAATCCTGCAAGCACCAGTGACGAATTTACGCCAAAAAAGATCACATACAAATAAGCTGCAATATAAGGCTTTCTGTTACCGTCCGCTTCTCCCAGCCGAAGCACACAGTATAATAACAGTGGCAGTCCGTACTGGGACAACCCATATACCGGTAAAAACGGCAGATACGCATACAGGCATCCCACCGCCATGGCGAGAAAAGCCGTCATTCCCTGTCTGCGGGACAATTTCTGCGAATTCTCCGCCACATACATAAGTAACAGATACATGCCAAGATATCCAGTCAGGCTTCCGACCACCTGCATGCAGGCAAGTGCTGCCCATGCAGGGAGCCACCGATACAATAGAACACATGCCGGTGCCGGCATGGTTAACGCTGTCTTCGCCGCCCCATTCATAAATTCCGGCAGAATCCTACTTCCATCCCACAGATGTCTTGCATTGAGCAGGTACGCGATTACCTCTCCATCCAGCTGGTCATGATAGACGAAGATAGCGTCCTGCCTCAAAATGATATACGGAATCCCCATAACCAGTACGGCAAGTATTCCCAGGAAAAACCAGATCTGCGCTCTTCTGCGTTCCGTCATGGTTCCTCCTTTCCGACACTTAAGATCATTCCCACCAGCCACAGCACTCCGGGAAGCAATCCGCTCTTATAATCCCAGCATCCCGCATCCTGCATGGTGTACCATAGTGCCATGCAAAGTGCCGTCGCCGCGCACAGCAACAATATCTGCCAGCTGCAGATCTTCACATCTTTCCTACCCGCTTTTCGGCATACCACTGTGAGAAATACCGCTGCAATTCCCACGAGGAACCACCAGCTGCTGTATTTCAGTAAAATATTCGTCAGCTTCAGATCCCCGGTCATCATAATGTCTACATTTCTGCCGGAAAAGGTATCATACCCTCTTCCGTCCAAAAACAGCTGTAAAAGCACCGGCGGCACCACATATCCCGCCATATCCCAGACGATCTGGTGAATATTGTCGGAAAAATAAGTCTTACATCCATAAGCGGCATACTGACGAAACAGCTTCTGTGCATCCTCACTGCCCAGAGCATCCTCTATGTTTTTCTGCAGCCCGGAGTTCATGGTTCCGGCATAATAGCCTGCTCTCTTAAAATCATCCCAGGTCATCTGTTCCCGCAATTCCTCCGGCAGGGTATCGTATTCCTCTTCTTCCCGCATATGTGTCCAGGTAAATCTGCGCATCATTGCGGCACTTACCGTGTTCTCCGCTCTGCCGTAGCTGCCCGGGGTCTGCCATAACGGTACCACTGCGAACAAAATTCCTGCCATTGCCGCAAGCAGCAATAACTCTCTGCCCACTCTTTGTCTTCCAAGCTGCCGGATACGGATCAGGTGCAGAATCCACACCACCACAAGCGGTACCAGTCCAAGATATCTGTTTTCCACTAAGAACAGCGTACTGAGCATCCACCAGATTCCGGCAATGAACAGCTTTCTAAGCGGTAATTTTTCCTCTGCCTCGTCCTCACGCAAAAGTCCGATCAGCACTGCCAATTCCATTAAGAGACAGGAATATCCCACAGAATTCGGCAGCACTGCCAGATGGCACTGCATGGCGAAGGGATATGTCAGAAGTCCAAGACTTCCCCAGATCAGGAACCATTTCTTCGCTGTCCCGCCAAAGGAACGTAAAAATACCACGCCACTGTAAAATGCGAACACAATCTGTACCGTATATACAAAAAAAGTATAAGGGATAGAGCTTACAGCTTCTATCCCTTTTGCAAGCATCAGAAAAAGAGGGTACCCGATCCCCATGTAGTCATCACACACAAACGTCCCTGCGGCCTGAAGCCACAGATAGCTGTCCCCGAATTCCGGGAAGATGCCAAAGGACCGGATCATCCAACAGATTCCCAGTACGATCTGTACCGAGATGCCTATGAACAGAAATCTGCCTGCAGTCTCCGCAAGCGCTCTGCATGCTTTCTGCATCTTACTGCTCCTCTAATTCAAAAAAGTTTTTAATCAGTCCACAGATGAAATCCACCTGATCCAGTGTCAGTCCATAGTACATGGGAAGTCTCGCCAGACGTTCACTCTCCTTCGTCGTGTAACGGTCTTCTCCGTGGAAACGTCCAAAGCGCTGTCCGGCAGGAGCGCTGTGCAACGGGATATAATGGAATACCGTAAGTACCCCGTTTTCCTTCATATAACTGATGAAACGTGTTCTCTGCTCTAAGTCTCTCGCCTTGATATAGAACATATGG
This sequence comes from Bacteroidaceae bacterium, assembly GCA_963630275.1. Lineage (GTDB taxonomy): Bacteria > Bacillota > Clostridia > Lachnospirales > Lachnospiraceae > Acetatifactor. Next base: position 13,731 of record CAVGMD010000058.1, on the reverse strand, counting down.
GCATTGTGCACACAGCCTTCCGGTACCACAGGCAGATCGATCTTCCCTGCTTCCTTTAACGGCTGCAGCTGCTCATAATAACGGTTCCAGCAGACAAGTCTGGCTTCGTTGATCTCATCGGCGATCTCCAACTGCGCATAGAGATAAGCCGCATTCATATCACTGGGCAGATAGGAAGATCCGTAATTCACCCAGGTATATTTATCGATCTGACCGCGGAAGAATTTGCTGCGGTTGGTTCCTTTTTCACGGATGATCTCTGCTTCTTCCACATCCTTCTGATCACGGATCAGCAGGGCACCGCCCTCTCCCATGCTGTAGTTCTTCGTCTCATGGAAACTGTAAGCACCGAAATCACCGATGGTTCCCAGTGCTTTTCCCTTATAGGTGGACATGATTCCCTGGGCAGCATCCTCTACGACCTTCAGATTGTGCCGTTTTGCAATATCCATGATTGTGTCCATCTCGCATGCCACACCGGCATAATGTACCGGAACAATGGCTTTCGTCTTCTCCGTAATAGCATCCTCGATCAGTGTCTCATCAATATTCATGGTATCCGGACGAATATCCACGAACACGGGCACCGCACCGCGGAGTACGAAAGCATCCGCTGTGGATACAAACGTATAAGAGGGCATGATCACTTCATCCCCGGGCCTGATATCGCACAAAAGTGCCGCCAGCTCTGTTGCATGGGTGCAGGAAGTGGTCAACAGACACTTGCCGGTTCCCGTTCTCTCCTCGATCCATGCATTACATTTTTTCGTATACTCACCATCACCGCAGATCTTCTGATTTTTTACACATTCCTGAATATAATCTGCTGCTTTATCCACATAAGGCGGTACATTAAACTTGATATCTACCATAATACATCCTCTTTTCCGCTGTTCCAGCTGTATTTTTATATATTCTGCTCTGCTCTGTGCTCTTTCTTCCAGCTTCCTACTGCTGTCTGTGGCACATTTGCCGTCACATGACTGATGATATATTTCGGTCTGCCCTTGACTTCTTCATAGATTCTTGCAATATAATGACCGATGATCCCCAGGCTCAGCATCAGGAATCCGCCAATGATCAAAATTAACAGAATCACGGTGGTGAATCCTTCCACGGCTGTGCCCATCACATACCGCACCAGCGTCTGGATCGCCAGGATCACACTGAAAAATATGGATATCATTCCCATGATTGTCACCAGCTGCAGGGGTAATGTACTGAAGGAAGTGGCATTTGTAATCGCATACTTCATCAGGCTCCAGAAAGACCACTTGCTCTGTCCGTATTTTCGCTCCTGCACTTCGTATTCCACGGTCTCGGTCTTAAATCCCGCCCAGAACGTCAATGCCCGGAAGAAGGTATTTCTCTCCGGCAGTTCCAGCAGCACCTGTACCACTTTCCGGTCTAAGAGCTTAAAATCCGAAGATGCATTCATGTCCATCTTGATCAGTTTACTCATGATCTTGTAGAAAAGTCCCGCAGACAGCTTATATCCCAGGCTCTCCCGTCCTCTGTCGGACTTGATGCCCTCCACGATCTCTGCTCCCTGCTGCCATTTTTTCCACATTAAGGGGATCACCTCAGGGGGATGCTGTAAGTCACAGTCCATCACGATTACGGCGTCTCCCGTGGTCAGTTCCAGTCCGGCGAAAATACCGGCTTCTTTGCCGAAGTTCCGGGAGAATTCCGCTCCCCGTACCCGGGGATTCTGTGCGGCACATTCCTGTATCCGTTCAAAGGTTCCATCCTTCGATCCGTCACTGATAAATACCAGCTCGTAATCGATTCCGTTCGCATCCAGCAGATCTCCCAGCACTTTTGCCGTATTTGCAATATTCTGTTCCTCATTGTATGCCGGTAAGACGATTGATAATAAAGCCATACTTAATCCCTTCCGCAGTTCTCTGTCTTGACATAGAGGATGCCGTCCACTACTTTCGTGGAGTTTGCCCCCGGGAAAGTATCCATGTCAATGTATTCCTGTGTCATATAAATCTCACCAACGGTATCCGGATCTAAGAAGTTCAGGGTCGCACCCAGATAATTTTTCATAAATGCCTGGTAATCCGCTCCCTTATAGATCAGATAATCACCGTTTAACCCGATCATACCGTCCGTGACTTTTCCCGTAATATCTGTTGTGGGGAATTCATCATAACCGATGACGCCCACCACTGCCACGGGAATCCCCTGATAATAACCGGGAGTCTGCTCGATCCGGTCTAACAGGCGGACACAGTACGCATAAGTCTTCTCATATTTTTTCTCAAGATTCGAGTATCCAATATTGTCCGATACTCCGTAGTTGAACACCAGAATCACGACAGCCGCAAGTGCCGCCCAGCGGATACCGATGTCTGCTTTTCCATTCTCACCCGCATATCTGTCCGTAAAACCAAGCATGAGAATCAGATATAATACCCACTGATACCGCATGAGCAGATGATAGGTCAGATTCGGGGAAATAATTAAAATCACATTTGTTAACAGTGGAAGTCCCACCGCCAACAGAATTATTATAACGAAAAATGCCGGATTCTTCCACCATTTTCTTTGCAGCATCCTTCTCACCAGTAAAAATACCACCGAGAGCACCAGTACCGCGCATGCTGTGAAGGAGAAAATATTGTTCACCAGCACATCACCATGCACCGTAAATGCCAGGAAATCATAATACATTCCCTTTAAGGTGGTGAGCAGCCCCTGTCCGGAACCGCCCTGTTCCATGGAATTGATGCCCTGGTAGGTATCCAGTACTTTGCCCTGCAGTTTTAACAGGATCTGCAGAATCACATAATACAAGACCGCTCCGGCGATTCCCATGCCGAGATACCGCAAGACATATTTTGCCTTTTCCTTAAGCCCATGCTCCTCCATGAAAAAGAGAAGGATCACATATACACATAATAAAATGGCAAAGGGCAGATATGCCTGGTAGATTCCCATGCTGAAGGCAAGGCACACGGCTCCGGGGATCCAGCCTTTTTTATATTTTTTGGTAAAAAGCACTGCCAATACCGCCAGAAACAGTGCCATCATATAGCCGTCCATGGTAAATACATAGGCAAAGGTAGATGCCAGTGCCGGGAAGGATACCAGCAGTCCGCTGACACCGATAATGGTCAGGGGATCCTTAAGTTCCAAAGTCTCCGTCAGCATCACCGATGAAAGCGCAAGCCACAGCATGCCGATCAGACCGATGACCCACGGGATCGTAAAATAAGAGGAAAATCCACATGCCACCGTTAAAAACCAACGTCCGGACGTGATCATATTCTGATCAAAATACATGCTGCTCAGTCCGTCATGATTTGGAATATCCGACAGCATCACGGGAAGATGGATCAGCAGACCGATGACGAATGCCGATACAAATGCAATTTTCCAAGTATTTTTGATCTTATTCCTGCTATATTGCAAAAATTCCCAGGGTGTTTTCATGTTCTATTCTCCTTAATTCAACTATTTAGAATAGTTGTCCAGGTATTCCGCGATGGTCTGTGCGATCTTCTCTCTGCCTGCCTCGTTGGGATGCAGCCCGTCATCTGTATACAGATACAGGTCGTCCCAGGTCTCATGGGGATAATAATCGTGATAAATGTCGATGACTTCCACATCCAGTGCCTGACAGAGCCCGATCTCCGCATTCACATAATCCTCCAGCACGCCGCCTCCCAGATCATATTCCTCACAGGTTAACTCCGGTATCGTATACCAGGTATAAGGGGGCGTGATGAAAATAATACGCAGATCCGGGTATGCTTCCCGCAGTTCCTTTACAATACTGCGGATGGCACCGCAGTAAGTATATTCATCATAGGGATTATACGGATCCGCCGTGGATTCAATGGGATTGCCCGAGTGATAGTCATTCAGTCCCGATCCGATGAACAGAATCTTCACCTGCGTGAAATCGATCTGTCCCAGATCTCCCAGGGTATCTTCAAAATAATCCGTTGCGGACTCCCGGATGTGCACCGTTCGCTGCACACCGAAATCCTTCACCGCAAAAGACCTCACCAGTCCTGCTACGGAGATTGAATCCTTGGTATATCCCAGTCTTCTCTCTTCATCCGCTCTGCCCAGAACCGTTCCGCCGAGGCCGCCGTTGTAACATTTTAAGCCCGTCTTATCCTGGAGTTTCGCCGCAATGGAGGTCTCATCCCGGCACAGCCCGTAGACACTGTCTCCCAGGAATACCACGTCATAGGGAATCCTCTGATATTCACGATCCCCCGGGAAAAACAGCAACAGCAGTACCACGAAGATTACGGTTGCAATCGTACTGTATATAGTTTTTACTCTGCTAAATTCTATCTTCTTCATAAATCCGGCAAAGTTCCTCCGCGATTCTGATGGCACCTTTTCCATCTACCAGATGACGTTCCAGACTGCTGTAATATTCCCGCAGTTCTCTGCTTTGCATCAGCTCTGTCATATGTTCCACGATCCGCCCCGGCATAAGGTCACCTTCTGTCAGGTAATTTCCCCCGTAGCAGGTGATTTTCTTCTGATAAAAGGTCTCTACGATTTTCTCCTGATTATCTACAAAAGAAAAACTGATCATGGGAACTCCTATGGCAGAGAGTTCGTACATAGTAGAACCTCCTGCCGTTATGGCGATGTCGCATTCCTTCATCAGTTCCGACATCCGGCTCACATTACGGTGCACCCGGATTCTCTCATCCTCCAGTGCCATACGGCACAGCTCATCATAATGCGGATTAAAGATTCCGCTGACCACATGAAATACCACCGGTATCTCCTTCGGTACTGCCCGAAGGATCTGTCCCGCCAGATCATAGCGGTCACTTCCTCCGGTGGTCAGAAGAACTGCCTCCGCTTTCTCCCGAACCCTATATTCCACATTGCGAAATTCCGGTCTGAGGGGCGCATAAGCTACTCCCATGAGACTATAGGGCGGCTTTGGATGATACAGGCTTCTGTCCCCGTATATATTATAGTTAATGATCATATTCACCGGATAGGCGCGGAAGCTTTTGTCATCGATATAGGCTGTCCATACCAGTCCCGTCAACCGCTCCAGGTAAGCATCCGAGACATAATAACTGTCAATCAGCAGCATATCCGGATGTTCTTCTTCCATGGCAGCTGTCAGAACGGGCAGTTCCTCCTCCATACGGTCATACTGTGTATGCAGGATTCTTACTTTTTTGTCCCTGCTTTTTACCAGTTTTGCAGCTCCATCATCCGCCATGACAAAGCACACCTGTACCCCTGCTGCCTCCAGTGCTTCCGCAATGGCGAGACAACGCATCACATGCCCGGTTCCTATATGCTCATTGCCGTCTGCGCGGATCCATACTTTCATCAGTTATTTCTGTCCTTCCCCATTGCCTTTTCGTAAGCTCTTTTAAAATCGGCAATTTTCATATTCCAGTCAAAATCCACCTTTTCCCGGATAGCATTCAGATCCTTCATTCTGTGATAAGTAGCGGTTCCCGCCTGCTTCACAGGTGTAATACTGCCTTCCTTGATCTGCTGCCAGTTCTCCCGAAACAGCTTCTCTATCTCCTGCAACAGTGCCTCATAGGTGGATGCAAAAGTTTCCTTTTCTTCATCAAAATGCAGTTCCCGCTGGCATAAAATATCTCCTTCATCCAGTCCCGCACTCATAAGGTGAATGGTCACACCTTTGGGGGTATCCTCCAGGAAACTGAAAAAGTTCGGACTGGAACCGCGGTTATACGGCAGATAGGAGGTATGAAGATTGATAACTCTGCCGGGCATCAGATCCAGTACTTCCTGCGGGATAATATGGCGGTAATTGAAGCTGATCATCAGAGAAGGCTTCATCTGTGCGATCATCTCCGCCGTTACTTTATTCTCCACCCGGTATACCTGTTCTCCCTGCTCCCTCAGCCACCGGTACAGACCGTCTGTATTCGTATTATTGGTTAAAAACAGAATACTGCCCTTCTCCAGGGCATCAAAGGTAAGAGGCGTTCCTCTCTCCATGGCACGATCCGTCCGCATGCCCAGGACATCTTTCCAGTATTTGGGCTTCATACCGTATCCGGGACGGATAATACGGATATTTTCTTCCGTAAGCTCTGCTCCCGCCGGAATATCCTTCACCGCAAAAATAGATCTGCGGAACACTCTGCTGCTCTCTTCCTGTTTTTCCACGCCATAGGTCGGGGTTCCCAGGGCAGCCTCCACATTGCGGATATCCTGCACCATCTGCTTATATTCTTCCGGGGTCATGGAGAACGAAGCGTCCGGATTCTCAATCTCACGGCTTAAACAGAAATGCTTCTCAATAACCGCTGCCCCCAGAGCCACTGCCGTCACTGCGCTCATGGATCCCATGGAATGATCCGACAGACCGATGGGCAGTCCAAACCGTTTCTGCATATCCGAAATGGTTCTGAGATACATCTGCGCCGGGTCCGCGGGATAAGCGCTGGAGCACTTCAACAGTACCAGCTGTCTGTTGCCGGTGTGATATACCGTCTCCACAGCTTCCCGGATCTCCTCCAGGGTAGCCATACCGGTAGACATGATGATGGGCTTCCCCTTTGATGCCACATACTCTACCAGCGGCAGATCGATCATCTCAAAAGAAGCGATCTTATAAAATTCCAGTCCCATCTCTTCCAGGAAATCCACTGCGGTATTGTCAAAAGGTGTGGACAGGAAATCAATTCCCACCTTATCTGCCTCTGCCTTCAGTTCCGGTTGCCATTCCCACGGAGTATATGCCTTGCCGTAGAGGCTGTAGAGATTCTCACCCTCCCAGGTACCGTTATTCACCTGAAAATATTTGTTATGACAATCAATTGTCAGGGTGTCCGGCGTATATGTCTGAATCTTAATACAGTCCGCACCGCTTTCTTTGGCGGCGTGGATGATCTCCTTCGCCCGTTCGATACTCCCCGCATGATTGGCGGACATCTCCGCAATCAGATATGCCGGTTCCCCGCTTCCGATCAGGCGGTTTCCGATTTTGATCTTAAGATTATCCTTTTCTCCCATACTTTATGTCCTCAAGCCTTCCCCAGCATATGATATTTCATCTCCGCCAGTTTCCAGTCCTCTTCATTATCGATATCCTGTACCTCTGTCTCCGGAAGTTCCATGGGTACCGTTTTCTCCATGATCAGATTCTGCTGTGCCCAAAAAGAAGACACCCGCAGACAGTAGAACTGTCCCGCATCATGATAATAAGGCTCCAGATCCTGGGAACGGCTGTTACGATATTCCGGCCATTTGAACTTGAGATACCCATCCACATCCTTTACCACGCAGCGCTGGGGCGGAAAGCTGAAACGTACTACCGGGAGCAGGGTGTCCCCCTTTTTTTCTTCCAGCAGATGCATCGCTTCCGACAATCTCTCAGCTGTAATGAAAGGAGCTGTGGGATAGATACAGCACAATGTATCAAAATGTTCACCGCGTTTCTCATACTCTGTCAGCACTTCTTCCAACACATCTTTCGTAGTGGCATAATCATTTGCCGTCTTCTCACTGCGCATGAAAGGAACTTCTGCTCCGTATTTTCTTGCCACTTCTGCGATCTCTTCATCGTCGGTGGATACCATGACCCGGTCAAATACTCCCGAAGCCAGTGCCGCTTCGATGGAATATGCCAGGATCGGCTTTCCACAGAATTCTTTGATATTTTTATGGGGAATTCTCTTGCTTCCCCCTCTTGCGGTTATGATTGCCACTGCTTTACCGGCTGTCTGCATTATGAATTACCTCTTTTCTTCCAGATCCACTGCTTCATACGATAGTAAACATAAAATAAAAGATCCGATCTGCTCTGCATCCGGATCAGCTTCTGTTCCGGTGCCCCCGTGTGTTCCAGATAATAGGGGTTCTCTGCAAATTTAGGGAAACGTTCTTCCACACCCTTACGGAGCTGTCTGATAAAAGCCAGCTTCGGATGCGCCACTCCTCCCATATAAGAGAATAAGGTGATGGCGTAATACAATTCCGTAAAACGGTATTCCACCTGTTCTCTGTACTCCGCAAGGAACCCTCTTCTCTCGCATTCCGTATATAAAAGCTCCGCCGCCTTCATACGGTCTCGACACTTTTCTTCTGTGATATGATGCACCGTGGACACCGCATGCTGGTAATAGTAATACAGCGGTTCCTCCACTCTCTCAAAACGTCGAAAGTACAGGCTCCATAAGGGACCTGCACAGTTGTCTTCGTAGAAAATATGTTCCGGAAAATCCAGATGGTTCTCCCGGATCACGCTATGTTTATAAATCTTCAGCACCATGCTGCCGGGGCGCATGAACAGTCTCTCATGCTTTTCCTTCGTCAGGTCTCCGGTCTGATCCGGCGTATTGTTGACAATGACCTTGCCGACTGTAAAGGTATGATGATCCACCAGGCTGTAATCACAGCCCACTAGATCCGCACCGGTCTCCTCCGCTTTTTTCAGAAGCTTCTCATAATAATCCGGAGATACCCAGTCGTCGCTGTCGATGAAGCCGATCCATTCACCTTCTGCGTTCCGCAGTCCCACATTTTTTGCACCGCCCTGGCGCAGATTCGCCGCATTCGGAATCACGCAGATCAATTCCGGATAACGCTTCTGATAGTCTAACAGGATCTCCAGGGATTCGTCCGTGGAAGCATCATCTACACAGAGGATCTCATAATCATACATTCCCCGGATGGTCTGCCCCACCAGGCTGTCCAGACAGTAATTCAGTTTTCCCTCCGCCGCCATATTGTAGACGGGTACGATGATGCTCAGTTTTTTACTCATAGGCTTATAAGCTTCCCCGTTCGATTTTCGCTCTGCCGTCTTCTACCCGGTAGACAATGTCACATTTCTCTATGGTCTGTAATCTGTGGGCGATAATGATCAGTGTCTTACGGCCGTGCAGTCTGTTGATGGATTCCATGATAGCTGCTTCCGTATCGTTATCCAGTGCGGAAGTTGCCTCATCTAAGATCAGTACCTCCGGATCGTTATACAGCGCCCTGGCAATACCGATACGCTGTCTCTGTCCGCCGGAGAGACGGATGCCTCTCTCGCCGATACCGGTCTCCAATCCTTCCGGCAGAGTCTTTATAAATTCATCCAGCTGCGCTTCCTTCAATACTTCCCACAGTCTGTCCTCGTCGATCTTATCCTCCGGCACACCGAAAGCCACATTTTTGCGGATGGTGTCATCCAGCATGAAGATCATCTGCGGGATGTAGCCGATATTTTTCAGCCATTTCCGATAATTACCGGGCTCTTTCACATCCACGCCGTCCGCATAGATGTAACCCGTACTGGGCTCTAACAGTCCAAGCAGGATATCCACCACAGTACTCTTGCCCGCGCCGGAAGTTCCTACGATGCCTACCGAAGCCCCTACCGGGATCTTCAGATCCGCATGATCGAAGATCAGACGCTCTGTATTCGGATAAGCATAGGTGATATCCTTCATCTCAATGCTTTCTTTTACATCCAGTTTCTCATCCTCATCGGTAGCAAAAGACATATCTATGTTCTGTCCGTTGATCTCATCCTGTAAATTATCACTGACGCCCATGAAAAACGGTTCAAAATAGGCAATGGAGTTGATCTGATTGTTAATACGGTTCACACAAGGGAGCAGCACCAGTGCCGCTGCCGCCAGGGTTCCGAACACGGTCAGCATATTCTCCGTCGGCACGCCTGTAGCTACCAGGAAGATCATATAGCCCACCATAGTGGCAACACACGCGGTCTCGATCAACAGCTTCGGTACCTGATTGTACAGGCTGTAGCGCTGCACCGCATCCACATAACCCTTACCGCACTTGCGATACTCGGATACAAAATACTGCTCCTTGGCAGAGATCTTCACTTCCTTGATCCCCTGTACCGTCTGGGAGATCCATTTGAACAGACCGCTGTAATAGTCCTGATTGTCCTTACCCGCCTTATACATAATAGGCTTCAGCACTTTCTTGATAAGCCACATGAGAGAAAGCAATACCACCGCCATCAGAATTGTCATGGTTCCGCTGGAGATGAAGCAGTAGCTGATGACGAACAGCGATACCACGCTGTCGGATAACAGCTGTAACAACGCCAGGATCAGGGCATACATATTATTGACATCCGAAGTGATACTGCGCTGTACCACTGCGGTATCCGCATTCAGGTAAAATTCATAGCCCCGGCGCAGATAGTTGCGCATCATGCGCTCGGAAGTGCGGAACTGGTTCGTATAGACAAAAGATAACGTCAGCTTCTGCTGTACATAAGTAAACAGATTCTTCACCACAAACACCAGGATCAGCAGCACCATGACTATGATTGAGAACGTCCGGTAACTTTCCACCCCCATGATCTCATAGCAGGTCTCCGCCACCCGGCTGTGCTTTACCGCTTCGGGATCAATGACGATCTGCATGACCTCCACCAGCATTCCCACACCGGCAGTCTGTAAAAATGCGCTGATCACCATGAGAATAATCAGCCCCACCATGGTTCTCTTCTGTTTTTTGTCCAGCAGGACATTCATTTTTTTAATTATCTGTAACATAGAGTTCTCCAGTTCTCCGGTTCTTCATTTCTCAGATCTGTTCATTCTGTCTGTGGATCAGGGGGTCTTCATAGGCATCCATGAAATCCGGTCCCAGTCGCACCGCTTCCTCTGCGAAGGGCAGCCCTTTCACCTCCGTCAGCACTCCCACTACTTTTTTAAACTTCAGTCCCGGGAAGAAATTCAACATTTCCATGGGCACTGTGGCATCGAACTGCGGATACTCCGGGAACAGTTTCCGGTAATCCAGTTCATCTCTGGGATGAGGCTTAATAAAAATACTTCCCTCTTTTTCATACATTTTGATAACATCCCGGAAGATCTTCTCTCTGATATCCAGAGTACACAGAGGATCCGTGAGGATCAGTATTTTATCCCCTACTTTACTGCTATCGGCAATCTGACGTTCCAGTTCTTCCTTATTTTTTACAAAAGCCTGAAGAATCAGCTGCTTGTCCGCCTCTGTCAGGCGGTCCACCAAAGGTTTCCTCGGCTGTTCAATGTATCTCGGGCAGGGATAATGAATTGCAGAGATATCATTTACCTCCATATCCATGCAATATTTTCCGTAACCGTTCTGCACAAAGATCAGATTCAGATACATGGACAAAAAGGCCTTCAGCTTAAAATGACCTCTGTTGTCATATCTCGCCGCATCGAAATTCTTCAGACAGTTCAGACCGTCCTCCACTGCATGATAGCGGATATGATTCTGATTCAGGTAATAACCGATGGGGTCGGAATCGCAGTAGACATAAATATCCTTATATTCCTTCAGGTTCACCGGCACGTAAGGGGCTTCCAGTCTGGCATATTCCTTCGTGAACCGGATCCGGTTCTTCAGATTGCCCAGAAAACTTCCGGTGTCCTCACGGTACTTTGCCAGTTCCGGGAAAAAGTCCTCCCGTTTCTCATCGAATTCCAGTACTTCTTCAAACAGTCCTGTGCTCTCCACACGGGATTTCAGGTTTTCGAAGTTATTGGACATTTTGGACAGCACTAAAGTAGCAGCCCCCACTTCCTTCGCAGGATCTGCCTCAGCACGCAATTTCAATTCTTTCAAAACAGTCACATATACATGATAGTAGGTGTGACATATATAAATTCTTTCTTTCATCCTATAATCTTATAATCTCTTCTATTTTTATTGTAACTATAACACACTTTTCCGAATCCGTAAAAAATCTTATGAAATTTTAAGAAAGTCGGTACAACCAAATTCCCCAGTAGGATTTTTCCGTCTCATAATAGCCCATAAGCTTCAAGCCCATCCGCTCTGCATCACCAATCTCGGCTCCGGAGAACAGATACTCACACCCCAGTTCCCGCAATGCCTTCATGTCAAACTCCAGACCTTCATACACTAGAGTATTGCCCTTTTGTAGTTCCATATAATTTCCTGTGATACTATTGAGCAGATAACAACGATTCCCCCACCGATCAAAATATACCCGTACTTCCTCGTTTTTCTCAAGCTCCGCCGCAATAACTTTCCGAAATCTATGCTTATACTCCAAAGGATAATTATTGGAATATCCATCCACCGTATAAAATCCGTGCATCAAAGCAGGAGCAGGACTAACTCCTAGATGAGCCACGCGATATGTGCTCTTATCTTGTCCGATAGCATCATCGATTTCCTGCATCAAGTCCTCGGCAAACCAACTTTCCCAGGAAATATACCCTGTGATTTGGGAGCCGTTATTAATCTGATTCACATTGAGATACATTCCGGAATTTACTTTCAACAGCTGAAGGGTAGGTAACAGACAAATCAGGAAAATAACAAGTTTACCGGACAGCATTCTACTGCCAACATATGACACTTTCGTCCTCCATAACACAGCTGCTGCCAATACGAACTCATAATACCACCCCGCCGGGTACAGCCAGTAGACCCGTTGTATCTGAAAATAATGTAAAAAATCTGTGACACTGTTTTTCCAGTCAACTATTACTGTCATATAGCAAAATGCATAAAACAAAGCAATACCAATCAAAAACAAAAAGTTGATCACTGCCGCCTTATAAATAGTTCTATCCGTTTCTTCTTTTTTAATAAGCGCTCCCAAAAGCAGAAATACGACAATTGGCAATATCAGATATTTATGTAAAGACGGCGCATGCTGTGCACTGTTTCGGAAGAGGCTCCAAAAAGTCTCAAAAAACGGCATAGCGGAAGATACCATTTCCTCCCGGTGACTGACATAACTACTGTCTCCGATCAGAATTTCCAGAATCAATGACCAGTTAACACCTACATAGATTGCCAATAATCCCGCAAATCCCACAATCGGCCATTTATTCTCTCTTTTCTGTAAAACGACTATCACAAGTGCCAAAAGCCACAGCCCCAATACTACATAACCCGTATACACCAGATGACTGGTTAGTCCGAACAATAAGGTAAGTAACAATGCCAAAACTATGTTTTTCCGTTTCCACAGACATAAAAACGCATATGCAACCAGTGGAATTCCAAATTCAGAAAGACCATATATTGAATATAATGGCAATACGCAGAAACAGCTTCCGGCTATCACCGCCAAAATACTGCTTTCTGTGCTCTCTTTTACCAGCAAATACATTCCCAAAAAGGCAAGTAGAAAACAAATAATATACTGTGTCAAAAATGCTATCCTGACAGGAAACAAACTGTACAATGGTAAAAACAATATAGCAGATGGTTGCATTCCGCTAGCATTCACACCATTTAGCATTTCCGGATAAACGTTACTGCCATCCCCAAAATGCCTGATTGGAAGAATATAATTCATAATACTTTCATCCAATTGATCATTAATCTCAAATACACAGCCATTTCCCAAAATAACATATGGTAGGAAAAAGACTACCGCAATCAATATTCCTAACCACCACAAAGGCATCTGATCTATTCGAAGTAATCCCTTTTCTACAAGATTATATCCACTAATAAATCTTTTTTTTACTCTACTCATCGTGTTCACTCCTATAGATCAAGTCCTTTTTCTGAACCCCTATAGTCCCATTTTTTCTATTATATGGTAAAATTTTCTCCAGTTCTTCTATTTCAAAATCATATATAATGGCATAAAATCCATTTTGCTTATCTGCAAAATACTGTTTTAGAATAATCGAACATTTCTGTTCTGGCATTGTTATATTTAAAGTAATCCTTCCATTCGGAATGGGGCTACACCAGCAACATAACATCTCCGCGAAGCTAACAGTCCAA
>CAVGMD010000057.1:0-18240 GCA_963630275.1 Bacteroidaceae bacterium | reverse complement strand
GAGATGTGTATAAGAGACAGGTATGGGACCTTTGCCGTCAATGGGCTGTCCTAAGGAGTTCACTACTCTTCCAAGCAGAGCATCTCCTACGGGTACCTCTACCACACGTCCGGTGGTCTTAACGATATCGCCCTCCTCGATATTGCTGGCACTGCCAAGCAATACGACACCGACATTATCTTCTTCCAGATTCAGCACCATGCCATATACATCGCCGGGGAACTGTAACAGCTCACCCTGCATGGCATTTTCCAGTCCATGTACACGAGCGATACCATCCGCTACCTGGATGACGGTTCCGACATCGGAGACATCCAGCTGGGAAGAATATCTTTCGATCTGTTCCTTAATGACGGAACTTATTTCTTCTGGTCTTAAATTCATGGATCTGTCGCACCTTTCTTTCAGCCGGTCACCCCAGCTGAATATTTAATAATTGTTTCTTCATATCTTCGAGTTTGCTCCGGATACTGCTGTCCACTACCCGGTCACCTACCCGGATCACCATTCCGCCGATCAGTGTCGGATCCACACGGTAATACACATCAAAGAACTGATAGGAAGTCGTTGCAAGCAGCTTTTCTCTCACTGCCTGCTTCTGTTCCTTCGTCAGCTCCACTGCGGTACTTACATATGCAGTTCCCATTCCTTCCGATTCTCTGACCAGTTCGGTAAAATAAGCAAAGATTGCCTTTAATGAGCCGTAGCGTTCCTTCGTCACCACGATCTTCAGAAATTCTGTCAGATCGTCGCTTACCCTGCCCCGGAAAACCTTCTCCACCATGGAGAGCTTTTCCTGCTTGGGAATCCCGGGATGCTTCATCAGCTTGTCAAAATCGGGATTGTCTTCCAGGATCTTCTGAAGTTCTGCGGTCTCATTCATCAGCTGGATCGCATTTCCATGGTCGACTGCCACTTCGAAAAGGGCTTCTCCATAGACTTTGGAAACTAATTTTGCCATGTGTCCTCACCCATTTCCTTCAGCGTCTCTTCGATCAGGCTGCTCTGTCTGGCGGTGTCTATGGACGCACCGACAAGCTTACCTGCCATGACAGATGCCACGGATACGATCTCCTGTTTGATCTCGTCGGACATTTTCTGTTTTTCCAGTCTGGCTTCTTCCTGTGCTCTCGCCAGGATTCTGGCTGCTTCTTCCTTCGCCTGTGCGACGATGCGCTCCTCGTTCTGGAGAGCCCGTCTTCTGGCATCACTTAAGATGTCCTCTGCCTCTTTGTCGATGTCTTTCAGCTTCGCCTCATACTGTTCCTTCAGTTCTGCGGCTTTTTCCTGATTGGTCTTCGCTTCTTCCAGTTCTCCTCTGATCTTCTCTTTACGATCATTTAAGAACTTTCTCGCCGGATTGAACAGGAAATAGCTGAGCGCCAGGAACAATACGAAGATGGCAATGATCATCAGGCAGGAGTCTGCCAGCAGCTGCCAGTCCAGGTCAAACAGTCTTGACATGGTCTCGCCTTCTGTTAATAGTATCATTTTCATCCGCATTCCTTTCGTTTAATCAGGGAAGTAAGGGCTTTACGAACAGCAGCAGCATAGCGATCAGCAGACCGTACAGACCGGTGGTCTCGGCAACTGCCTGTCCTAATAACATGGTGGAAGTGATCTCGGACTTAGCACCGGGATTACGTCCTACTGCTGCAGCAGCGTGTCCTGCTGCGATACCCTGTCCTACACCGGGTCCGATACCGGCGATAACTGCCAGACCTGCACCGATTGCGGAACAACCTAAGATAAAGTTTTCATTAAAATCCATAGTAAATCCTCCTATTATTGAGATTCTTTCAGAATCTTTCTAGCATTTTAAGCTTACGCGTCTCCTCTTGCATTTGCGATATAAGTCATCGTCAGCATACAGAATACGTATGTCTGGATGGCTCCGGAGAACAGGTCAAAATACACATGCAGCGCTGCGGGCCACGCCGTAGCGATTACACCTAACAATCCGTAGATCAATGCCATCATTACCGTTCCGGACAGTACGTTTGCGAACAGACGCAAAGACAACGAAATCGGTACGGCGATCTCACTGATCAGGTTAATGGGCAGCCAGATCGGCAGCCAGGGCGGCAGCGGGGAGCACATGCTTTCCCAGATCTCCTTCGGCTTCTGGTACTTAAACTGATTATAATGGATCAGTATAAAAGTCAGCACACCGAGGGGCAACGTCACACCATAATCCGCTGTGGGGGGGCGCAGTCCCAACAAACCGGAAATGTTACTCACCAGAATGAAGATGAAGATCGTTCCGATGTAGTTATAAAACTTCGGCGCCGCCTTGCCCATGGGGGTATCCACCATGGCATCCAGCTTCTCCACGATCAGCTCCACCACATTCTGAAAGCCTTCCGGCACTTCTCTGGCTTTGGCCATACAGCGATTGGCGGCAATGGCAAAACCAATGATAATCAACATGACGATCAGCACACACACATGTGTGGTCGTTATCCATACCTCATGGCCGAAAAAGGAATACTTAAACACGCCATGTATCATAAAATCGATATTATCGGCACCGGATAACAGAATTCCATGTTCCATTGTTTCACCTCCTTATTATTTATTCTGTTGTTCTGTCACTTCTCCGTCCCCGGAAGCTTCTTCGGAATTCGCTGAAAGTTTATCGCTCTCCGCGGTCTCCTCAGGCATCGCCTGGGGTATCGGATCTGTTTCATGAAACATTTTATTGCATAATTTATGGGTAAGCGGCTGTAAGAACGCCGTTACTTTCATACAGATCACATAGGCAAAAAAGAATATCAGAGGATTCATCACCTCTGTCTTCATCAGTACCAGCAGGATAAAAATCAATATCACATAGCGCAGGAGATACCCTCGGATAATCATCTTCTGTGCAGTCTTCTCCGACTGATCCAGTGCCCGGTCTAAGGACCTGTACATGTGATATGTGGCAGCAAGTGCCAGCAGTACGCCGAGCCATAAGCTTCCTGCATACATCGCTTTGTTCTTCACGAAAAAAGCTCCGACGATCTGCCCCAGCACTCCCAGAAACAGGATCCCTATATCCATCTCCAAAACGGTTCTATTTATTTTTTTTAGTGTGTTTATCATCGCTGTCTTCATAAATTGTCCTGGCCATCCGGTATACATTCTGCCCTCCTGCCACGGCTCCCATACAGAAAAGCAGGATCATCCAGAAGTTCGTTCCGAAATGTCTATCCAGCCATACGCCTGCCGCTGACATCAGGCAGATCGGCACCAACATATTGATACCGAATTGCATGATCAGTGCGACCGAACGGAATACTGTCCTGTTATAGGGCTTCTTTTTCCTTGACACTATGTCCTCCCGTGTTGATTTCTGCTCTTGGCATTTGTTTTTGTATATTTTTCAAAAATATTGTCTCCCAGTAGGGCAAACCTATAGTCATTATAACGAAATCTTAACATGATGTCCAGTAAAATCCCCCTGTCTAAATGGTAAAAAATCTATAAAATTCCACGAAAAAAAGATTGACTTGAAAGTCCCCCGGAAGTACTATTTGAGTAACTATTTTAAAGAAATTTTTCTTACAGAAAGAAGACTTGTTACATGCAGACCGAAGCAGCAAAAGAAGAAATCCGAATCCGGACTGCCACGCCGGAAGATGCCGAAGCTCTGGTGGCTATTTACGCTCCCTATGTGGAGAATACCCCTATTACTTTTGAATATACCGTTCCCGCTCCGGAGGAATTCGCAGAGAGGATCCGTCACACACTCGCCTGTTACCCTTATCTGGTAGCGGAGAAAAACGGTGTTCCCGTTGGTTACGCCTACGCCTCCGCTTTCAAGGGACGTGCTGCCTACGACTGGTCCGTAGAGACCTCCATCTATGTCAGCCGGGATCTTCGAAGCAGCGGTGTCGGCAGTCTTCTTTATCAGAAGCTGGAGGAATATCTGACCGCACAGCACGTCTGTAATGTCTGTGCCTGCATCACCTACCCGAATCCCCGCAGCATCTCTTTCCATGAAAAACACGGCTACGAGACCGTGGCACATTTTCATGCCTCCGGCTACAAGCAGGGAGAATGGCATGACATGATCTGGATGGAGAAGACATTGTGTCCTCACACAGTGCCGCCACTGCCTTTTATTCCTTTCCCGGAACTCTGACCGCTATCAAATTATACAAAGGAGAAACGTTATGAACAATGAACTTCAGATCTACCGGAAACGTCTGATCCCGGAAGAATGTATTCTGTTAAAAGACGATATTATCGTAGAACAGAACGATGATTATATTCTGACCAAATGGAAAACGCTGAATCCCAAGACCACTTTTTCCCATGGCTGTTCCTGCTATTATCTGAAGGAAGGCTTCAAGATCAGCAAGTTCTACCGCCATGACGGGTTTCTGTTATACTGGTATTGCGATATTGTAGAATACACCCGCCGTCCGGAGGAAAATGCCCTGATCGTTACCGATCTACTGGCAGATATTATCCTCTATCCGGATGGCAGAATGCATGTAGTAGATCTCGATGAACTGGCAGAAGCACTGGAAAAGGGACTGATCACCCAGTCACAGATGAGTGCCTGCCTGCGTCAGCTGAATAACCTGATCACGATCATCTATCGTGATAAATTCGACCGTCTCCAGAGCCCCTTAGAAAAAAGCGGACTCTAAATACGACACAACAGGTCACCCACGCAATGTCCCAGAATGGTCAGCAGTGTGATATCCTCATCTGACCATTTGCGGTTGCGGTTAAACACATCATAATTGACGATTACATACGGAGTCCCTTCCTTGCGGGAAATACACTGCAGGAAGGCTCCGATCTCCTGCTTCTGCATCGCAGCAAAAGCCACCGGATCCTGGGATCTTAATTTTAACGTATTGGATTCCACGAAATTATCATCTTCAAACAAATCAAGATATCTTTCATCGTCAAAAATCCCTGTCCCGTCCGGTACTTCCGCAATGTAACTGCCGTTCCTGCAGATCAGTTCTGCTCCCCTTTGTGAATAGACAGTGATTCCATCTAAGTCAAACAGACTGCGGATCTGCTGCAGACGCTCTTCCTTTTTCACAATGCTGTCTACACCGGATACGCATAATTCCGTGATCATTTCCGTAATAACTTCCCGCTTTTTCTCCTTGGATACCGCATATGCCATCGCCATATTCTGCATGTCATCGGTCTCCAGTTTACCGTGAAGTCGCTCTTCGTATATAATATGACGGTTCTTGCCCTTTTCCTTGGCAAGATACAGTGCCTTATCCGCCTTACGCATCAGCATCTCATATTCGGTTCCGTCTACGGGGTATTCCGACACGCCGATGGAAGCCGTCACATGAGTCTTCGGATCAAATGCCAGGGCGAATTCCTTCGCAATGGTCTTCAGCAGTGTCTTTAACTGCTCTCTGGTCTCTACTTTTTCCAGCAGGATCACGTATTCATCACCGCCGAAACGTCCGATGACACCCCGCTGTCCGACCAGCACCTGCATAATCTCCGCCACTCTGCGGATTACCTGATCTCCGAAGATGTGTCCGTAGGTATCGTTGATGTGCTTGAAGTCATCAATATCAATAATCACCATCCATCTGATGCTATGATCCTTGCGGTTCAGCTGTTCGATGGTGTACTCCGTCCACGCCCGCTTATTCAGCAGACCGGTGCCGGCATCTCTCGCCGCGGGGGTCAGATAATAAGCTTCCTTCTCCCGGTTCCGGTCCGGTGTTATGATACCCGCTACCATATCCCGTTTCTTCGGGATACGGGCACCCTTGACTTTCCATATTCCCTTGTCTTCCTGCCCGCTGACGAATTCCATCTCGAAGAAATCGTCGCCGTTACGCAGGTGCGCGCAGAATGTTCTGAGCTGATCTTCCAGTTCGGCGATATCGCTGCCCTCATGAGCCTGCTCCACATTCTGGATCAGAGCATTCATGGAACCTTCGAACTGATTCATGGCACGCTCGTTGACATATTTATATACGGCAATACTATCCTGTTCGATCAGATATTCAAAAAAATACACATCTTCCAGGGTCATAAAATGCCGGTATTTCAAAACGCTCTGCTCTAATCGTAAATTACGTGTCTCCAGATCATGGATATCGGAAATGGTGATCTGATACAGAGGGATTCCGTTTTCTGTCTGTTTGCTCTGTTCCATGCGCAGAAACACGCTGCGTACGCTGTCTTTGAGATTATGAAGTACTGTGAGCAGCTCCAGGGGCTGAAACGAATCGGCTGCCACTGCCTCCCACAGTAATTCACCGTCTTCCGGCAGCAGCAGATCGCTTACCGGCCTGAAAGAATTTTCCCCGACAAATTCATAGAAAAATTCCGAAGCCTTCGCCACTACCAAATCCTGCCTTACGAAGATCTTCCAGTCCATAATTCTATTCGAATAACCCTTTTGTTCTACACAGTTAACTCTCATAGATTTCCACTTTCACTTTAGTAAAATATGTGTCCGCCGATACTGATACCGGTCAGTCCTTCCACCGGGGTACGGAAGTATACACAATTGCCTACGTTCGTCACACCGGACATTGCCTCGTCCGCTGCCTGATAACATCGGCTGGTGGCTTTGTTGGTAGCCAGTGCCAGCTCCAGTCGTCCGCTGGCTACCGGTGAGAACTGCTTGTTCTGGTAGATCACTCCCACTACCGTGTTGGGATACACGGAACTTCTAACACGGTTAATGACTACACTTGCCACTGCCAGCTGTCCGTCATAGGGTTCACCGCCTGCCTCGCAATAGATCAGATTCGCTAACAGGTACCGGTCTCCCTCTTCAAAGGTAATATCCGAAATATCCCGCCAGGTGGCATTTGCCGCCTTCTGGGACATGGCGATCTCCTCCGCCAGTTTCTTCCGGAGTGTTTCCAGATTTTCTTCTTTTTGTTTGATCTCTGCCTCGTACGCCAGGGCACGCTGTTCCGCTTCGGAGATATCTCCGGCATATTTAGCAATATTGTTGGATGTCTGGCTGATCAGACCGGACACCTTGCTTTTCTCGGCTTCCGCTTCTAATTTCAGATTATCCAGCTCTGTCTTCTCTGTCTGAAGCCTTGCCTCTTCCTCTTCGATCAGCTGGCGGTTCTCTTCGAATTCTTTGAGCTTTTTCTGGTCATACGCTGCGATCCGTTCAAAAAAATCCGCAGCATTCAGCAGTTTATCGAAGCTTTGGGCGCTCAGGAGCGCATTGATATAGCTGGTCTCGTTCCGCTCATACATATCCCGAACCCGGATCACCATGCATTCATACTGCCACTCTTCGGTAGCCTTCGCTTCTTCCAGGCTTGCCTGGGTATCTGCGATCTCCTGCTCCTTGTCCGCGATCTGCTGTTCCAGATCCGACAGATTATTGCTGACCTCCGTCAATTGACCGTTCAGATTATTCAGTTGTCCCTTGAGGGAATTCTGTTCTCCCTTCAGGTTCTCCAGATTATCATTTTCCTGATTCAGCTGGTTCTGCAGTTCATTTTTCTCCTGCTGTTCCTTCTGAATCTGCTGCCAAGTATTGCTGGTGGCTTCTACTTTGATGTCTCCGGAAGAAAAGACTCCTGCAAGGATCACTGCTGCAAGCAGCACAGCTGTCTTCTGTAGGCGCTTCAAACGTTTTACTCCTTTTATCTGTTGCTCAGACCTCGATCTGTATCATGCGTCCGGTCTTACGATACGGTACATATTCCACTCCGGCTGCATCAAACATCCGCTTTGCCGCCCGGTTGGAAGGGGTTCCCCAATACTTATCGCTGTCATATACCACAGTGCGGATCCCCGCCTGAATGATAGCTTTCGCACATTCATTGCAGGGGAAGAGGGACACGTACAGCTTCGTGCCCTCTAAGGATCCTCCGCGGTAATTCAAAATGGCATTCAGTTCACTATGTGTCACAAAAGGATATTTTGTCAGATTACTATCCTCGTCGTTCTCCCTCTCCCAGGGGAACTCATCATCGGAACAACCCTTGGGGAACCCATTGTATCCCATGGACAGAATCTTGTTGTCCGGGCTGACAATACAGGCTCCCACCTGGGTATTCGGATCCTTGGACCGCATTCCCGACAGGTGGGCTACCCCCATAAAATATTCATCCCAGCTGATATAGTCACTGCGCTTGGCACTCATTGGTGTCTCCTTTATTTGGTACCGAAAATACGGTCTCCTGCATCTCCTAGTCCGGGAACGATATATCCGTGGTCATTCAGCTTCTGATCCAGTGCTCCGATATAAATATCTACATCGGGATGTGCTTCCTGCATTGCCTTCACGCCTTCGGGTGCAGCGATGATGCACAGCAGACGGATGCTCTTGCAGCCCTTGTCCTTCAGCAGCTGGATCGCTGCGATGGAAGAGCCACCGGTTGCCAGCATGGGATCTACGACAAATACTTCACGCTCTGCGCAGTCTGCGGGCAGTTTGCAGTAATATTCTACGGGCTTTAAGGTCTCAGGATCACGATACAATCCGATATGTCCTACCTTTGCAGCGGGAATCAGGGACAGCATTCCGTCTACCATACCAAGACCTGCACGCAGGATGGGTACCAGTGCCAGCTTCTTACCCTTTAACTGTTTTACGGTAGTCTTGCAGATAGGAGTCTCGATCTCTACTTCCTCTAAAGGCAGATCCTTGGTTGCTTCATAACCGATCAGCATTGCGATCTCACTGATGTTCTGTCTGAAATCCTTGGTACCGGTCTCCTTTCTGCGGATGATTCCGATCTTCTGCTCGATTAAGGGATGATCCATAACTACTACTTTTGACATATTGTTGTCCTCCTGTATTTTAGTGTTGTTAGTTGTATTTTGTGCCTTAGATCTCTTCGATCAGGCTGATTCTGCGGCTGTGTCTCTCTTCTCCGGAAAAAGGTGTATTCAGGAAAGTCTCCACAATCTCCAATGCCAGGTTCTCACCTACGATACCCGCACCCATTGCCAGCATGTTGGCATCATTGTGCAGTCTGGTCATTTTCGCAGACAGGGGATCGGAGCAGAGTGCGCAGCGGATGCCCTGTACTTTATTAGCGGAAATGCTGATGCCGATACCGGTGGTGCAGATGACGATACCCTTCTCACAGGTACCATCTGCCACAGCCTTTGCCGCTGCATGTCCGAATACGGGGTAATCGCAGCTTGCCTTGCTGTCACATCCGAAATCCTGAACGGGAATATTTTTCTCCTCTAAATATTTCTTAACTTTCTCTTTCAGATCATATCCGCCATGATCACTTGCGATTGCTATCATTTTATTTTATCCTCCTTGTTTACGCTTACAGCGTTACCACTTTATGTCCCGCTGCTTTTAACAGACGGTTCATGATTGCCTGTCCGAAGCCCTCCGTGGAAAATCCTTCGGAATAGATCTTCGTTACGCCTTCATCATCGAATTCTCTTAAAATGGTATATAAATGTCTGGCGATGCTGTCCTCGTCCTTACGGCTGCCGACACTTTTTACCACATCCGCGGTATAGCCGGAGAGCATTTCTTCCGTTCCGATGATGCCGGTCTTCTCTCCCGCCGCATGGTCCGCGGCTGCTGCCCGGTTAATATACTCTCTGACCTCTTCGGGTGCTCCCTCTACGATGGTGAGTTCTCCCTTCGGCGCGTAATGCCTGTATTTCATACCGGGAGCCTTGGGCGCCTGTCCACTGTCTGCCCGCAGGATCGTGGTATCCGTATCCACGGTTCCCAGTACCGCACTCAGTTTCTCCTGGGTGATGTATCCCGGTCTTAAGATCTGCGGCGGGGTCACCGTCAGATCGATAATGGTGGATTCCAGTCCGATTCCCACTTCTCCGCCGTCGATGATGGCATCGATTCGTCCCATCATATCCTCCACCACATATTTTGCCACGGTGGGGCTGGGCTTGCCGGAAGTATTGGCACTGGGGGCTGCAATATAGCCGCCGCTGTATTGAATCAGCTTCTGTGCCGCCGCGTGTGACGGCATCCGGATGGCTACCGTATCCAGTCCTCCGGTGGTCTCGTGCGGTACCGCATCGGACTTCGGCAGGATCATGGTCAGCGGTCCCGGCCAGAAAGCATCTGCTATTTTTTTTGCTTCTTCCGGTACCTTACTCGTGATCTTCTCGATATCTTCAAACCGATAGATATGAACGATCAGAGGATTATCGGAAGGTCTGCCTTTCGCGGCGTAAATTTTCTGAGAGGATGTGGGATTCAGTGCATCTCCGCCCAGACCGTACACGGTCTCTGTGGGAAACGCCACCAGTCCACCCCTTTTCAGGATCTCTCCCGCAGCCTGCAGTTTCCTGTCATCTTCTTCACTGACAGGCCCCTCTCCGGGATGAATTTTTATGATTTCAGTATCCATTTTTCTACCTTCTGTTATCGGCACTCATTATAATGCATTTGGATATAGTATAACATATACGATATAAAATGGAAAGATTGTTTCTTATCGGTTTTCCCTGTTTTGATTTTCCAGTTGTGCTATATATTGTAAAATTCCCTTATGGATCGACCATGCCACTCTGTCCTGATATGTCTCATTACACAGTTTTTCTGCTTCCGCCGCATTCGACAGGAATCCGCACTCCACGATCACGATGGTTCCTTTCGTTTTTTTCAGAAGATAATAGCTGTCATTTGCCTTAATCTGTCTGTGATTCTCCGGATCCAGATCTGTTGTCATCTGCTTCTGGAGTAATTCCGCCAGCTTCTGCCCGCCGTTGCTTCCATTATAATAGAAGACCTGGGCACCATGAACATACTCCTCCGGATAGCTGTTCTGGTGGATGCTTACCGTAAGGATCGGATCCGTCTCTTCTATCTTCTCGATCCTGCGCTTCATATCCTGTACCTTTTTATTGGAAGCATGCGCACCGTACAGCCCTTCTTCCGTCTCTCTGGTCAGTACCACCCGCACGCCTTCCGCCTCCAGATATCCCGCAAGTTTTTTAACAATACATAAGTTAATATCCTTCTCTAAACTTCCGTTGATCCCGATCTTCCCGGGATCATCCCCGCCGTGCCCCGCATCGATCACTACCACGGGGGCTCCCTCACCCGGGGTATGTTGTTCCTCCTTAAGTGCGCTGACCGCATTTACCGTCTCCACATACACCGCCGTCTCCCTGCCCACTGCCGCCATGGCAATCAGTAGCAGACATACCATAATGACACGTAACGTTTTCTGTTGTTCCATCCCTGTCTCCGTAACTTTATGTCTCAATGATTTTATATGCTTTCTTCCGTGGAAATATCTTCCGAAAATTAAGAAATCCTTTTGTTTTCACCTATTGCATCCTGTCACCGGTTCAGCGTATAATAAACACATGAAATCGAATAAAAATATTTTATCCACAATTTTATTTATCTTCGCTGGAATATGTATTCTGGCAGCGGTTATTCTGTTTGTAAGAGGTCATATAGATGACCACCGCATGGAGGAATCCCTGGACGAATTACGTCCCACGGCTGTTACCGAGGGCAGCACGGACGCTTCCGCGGATGTCACTGAGGCTGTTGCCTCCGCCCCCACAGAATCCGCAGAAGAGACACCTGCTCCCACAGAAGAGTTCGACCGTGTTCCCAATCCGTACGCTGACAGCTTTGCTGCCAACAGCGATATGGTGGCATGGCTGCAAATCCCCGGTACGGAGATCGACTATCCTGTCATGTGGACGCCCAAGGACGAGACCTATTATCTCTACCGTGCCTTCGATGGCAGTGAGAATAAGAACGGCTGTCTGCTCCTCGACGATGAGAGCTGCATGGATCCTCTGACGACGAACCTTATCATCCACGGTCACAATATGAAGTCCGGTGCCATGTTCGGCAATCTGACGGATTATGAAAGCTTTACCTTTTACGGGGAGCACAAATACATCATCCTGTATACCGAGGAGTGCGAGCGAAATTACGAGGTTATCGCTGTCTTCCGCTCCCAGGTCTATCGGAAAACAGATCAGGTATTTAAGTTCTACAAATTTTTCCAGGCAGATACCCAGGAAGAATTTGATGACTTTTATAACAATATCAAGCAGTTATCCCAGTACGATACCGGCGTCACGGCAGAGTTCGGAGACCATTTCCTGACCCTGTCCACCTGCGTCTACCATGTAGAACAGGGTCGGTTTGTAGTCGTTGCCAAAGAAATCGAACCCGGCGACCACTACCTACCCGTACAGGAATAACCCACTAACTATCAGGAGGATTTTCTTATGAAAAAACTGAAAAAATTTGTTACACTGCTTACTTTGGCAGCTGTCTGCCTGACCGCACCGGTCCTGGGTAAGATTACGGCAAAAGCAGCTGAGCCCACCACTTATGTGGTACGTTATCTGGAGAGCACCACCACCCACGGTTCCGGCTGGTATTTTGAAGTAGCTTCCGCATGGGATGACAATGCATTTCACCGTGAGACCTACTACATGATGCAGGACATCAAGGATGGCGATTATGTTGTCATCGAAACCGATGCTTCCTCTCCTACTTTCGACCTGAACTTCCCGGTTCGTCTGGGTAACCTGACTGTTAATACCGCTGCCACCGTAGTACCTACCGCAAAGGGTTATGATTCTGTGTATATTCTGGACGGTTCCACTGCTTCCATTAACGGTGATGTAACTCATGCTTATGTATATGGTTCCGCACATGCTACTTTCATTAATAATGTAGACACGCTGGAAATGCTGGGTATGGGTACCGGACTGAACAACCTGCACGCTTACATCGGATGCCAGGGTACCGTAAATCATCTGATTGCAAAAGATAACGTAGATCAGCGTACTTATTTTGAATATTACAACTTTGCAAAAAATAAACTGGATATCTATGATGGTTCTGTAAAGACCGAGGAGCAGTATTACAGCAAGACCGCTCCCGCAGCCACCACAACTACCACAGAAGCTGCAACTTCTGAAACCACCGCAGCCGCTGCCACTACTAACACTACTACCACAACTGCCACCTCCGGTGAGTATGACAACGTACCAAAGACCGGTGAGAACGCATTTCCTCTTTACCTGGCAGGTGCCGCTGTTCTCTTCGTAGTATCCGGATATGCACTTCGCAAGAAAAATGCATAATCTGTAAGAAATTAATTCTATGAACGCAAAAATCCTGACCGTATCACATATACGGTCAGGATTTTTTATGTCGTCTTATTTCAAATCACATCATTACTGCAGGTATGCGTTAATCAGTTCCCAAGCTGCCTGTGTTCCGTAGCCCAGTCGCCATACTGCCACACCACCGATATTCTTCGTTGTCATCATGTTCAGCTTCACGGCGATGGATTCCGCATCCTCCAGCCAGATCTGGTAGGTAGCGTTGCCGGAGGTCCACTCCGCATAATTCTGGCAGGTCTCTTCGTTCCACTCTGCCGTCACACCTGCTCTGCTCATGAAATCCGCCTCATTGCGCATGGTAATGTATTCATCCGTCACATCGGTTCCCTCAGTCTTCCACAGGATCGTGTAGAACGGAAGTGCATTGACCACCTTATTCGCCGGAACCTCCTGCAGGGTTCTGTCCAGTCCATCGGATACATAGCTGATACTTGCCACGCTTCCGGGATCCTTGCTGCCATGCCAGTGCTCATCATATCCCATGATGATGACATAATCGGCAACCTGTCCCTGGATATCCAGGCGGTAATAATCATTGAAATTAAAGGGTACATAATTGTCTATAGACAGTACCAGTCCCTTGTTGCGGCACTGAATGGAAAGTTCTCTTAAGAATTCCACATAATGAGGTCCGCAGTCGCTGCTCAACTGCTCAAAGTCTACATTGATGCCATCCAGTCCCAGGCTGACAGCCGCATCCGTCACATTCTGCACCAAGGTCTGTCTGCTGGTGGTAGAGGACAGCATATTCAGGGTACTGATGGAAGTGCCGGTCTCATTGGCGTAATTAAAGTTGTCCAGCACGCCCCATACCTGCAGTCCCATATTGTGGGCAGTTGTGACATAATCCGCTGTTGCAAAGCTTCGGAATGCTCCGTACTCATCGGTCATACTGAACCAGGTAGGTGCGATCACGTTCATTCCCTTCGTACCGGATACCATGGAATACAGCGTATCGTTACCGCCGACACCACCGATGGAATGCCATCCCAGGCAGATCTTGCTGTCACCGGTGAGTGAAGTATATTCCGGTTCCTGATAATCCGTCACCGGGGTTTCGGTCTCTTCCGTGATGTCTCCCAGACGTTTGTTCTCCACATAACCGATCACGGAATCCGCAGTCTTTACTTTGCTCCAGGTCTCCATCTGCTCTAAGATCTCCAGGGTATCTCCCTTCGCCGCCTCAGTCAGGATTGGGCTCTTCACACCGCCCCGTAAACGGACTGCCGTATCCTTTTTCAGCTGCGCCACCTGTCTGGTACCCCATTCCGTATAGACCTGTACGTGTCTGTCATAGCATTCATAGGAGTAATTCGTGAACAGCTTTACATAATCCGCTGCCACATATACGGTATCCCCTTCCGTAAAGCTGATGACATAGCCTGCATCCTGTGTTCCTTCCGTTGTGCTGTAGGATGTCTCGCCGAACACCGTCCGGATCACTTCCGTCGGAGTGGCATATAACAGCAGGTTCTCCGTCATATCCGCATAAAACACTTCGTTCATATATTTATGGACAGTTGCCAGATCAAAATAGCAGACGCTGTCTCTGATAAGAGCCTGCTCCTCCACCATCTCATCCTGTAAGATAATGGCGCTTCTGTCTGCCTCCGACACCTGATAGAATTCATTCCAGTCTGCCTCTTCTTTGCTGTAGGAATATTTATCCAACAGCACTTTGCCCAGTGTCACACCCCCGATCACAAGGATCAGCAGAATCGCAATGATCACCGGTAATATTTTTTTCTTCATATGTGCTCCCATCCGCAGGTCTTACCTGCATCGTTTTTGCCCGTTCTTACATCCCGCCCCATTTCGGCAGAACAGTTTTATTCTATCACAGTTCCTCTATATAATACAAGGAACACATAAAAGTTCATTCGTTCATTGTATACACTGCAGGACACAGCCAGAGAGGCAATCCCGTTTTGCGCTCCTGCAGTGCATTCCCTTTTTCGAATTTCAGATCTTCTCACGTGTGTGAGCTGACACTTTCTGCCCCTATATAGGAGTAAATTGTGGTATCCGCCGTTTGCAGCAGCCTTTGACCAAAAGTATTCGTGAGACGCTTTTCGTTGCCGCTTTCTTGCAGATACCTCTTAAATTAAGTATAAATGCCTCTGACAGTACTTGTAAAAAAATAAAAAATTTGGAATTATGATTGTGAAATTATCCGTTGAAATATTATGACCAGACACGTATATGCCTGTAAGACATCTCCATACTATATTTTACAGATGCGCATAACCTATAAATGCCCTAATACATTAACAGCTATCTGCATAACAAATAAAAATGGGATGAAATGGAACGAATCGTTCCTAGTAAATCAACAAGAATAAGAAAAAACTGTCAGCCTCCTCTCCGTACCGGAGTATCAGAGGCATCTATGGGTTAGATTATATACTTTCATGTACTGTTTTGCAAGCTGTTTTATTAAATTTTTTTAAAGAGTGAACTGCGTCTATTGACTAAAATATAGGGAAAGTATAAGCTATATACCATACCAATGCGAAGGCAGAAAGGAAGTGTTGTCGCATGAAAATTGAAAAAGTAAATGATAATCAGATTCGCTGCACGCTGACCCGCGAGGATCTCGCCAGCCGTGAATTGAAAATAAGTGAACTCGCTTACGGCACGGAAAAAGCAAAATCTCTGTTCCGTGACATGATGCAGCAGGCCAATTTTGAATTTGGTTTTGAGGCAGAGGATATTCCCCTGATGATCGAGGCCATTCCGCTGAATGCGGATTGTATCGTACTGATCATTACGAAAGTGGAAGACCCGGATGAACTGGATACCCGTTTTTCCCGCTTTGCACCTTCCGTTACGGAAGATACCGACGAGGATGGTGACAGCAGTTCCGCAGATGAGGTTCTGGATCTGTTCCGCCGCATCCAGAATGAGGAGGCTGCAGCCGAGACACCTGCTGCTCCCGCTCCCGAGGAAAATGATGCTGTCAGATCCCGCCTGTTCCGTATGGATACTCTGAATCAGGTAATTAACGCTGCTACCGTGACTGCCGGTCACTATCATGGCTTCAGCACCCTGTACCACGAAGAGGGGAACGCCTATTATCTCGTCCTCACACAGGGACCGGGAGACCGCGATGTCTTCGACAGAGTCTGCAACGTGATCTCGGAATACGGAATTCCCAAGCGGTCCACCGCAGCGAGCCGGACATTCTTAGAGGAGCATTGCACGACATTGATTGCAGCTCATGCCCTGCAGAGTCTTGCAAATGTGTAGATTGTAGAATATTTCAAAATAAAAAATAAGAGAGTTCCCATTTCCGGGGCTCTCTTATTTTATAAAGCGATCTTATGATCTTACATCTCCTCGATCACTTTCATAAGCTCATCTACATCAATGCCATGTACCATAGCTGCCTCTTCCAGGGTCTCTCCCTGTGAAGCAGGGCATCCCAGGCAATGCATTCCTGCATCGAGGAGTACGGGAGCTACTTCAGGATTGGCACGTAAGATCTCACCAATGGTCATGTCTTTTGTTACTCCGGTCATATCGGTCTCCTTTCTGCCGTATAAGGCTTTTTTAGTATAATACTTTCCCCAAAAGATTACAAGAATATTCTTGTACATCAGCATGCTCCCAACATCAGCTCTGACATGAAAAAGAGGTTTTCGTGCTTTATGTGCAAGCACCCACGCACGGCACCCTCTTTTTCATGTCAGAGCTGATGTACAAAAGCGTGTACATTCCCTAAAAAGGTTGACACTTACCCTTGTCAGGTAGTACACTTTTAACGTAAAGAAACAGCTTGGGATACCAGTGAAAACGGTACTCTCAGTTGATAATATTAATTGTTTTTTACCAGAAGGAGGTAAATTTTCATGGCAGAAGCATGGAGAAGCTTTAAAAAAGATGGCCATTGGGATGTAGACGTCAACGTACGTAACTTCATCCAGACCAACTACACTCCGTATGATGGAGATGAGAGCTTCCTGGAAGGATCTACCGAGGCTACTGATAAGCTTTGGGGCAGACTTCAGGAGTTACAGAAGGAAGAGCGTGAGCATGACGGCGTTCTGGAGTGCGAGACCGAGGTTGTATCCGGTCTGACCGCTTATGGCCCTGGCTATATTGACGAGTCTATGAAGGATCTGGAGCAGATCGTTGGTCTGCAGACAGACAAGCCTTTAAAGAGAGCATTCATGCCTTATGGTGGTATTAAGATGGCTCAGCAGGCTGCAAGCACCTATGGTTATGAAGTTAACCCTAAATTCGACAAGATCTTCAACGAGTATCACAAGACTCACAACCAGGCAGTATTTGATGCTTATACCGATGAGATGAAGGTTGCTCGTCATACTCATATCGTTACCGGTCTTCCCGACACCTATGGTCGTGGACGTATCGTAGGCGACTACAGAAGAGTTGCTCTGTACGGTATTGATTTCCTGATCCAGAAGAAGGAAGAGGATAAGAAGAACTGTGGTACCGGCGTTATGACCGAAGAGATCATTCGTCTGAGAGAAGAGATCTCTGAGCAGATCAAGGCTCTGAAGGGCATGAAGGAAATGGCTAAGATCTATGGCTACGATATTTCCGCACCCGCTACCAACGCTAAGGAAGCTATCCAGTGGTTATACTTCGGTTACCTGGCAGCTATCAAGACCCAGAACGGTGCAGCTATGTCCGTTGGACGTATCTCCACTTTCCTGGATATCTATATTGAGAGAGACTTAAAAGAAGGCACCCTGACTGAGAAAGAAGCTCAGGAGCTGGTTGACCATCTGACCATGAAGTTCCGTATGGTTAAGTTCGCTCGTATTCCTTCTTACAACCAGCTGTTCTCCGGCGACCCTGTATGGGCTACTCTGGAAGTTGGTGGTATCGGAATGGACGGCCGTCATATGGTTACCAAGAACGACTATCGTTTCCTGCATACTCTGGAGAACATGGGACCCAGCCCCGAGCCGAACCTGACCGTTCTGTACTCCAGCGCTCTGCCTGAGAACTTCAAGAAGTACGCAGCTAAGATTTCTGTTAATACTTCTTCCATCCAGTACGAGAACGATGACGTTATGAAGCCTATCTGGGGCGATGACTACAGCATCTGCTGCTGTGTATCCGCTACTCAGACCGGTAAGGAAATCCAGTTCTTCGGTGCTCGTGCTAACCTGGCTAAGTGCTTACTGT
>CAVGMD010000056.1:0-18688 GCA_963630275.1 Bacteroidaceae bacterium | reverse complement strand
TGTAACCGCTTTCGTAAATCTTTTTCTTAAGAGAATATTCGGGAACAGCAAAAGCAACGGAGGAATGAATCATGAGATATTTTTTTGAATCTAAAGTAGAAAAAAAGGATGCCGGATATACCATTCAGATTCCTTTTAATGTATGGGAAGTATGTAAGCAGAGAGAAGTCATCAAGGGAGATGTTGTTCTGGACAACAACATTATCGAGTGTGAGCTTCATCCCAAGGAGAAGGGTAACTATGAAATTGTGATCACCGATGAGAATGCAGTAAAGGTAGAGCTTGGTGCAACTCACAAAATCCTGTTACATGTGAACGGTTCTCTGATCCGTATGGACCAGAACAGCCCTTACAGCTTTGAGAAGCCTATCCGTAAGATCGACAGCATGAACGTAATCATCCAGCCCGAAGACGGTCTGTGCGGTCAGGCATGTGTAGCAATGCTTGCAGGTGTTACCATTGCAGAAGTTATCAGCGTTATGGACTGCAGAGAGTGGCAGGCTACCATGGGCCGCGTGATCTCCGCACTGAACTACTACGGCATTGATCATACCGACATCATCGTATATACCGAAGGGAGACCCGCTGTACTGCCTAAGTGCTGCATCATGATGGAGAAAATGGGACGTTTCTGCCACTACCTGGTACATTACGATGGAAAATTCTATGATTCCAACCTGGGCGTACTGGAAGAGTATGATATGAGCAAACTGTTAGGCTACCTTGAGATCAAGTGCTAAGAAGCAGCAGACAGAACATAAAAACATTTTAAGAACATATTTAAAGTAAGAAGCAAATCAGAACTGCAGGGGATTATAGGATCTAACCTGCAGTTTTTTGATTTAATTACTCAAAAATGATCAAAAAAGTCTCATAGGGTTGCAAGGCAGTACATTGCATACAGTGGCGAAGAGCGCAGACGGTTCCGTACTTGATAAGAAGACCGTCAGGAAATTTGTGAAAAGTAACAAGAACATCGGCTATCTGTCTCAGAAAAATATGGACATCTGGGTCAGCGTAAAATTACAGTCCAATGGGGAAAAATTGAAAAATGCCACAAATGAGTGCATTACAGCAATGACTACATTTTTACGTGCCCACAGTTACAGCCCCTGCTGTGATATCTGCGGACAGAGTGTGGAGACCGACGCACTGAAGATGAGCGGAGAATATCGTCATATGTGTACCGATTGTGAGATGAAAATACGCAGTATGTGTCCTGAAGGGCTATGAGATGCTGGGCAGCTATGTGACGAATCTGTTCCTATACTTACGCAGAAGAAAGCTGTTACAGGAGTTAGAGCCCGCCGGAGAGATCATAGAATCGGCATCACAGCATGACTTCCTGACCGGACTGCCGAACCGCAGCAAATTCATGAAAGATCTGGAGCGGCTGATCGTATGCGCGGACGACGCCATGTATAAGGTCAAGAAAAACGGAAAGAACGACTTCGCTTACTACGAGAAGCCGACAGAAGAATAACGAATAACGGACAGGCAGAATTTTTTGTTCCATGAACGGAAGATTCTGCCTGCTTTTTGAACATTAGGTTGAAAAAATGCAGGATTATGTATATAATTAATACTATTGGCTAAAAGGAGAAAGATATCATGCGAATACTTTCAGAATCGTTAGGATATGTTATGTACTTCTGCTATTATGTGGCACATAATTACGGCCTGGCTATTATTTTGTTCACACTGATCAGTAAGATCGTTCTTTTGCCGGTATCTGTCTGGGTACAGAAGAACTCCATTAAAATGGTTAAAATGCAGCCGGAGATCAATAGAATCAAGGCAAAGCATTTTGGAGATGCGGATCGGATCGCAGACGAACAGTCTAAAATATTTAAGAGAGAAAAATATAATCCCCTGGCATCCCTGATTCCCCTGGCAGTACAGCTGATTCTGCTGATGGGACTGGTGGAGGTTATCTATCATCCACTGGATTATCTGCTGCATATGTCTCAGAATGTGATCACTGCATTTAACGGACTGGCAATCAGCCTGGCAGGGGTGAATCCGGAGAGTTCTTCCATTCAGCTTACAGTAGTGGAGATGATCAAGAGCGGTAAATACGCAGAGCAGTTCGCAGCATTGCAGAGCGGACTTGCCGGTGTGGATATTGCGGCTGCATTACAGCAGGTACAGGGAATCTCCCTGGATTTCGGCGGAATCAACTTAAGCTGGATCCCTTCCGAGGTGGGTGGCATTGATATTGTCGTACCTATCGTGGCAGGTGTTTCCGCATGGCTTCTGTGTGTGGCACAGAATGCATCCAATGTGATTCAGGCAGAACAGTCCAAGCTGAACAAATACGGTATGATGGCATTTTCCGTAGGTCTGTCCCTGTATCTGGGATGGTTCGTTCCGGCAGGTGTGGCATTATATTGGGTTGTCAGCAATCTGTTCGCTATTTTACAGCTCTATCTGTTGAACTGGGCAATCAACCCCAAGGATTATGTGGATTATGAAGCACTGGAAGCCAGCAAACAGGAACTGGCAGAATTACAGTCCATCGGTGGCAAGAAAAAGCCTTTTGCGAGAAATCCCTATGCCAAGAGAGAGAAGAAGGACTTCAAGCGTTTCTTTTCTGTGGTGAATAAGCATCTCGTATTTTATTCCGAGAGCAGTGGTTTCTATAAATATTATCAGGGAATTATAGAATGGCTGTTAGCTCATACGAATCTGACCATCCATTATGTCACCAGTGATCCTGAGGATCAGATCTTCGCACTGGCAGAGAAAGAGAACAAGATCCGTGCCTATTATATCGGGGAGAAGAAAATGATCACTCTGATGATGAAGATGGATGCGGATGTGGTTGTTATGACCATGCCGGATATTGAGAATTTCCACATCAAGCGCAGCTATGTGAGAAAAGATATTGAATATATCTACATTCCTCACTGCATGGACAGTCTGAACATGACTATGCGTACCGGTTCCATGGATCATTACGATACGGTGTATTGTGTCGGTAAACATCATACCGAAGAGATCCGCAAGACAGAGGAAGCCTACGGTCTGCCTCCCAAGAAGCTGATCGACTGGGGATACTGTCTGTTAGACCGCATGATCGAAGATTACAAGAAGGCAGACATGCCACCTCATGAGAAAAAACATATTCTCATCGCTCCCTCCTGGCAGAAGGACAATATTGTGGACAGCTGTCTGGAAGGCATGCTGGATGACTTGGCAGGTAAGGGCTATGAAGTGGTAGTACGTCCTCATCCCCAGCAGGTACGTTTACAGCAGGATAAGATGGACCGCCTGAAAGAGCGCTATGCGAACAATCCGGATATCGAGATCCAGACCGACTTCTCTTCCAACAGCACGGTATTTGAGGCAGATCTGTTGGTGACTGACTGGTCCGGTATCGCTTATGAATATGCATTCACGACGAACAAGCCGGTATTATTCGTGGATACTCCCATGAAAGTCATGAACCCCGAGTATCAGAAGATCGACACCGTACCCATCAATATCTGGATGCGTGATGTCATCGGAGATCGTCTGGATCCTGCGAAGACAGAAGAGACTGAAAGTAAGGTCAGAAATCTGCTGGAACAGAAAGATGCTTATCATGACAGAATTGAAAAATTCGTGGAAGAGTATGTATATAACCTGGGCAACAGTGCTGAAGTAGGTGCGAAATACATCGTACAGGCAGTTCAGGAACA
The DNA here is from genome assembly GCA_963630275.1 of Bacteroidaceae bacterium. Taxonomy (GTDB): domain Bacteria; phylum Bacillota; class Clostridia; order Lachnospirales; family Lachnospiraceae; genus Acetatifactor. Next base: position 15,005 of record CAVGMD010000056.1, on the reverse strand, counting down.
GATCAAAAAAGCAAAAGAACAATAAGCTACAAAACAAAAATTACAAATAGATAAAAAGTAAAAGAAAGAGGTAAAATCATGAAGAAATTAAGCAAAATCGCACAGGTTACATTTTTCGCAGCAGCATTCGCAGTACTGTTCTCCGGTACCGCAGATGCCTATATTGATCCTTCCGTTATGAACTATGCCATTCAGGCAGTAGCGGGAGTTGTTATTGCAGTAGGTGCCGCAGCCGGTATTTACTGGAGAAAGGCAAAAAAGAAGATCGACAAGAGCCTTGGTATCGATGAGAACAGAAACAAAGAAGTAGAGTCCGACGATATCATGCTGGATCAGGCAGAGGACAAGCAGGACAAATAAGCAGGAGAAAAATTCAGAAATGAAAAAACGGGATAAGAAACAATTACTGCCGGGAATCGTGATAGCTATCGCGTTCCTGGTATTCCTGTATGCACCGGTGGATCTGTACTGCAGCAATATATCGGAATTCTGGTTTGATTATGGAATACTGATCACGGCATCGTTAGGGCTGTTTTTGATTGCTGCCCTGGTGATGTGTCTGGCATATTTTGTGATGTGGCTGATTCATCCAATCCTTTACCGTATCGGTCTGGCAGGCGGATTTATCGTACTGATCAGCACCTATATTCGCGGCAATTTCCTGGTGAAGAATCTGCCTCCCCTGGATGGAACTACCATCAACTGGGATAATTATACGGTTATCCGGACAGAAGACCTGATCCTGTGGGGCATTGTGACTGTCATTGCCATTCTCATGTGTGTTTTTTTGAAAAAAGATCTTTTCTCCAAAACGGTAATGTATCTTAGCGGTGCACTGACACTGATGCTGTTGATTACCGCATTGAGTGAGACACTTACCAGTGGTGCACTGAATGAGAGAGCACATTATCAGATCGGCGGCGACAAGCAGTTTGTGATGTCGGAGGACCAGAATTTCGTGATTCTGTTGCTGGATTCCGTGGATGCCAGAACATTTACGGAACTGTTGGCGGAGCATCCGGAATATAAGGAAGGTTTCCGGGATTTTACTTATTTTGAAAATACAGTAGGAGCATATTCTTGCACAGAGCGCTCCGTTCCTTACATTCTCTCCGGAGACTGGTATGAGAACGATGAAGATTTTGACGATTACATGCGGCGGGTATATCAGGAATCTCCCTTGTTTCAGGAGGTGCAGCAGCGCGGATACAACATGGAACTCTGCGACACGGAACTGTACATGGATGATGATGTTGCCCAGATGTTCAGCAATGTATATCGGGTAGATTACAAGCTGAGCTCTTATGTGAAATTTACCAAACCGCTGCTGAAGTTGATTGGATTCCGTTATGCGCCGTTTGAACTGAAGAAAAAATGTATTTTTAAAACAGCTGCGTTTACAGAACTGCTGCGGGTGGAAAATGCAGGAGAAGAGAAAAGCTTCAGCGCGATAGATTACCAATTCAAAGCGAGAGTGGATGAGACCGAAATTACCACGGAAAGTTCAAATCCTAAGTTTAAATTTATCCATTTGGATGGAGCCCATGTTCCGTTCATTTATGATAAAGATATGAATATTATTGATGAACATGATGGAACTTATGATCAGAGTGTAGAGGCAGTAATGCTTGGGGCGATGGATTATGTGGAACAACTGCGTGGGAGCGGAGCATACGATAATACTGCTCTTATGATTATGGCGGATCACGGATATAACGGAAGCCTTGGTGAATCAGGAGAGGAAGCCTGGATGCGTCAGTGTCCGTTGTTAATGATCAAAGGAATCAATGAAAGTCATGATACCATGCAGATATCACAGGCTCCCATCAGCTTTGTAGATTTGCAGGAAGCATATGTGCGTCTGCTGGACGGAGCAAAAAGTGATACTGTATTTGACTGGAAAGAGGGAGATACGAGGGAACGACGTTTCATCAAATACTCCTTCCTGGATGAAAATCATATGACAGAATATATGCAGACCGGGTATGCTTTCGACAGAGACACCATGATTCCTACCGGGAACGAATATAACCGATAAGGGAAGATACAAGAACTATATAGGGAGATACAGAACGTGAATAAGAGTACTGCTGATAGAAAACTGTCGAAAGAAAAACTATTGCCGGGGATTTTTATATCCCTGGCGATTAGTTTTATTTTATTTATATATGCCACTGTGGAATTGTTGCGGTAATCGTGGTAATGCTTCTGATTTTCCTGAAGGGCAGAATGTTTGAAAACGTTCTGATGTTTATCAGCGGATGCATGACGTTAATGCTTCTTGTGACGGGAGTCAGCATCGTAGTTACGAACCCTCCCCAAAAAGAGTCCACGCAACTGTATGTGACACAGAAAGATGAATTCACGATGTCGCAGAATGAAAATTTTGTGATCCTGGTACTGGACAGTTTTGACTCCAGAGAATTTACGGAACTGCTTTCAGAGCATCCGGAATATCGGGAGACCTTTGCAGATTTCACTTATTTTGAAAATATGAACGGCGTGTATTCCGGTTCTCCGTTATTTACTGCACTGAAGGAACGGGGATATCTGATAGATCTGTATGAGGACGAACTTTACACACAGGATGAAAATGCACTTTCTGATTTTGACAATATCATTATTGCCAATTATCATGTGAATTCCTGGACAGGACTGGCAAAACAGGAACTGAAATTAGTGGGATTTCGATATGCACCTTTTGATTTGAAGAGATTCTGCATGACCAAAAAATCCGGATTTGATGAAGAGATTCTGGTGGATTGCGGCTATAAAGGATTTAATTCCGAGAATTATTACTTCAAAGGAGATCTGGAGGATAATGAAATTGTCATGGATGATACACAGAAACGTTTTAAGTTCATCCATCTGATGGGAGCACATACGCCGTTCATATACGATGAGGATTGTAATATCATTGATATGAAAGACGGAACCTACAGACAGAATGCGGAAGCGTCGATCACTCTGGCAACCATGTATATTGATGCATTAAAAAAGAGCGGTGCCTACGATGATACGGCACTGATCATCATGGCGGATCATGGCTATAACGGTGATTATACCAGTGAGTATGAATTTATGAGACAGGCAGCTCTGTTCCTGGTAAAAGGCAGAGGGGAAACCCATGATGCCATGCAGACATCGCAGATTCCTGTTGCTTATGAGGATCTGCCCGGAGCTTATGAGAGGCTGATGGACGGAGAGGGGAGCAATGAAATCTTTGACTGGCAGGAAAATGACAGCAGAGAACGACGGTTCCTATATTACGAGTTTAACAAAGAAGGTATCATGACAGAATATATTCAGACAGGTCACGCACAGGACATGACCACTATGGTGCCTACGGGCAGGGAATTTAATCGATAACTTTTCCTATGATATTATCGGAAGAGATGATCCCCACCTCGTCGAACCGGCTGTCAATGCTTGCATTGCGGTTGTCACCGAGGACGAAGTATTCTCCGTCGCCGAGTGTGATGGGAGAGGCAGCATTGCCGGCGTCTTCCATAGCGGGCAGATGATACGGATTCTCCTCCGGGGCAGCATTGACATAGAGGATGCCGCCGGTGACCTGTACCGTGTCTCCGGGCAGGGCAACGATCCGTTTTACGATATCACGGTGGAGGTTTTCACTGTGGATAATGACGATATCGTCCCGGTCAAGACAGTCGGGAAGCCCCCATTTTTGGATGAGAACCGGCTGACCGGAAGTATAAGTCGGTGCCATGGAATCTCCGGATACGAAATAGAGCTGCACTACATAAGCGGACAGCAGCCGCACGGAGAACCCTAAGAGCAACAAGGATATAACAAAGGATAATATTCTGCGATTCATGAGAGATAACCTTTCTGAAAATAATCATCAGAAAAATCATAACATATTTTGAGAAAAAGAGGTAGAGAACAATGAAAGTATTACTGGTGAACGGAAGCGGACATGCGAAGGGATGTACCTATACCGCGCTGGAAGAGGTAGCGGGAGCATTGGAGAAGAACGGTATCGAGACAGAGATCATTCAGGTGGGAGTACAGCCCATTGCCGGATGCATCGGCTGCGGTGCCTGCCTGAAGACCGGAAAATGCTTCCGTGAGGACGGCGTCAATGAATTCGTGGAAAAAGCAAAGACCGCAGACGGATTCGTATTCGGATCTCCGGTACATTATGCTTCCGCATCGGGAATGATCACTTCTTTCTTAGACCGTGCTTTTTACGGTAAGAGCACACTGTTCCAGGGGAAGCCCGGCGCCTGCGTTGTCAGCTGCAGACGTGGCGGAGCCTCCGCGGCTTTTGACCAGCTGAACAAATACTTTACCATCAACTGCATGCCGGTAGTATCCAGCCAGTACTGGAACCAGGTGCACGGCAATACCCCGGAAGAGGTAAAGCAGGATCTGGAAGGTATGCAGACCATGCGTACCCTGGGTAACAATATGGCATGGCTGTTAAAATGCATTGAAGCAGGCAAAGCAGCCGGTGTGAACTTCCCGGAGAGAGAGCTGGCGAAGAAGACCAACTTTATCCGGTAAATACATCAACCGGACAGGAAAAGGAGACAAGCTATGGTAGAATGGCAGGGACTGGGAAGATACCCGGAAAATGCGGAAGACAAAGACTGCCCGGCACCGGGAGAACTTTTGGCTTACGTGGACGGAAGCTATCAGGATGCATTGAAAAAATATGGCTTTGGCTGTATTTTCATCCTTTCAGACGGGCGGATCTATACAGAATACGGCAATGGGGATAACCCGGACTCCCTGAAACAGCGAAATGTCTCCGGAGAGATGCTGGGAGCCATGTATGCGGTACGGTTTGCCTTAAACAGCGGCTTTCGGGCAATTGAGATCCGGTATGATTACGAGGGAATCGAAAAATGGGTCACCGGTGCGTGGAAGAGCAAAAATGAACTGACACAGAAATACGCCCAGACCATGAGAGGCTGGGGACAGAAGATACAGATCCGTTTCACGAAAGTACCGGCTCATTCCAAGGTAAAATACAACGAACTGGCGGACGAAACAGCAAAGCTTGGCGTAGCGAACGGTAACGGAATCCCCAAAGTGAAGAGTCTTAGTGATTTCGAGGCGGCGGATGCCGCAGAGAGGATGCAGGATGCGGCTGAATAAATATCTGGCACAGTGCGGTGTGTGCTCCCGGAGAGATGCGGACAAACTGATCGAGCAGGGACAAGTACTGGTCAACGGTCAGGTCGCCGGAATGGGACAGCAGGTGGAAGAGACGGACACCGTACAGGTGGGGAAGAAGATACTGCAGGGGAAACAGACCTGCAAAGTCCTGGCTTTCTACAAGCCGGTGGGCGTCGTCTGCACGGAGCGGGATCCTCATGCGGAGAAAAAAATCATGGATATGATCCGGTGCCCGGAGAGAGTGACTTATGCCGGACGCCTGGACAAGGATTCGGAGGGACTGATCCTTCTGACCAACGACGGTGATCTCATCAATGCCATGATGCGGGGAGCCAACCGCCATGAAAAAGAATACATCGTAAAGATCGATAAAGAAATAACACCCGATTTTTTGGACAAAATGAGAAAAGGCATCTATCTGAAGGATCTGGATATCACTACCAGAGAATGTAAGATAGAAAAAACGGGAAAATATACATTCCAAATCATACTGACTCAGGGAGTTAACAGACAGATCCGCCGGATGTGCGAAGCCTGCGGAGCGAAAGTGAGATCCTTAAAAAGGGTCCGCGTCATGAATATTCGCCTGGGAGATCTGAAGCCCGGAGAGTGGCGGGAGGTCACCGGAGAAGAACTGGAAAAGCTTCTTGCAGACACAGGAATGTCAAATCGTAATTAAAATTTATAAAGGCAGGAACACAATATGCAGTCTACCAAAATAGACCGGATCAAATATCTGGTAGAACAACTGAATGCGGCTTCGGAGAGCTATTATGCCAAAGACCGGGAGATCATGAGCAATTATGAATACGATAAGCTCTATGATGAACTGGTGGAACTGGAAAAAGAGACAGGTGTTACCCTGGCGAACAGCCCTACGGTAAATGTGGGCTATGAAGCCGTGGATGAGCTGCCCAAGGAGCGTCATGAGAGTCCCATGTTGTCTCTGGGGAAGACGAAAAACCGTGAAGAACTGCGTGATTGGCTGCAGGGAAATCCTGCAATTTTAAGCTGGAAACTGGATGGACTCACCATCGTACTGACATATCGTGATGGAAAACTTGCAAAAGCGGTAACCAGAGGAAATGGTGAGATCGGTGAGGTCATTACCAATAACGCACGTACTTTTAAGAACCTTCCACTAAACATTTCTTATACGGGAGAATTGATCTTACGTGGGGAAGCGGTCATTACCTACAGTGATTTCGAGAAGATCAACGGCGAGATCACCGATGCGGAAGCGAAATATAAGAATCCGAGAAACCTGTGCAGTGGTTCGGTACGTCAGTTAAATAATGAGATCACAGCAAAACGTAACGTGAGATTTTATGCGTTTACCCTGGTAAAAGCTGACGACGTGGACTTCCATGATTCCAAGGAAGCACAGTTTGCCTTTTTACAGGAGCAGGGATTTGCGGTAGTAGAACATGTTGCGGTGACGGAAGAAAATATTCTGTCTGCTATCGAGGATTTTGAACAGAAGATCGAACACTATGACATTCCCTCCGATGGACTGGTACTTACTTATGAAAGCATCAGCTACGGGCAGTCCCTGGGCAGAACTGCAAAATTCCCCAGAGATTCCATTGCTTTTAAATGGGCGGACGAACTTCGTGAGACTACCTTAAAAGAAATCGAGTGGAGTGCCAGCCGTACCGGACTGATCAATCCTGTGGCAATCTTCGAGCCGGTGGAGCTGGAAGGCACTACAGTTAGCCGGGCTTCCGTGCACAATATCAGCATTCTGCGCAGTTTACGGCTGGGGATCGGAGACCATATCACGGTCTATAAGGCGAACATGATCATTCCCCAGATTGCGGAGAATCTGACCGGCAGTGACAATGTGGAGATCCCGAAGGTATGCCCCGTCTGCGGACAACCCACCGAGATCCGTCAGATGAACGAAGTACAGACCCTGTACTGTACCAACGAGAAATGTCCGGCGAAGGAGATCAAGGCATACACCCTGTTCGTGAGCCGTGATGCCCTGAATATTGACGGACTCTCCGAAGCAACTTTGGAGAAAATGATCGATCAGGGATTTATCCATGAATATGCGGATCTGTTCCGGCTGTACCGCTATAAGGAAATTATCACACAGATGGAGGGCTTCGGCGAGAAGTCCTATCAGAATATGATAGACAGCATTGAAACAGCGCGTCATACGACGCTGCCCCGACTGATCTACGGACTGGGAATTGCCGGTATCGGTGTCGCCAATGCCAAAGTGCTCTGCAGATATTTTGATTACGATCTGGAAAAAATGCAGAAAGCGGATGTGGAGACCTTAAGCGCTGTTCCCGGCGTGGGAGAGGTGCTGGCATCGGCATTTGCGGAGTATATGTCCGATGCGGAGAATCTCGAACAGATTGAGCATCTGAAACAGATCCTGACCATTGAGGTTCCAAAGGTGGATGAAAATGCACAGACATTGTCCGGCATGAGCTTCGTCGTGACCGGAAGCCTGAACCATTATGCCAGCCGCAATGATTTGAAAGAAGTCATCGAGGAGAGAGGCGGTAAAGTCACCGGCAGTGTGACGGGCAAGACCACCTGCCTGATCAACAATGATATTACCTCGACTTCTTCCAAGAATAAAAAAGCCAAGGAACTTCAGGTTCCGATCCTGACGGAAGAGGATTTCCTGAAGACTTATAACATTCCTTACGAGGAATAAGAGAAAGACCCGGAGGAAAATAAAATGCCTATTAAAACACAAAATGATCTGCCTGCCAAAGAGATACTGGAGAACGAGAATATATTCGTCATGGACGAATTCCGTGCGGTACATCAGGACATGCGTCCCCTGCAGGTACTGATCTTGAATAACATGCCGGTAAAGCAGGATACGGAGCTGCAGCTATTGCGTGCCTTGTCCAATACGCCGCTGCAGGTGGATGTGACATTCATGAACACCAAGACCCATGTGTCACTGAATACCCCTGCCAGCCATCTGAACAAATTTTATACCACCTTTGATGAAATCAAAGACCGTACTTTCGATGGCTTGATCGTCACCGGGGCACCGGTGGAAGATATCACTTTTGAAGAGGTGGATTACTGGGAGGAGACCTGCAAGATCTTAGACTGGGCGGAGACTCATGTGACCTCCACTCTACATATCTGCTGGGCGGCACAGGCGGGATTCTATCATTATTACGGCATTAATAAGAGACAGCTGTCGCAGAAGCTCTTCGGTGTCTACGAACATAAAGTGTCCAACCGGAAAATACCTCTGGTGCGGGGCTTTGATGATATTTTCATGGCACCTCACAGTCGGCATACCGAGACCCCCTCGGAAGCCATTCATGCTTGTAAGGAACTGACGATCCTGGCAGAATCTGAGAAAGCCGGCGTATTTTTAGCCATCGCTGAGGAGGGCAAGAAGATCTTCGTGGCAGGGCATCCGGAATACGACCGCTATACCCTGAACAATGAGTACCACAGAGACCTGGATAAGGGACTGCCCATCCAGATCCCTTATAATTATTATCCGAATGACGACCCCGAGCAGAGACCTCTGTTACAGTGGAGATCCCATTGCAATAACCTCTACAGCAACTGGCTGAATTACTACGTATACCAGGCAACTCCTTACGATCTGACAGAGATTCGCTAAGGCCGGCCGGAACCGTTACAACAGAAAGGAAGCAGAAGATGAATCACGCTTTAACCAGAAAACAATTTGACATTCTGTCTGTACTGGCAGAAGAAAAAAGTGTTCTGTCCCAGAGACAGTTGGGAGAGAAGACGGGATATTCCTTAGGAACCGTGAACCGTATCATGCAGGAACTGACAGAACTGCAGTATGTAGCGGATGGCGAGATCACAAATGCCGGAATTTCCGCCCTGGAGCCTTATCGTGCCAAGCGTGCAATCTTCATCGCAGCGGGATTCGGCAGTCGTCTGGTACCCATTACCTTTAATACGCCGAAGCCTCTGGTACGTGTCCATGGACAGCGTATCATCGACGGATTGATCGATGCCTGCCTGGAAGCGGGAATCAATGAGATCTATATAGTCCGCGGTTATCTGGCAGAACAGTTCGACCAGCTGCTGTACAAGTATCCCATGATCAAATTCCTGGAGAATCCGGTGTACAACGAGGCGAATAATATTTCTTCCTCCATGGTGGCAAGATATATGCTTTCCAATGCCTATGTCTTCGAGGCGGATCTGCTGATCTCCAACCCGAAGATCATTACCAAGTACCACTATACCTCGGATTTCCTGGCGATCAAAAAGGATCGTACCGATGACTGGTGCTTCATGGTAAAAGACGGCGTCATCGTGGAAGAGAAGGTCGGCGGACTGGACTGCTGGCAGATGGTGGGAATCTCCTACTGGAACGAAGAGGACGGACACAAGCTGTCGGATGATATCAAGATGACCTATGAACAGCCCGGTGGCAAAGAGCGCTACTGGGAACAGGTGCCCCTGGTATTCTGTCAGAAGCATTACAAGGTGGAAGTGAGAGAATGCCGGGAAGACGATATTATCGAGATCGATACTTTCAGAGAACTGAAAGCCATTGATAAGACTTATGATGTATAGAAGCACAGAAAGACAGAACGATAGAAAAGGAAGGTGAACATGAATCAAAAAGAAAATAACCAGGAACTGAAACGCCAGTTAAGTCCCATGCATGTATGGGCACTTGCTTTCGGCTGCGTGGTAGGCTGGGGATCTTTCATCAATCCCGGTAAAAAGTTCCTCCCCAATTCCGGTGTGGCAGGCACAGCCATTGCCATGGCTCTGGGAGCCATGGTCATGATTATCATTGCTTTCAGCTATGCCTACATGGTGCCGAAATACCCCAAGGCGGGTGGCGAATTTACCTTTACGAAGGAGTGCTTTGGCAAGACCACGGCGTATCTGTGCGGATGGTTCCTGCTGGCGGCATACCTGACCAATGTCCCCATGAATTCAACGGCGATCGGTCTGATCGTGGATGGACTGGACGGTCCTTTCGATATCCTGAAATGGGGCTTCCACTACGAGATCGCAGGCTTTGAGGTCTGGGCAGGCGAGATGGTCCTGGCAATGGGAATCCTGATCCTCTTCGGTATCCTGAATATCTTAGGGGTGGAAAAAGCGGGAATCTTACAGACTATTTTGGCGGCTTTGTTAGGTGGCTCCGTGCTGATCCTGACCATCGCGGCTCTGATCAGCGCCAAAGCGACCACTGCCAATATGATTCCCTGGTGGGGCTTTGATAAAACGGCAGCTCTGCAGGCACTGTCTGACGGCAGTTATACCACGGCGGAAGTGTTTGCACATGAGGGTGGCGCAGGAATCACCTCGGCGATCCTTGCAACCTTCGCCATAGCTCCCTGGGCGTTTGTTGGTTTCGATACGATCCCGCAGGCAGCAGAGGAGTTCAAATTCTCCTATAAAAAAGTCAGCCTGATCATGGTAGTGGCGATCCTCTTTGGATGCTTCGTTTATACGGCGAACAACACCATCGCGGCGGCTGCTTTGGAGAACTGGCCGGACTTGATCGTACAGAGTGAGTCCACACCCTGGCTTCTGCTGGTGGCAGCGGAGAGACTGCTGGGACTGCCCGGTAAGATCCTCGTAGGCACGGCGGTATCCAGTGCGGTGCTGTCCGGTATCATGGGATTCTACTTAGCTTCCAGCAGACTGATGTATTCCATGAGCAGAGATGGTTATCTGCCCAAATGGTTCGGCGTGGTGGATGCAAAACACGGCACACCGAAGAATGCCCTGATCTTCTGTATCCTGATCTCTCTGTCCGGTCCGGTACTGGGAAGAGAAGCGTTAGGATGGTTTGTGGATATGTCCGCCATCGGCGCATCTATCGGTTACTTCTTCACCTGTGCCTCTGCACTGGTGACTATGCGCAGGGACGGAGACGGCACCGGATTCCTGAAAGCAGTGGCATGGATCGGCGTGGTGATCTCTGTAACCTTCATGATCCTGCAGCTGGTACCGATCCCCGGACTGTCCGGTGTTCATTTTGGCAAGGAGTCCTACCTGTTATTGATCGTATGGATCGTACTGGGAATTATTTTTTATTTGAGACAGATTCGTTATTTTAAAGAAAAATAGTATTGCTATTTTCCGGCAATGGTATTACGATATGTTCATGTTCAAACACAAAGTGTCTGCGAATGGAACGCAGACATTTTGTGTAATTATTTTAGCCGAAAAACCATAAAAACCGTTCAAAATTTAAGAACAAATAATGCATAAATGAACGGATGAGAAAAGAACGTGAACAAAAGAAAAGGAGGAATACCATAATGGAGCAGCTGCTACAAACACTGGTGAAGAGAAATATTTTATTGAATCCCGGTCCGTCCACCACCACAGACACCGTAAAATACGCACAGGTCGTACCTGATATCTGTCCCAGAGAGAAGGAATTCGGCGGACTGATGAAGGGGCTTAGGGAAGACCTGGTGAAAATCGTCCATGGAGACCTGGAAAAATATACCAGTGTCCTGTTCTGTGGTTCCGGCACCATCAACATTGATGCCTGCATCAGTTCCTTACTGCCGGAGGGCGGGAAAGTACTGGTAGTGGATAACGGAGCCTACAGCACCAGAGCCGTGGAAGTGTGTCAGTATTATGGACTGCCATATATTGATCTGAAGTTTCCGGTGGATGAACTGCCGGATCTGGAACGGGTGGAGCAGACTCTGAAGGAGAATCCGGACATAGCTCTGGTACATACCACCCACAATGAGACCGGTACCGGCATCCTGAATCCTATCCGCAAAATCGGTGCGCTGGCACATAAATACCATGCCACATTTACCGTGGATACCACTTCGACTTATGCCATGCGCCCTATAAATATCGAGGAAGACAACATTGATTTCTGCATGGCATCCGCACAGAAAGGTCTCATGGCGATGACGGGACTTTCTTTCGTGGTAGGCAACCGGGCAATTCTGGAGGCGTCGAAGGATTATCCGAAGCGTTCTTATTATTGCAACCTGTATCAGCAGTACGACTTTTTCCAGAGAACCGGAGAGATGCATTTTACCCCGCCGGTACAGACCATCTACGCCACGATCCAGGCACTGAAAGAATACTGGGCAGAGGGTGAGGAAGCCAAGTGGGCGAGACACACGAGAGTCTTCGAGGCGATCCATAAGGGACTGGACGAACTGGGATTCCACGATGTGATCCGCAGAGAATGGCAGTCGGGACTGGTAGTGTCCGTGCGTTACCCCGATGATCCGAACTGGAATTTTGAAAAAGTACACGACTATTGTTACGAACGCGGATTTACCATCTATCCCGGTAAAATTTCCACCACCAATACTTTCCGTCTGTGTGCCCTGGGAGCCATAGACAGTCCGGATATCGAAGCTTTTTTCAAAGTATTCAGAGAAGCTCTGGAAGTCAATCGCATTCAGATTCCCGCCAGATACGAGGAGGTGTAGTCATGAAGAGAGTATATACCTGTTTCTGTACAGATGTCATTCATGAGGGACATCGCAATATTATCCGTGAAGCCAGAAAATACGGAGAACTGACCATCGGCGTCTTGAGCGACGAAGCCATGATACGATTTAACCGTTTTCCCACCATCGGTTTTGAAGAGCGTCTGCAGCTGGTAAAGGACATTTCAGAAGTTAGCAATGTGGTGATCCAGGATGATGTTATGTACGACAAAGTTATTGAGGAACTGCATCCCGACTATGTGATCCACGGAGACAACTGGCTGGAGGGTCCACTGAAGGCAATCCGGGATAACGTAGAGACATTGCTGTCTGCCTACGGCGGCGAGATCATCGACGTGCCCTATACCTATAACGAAGAGGTCAAACGGATCGATACCAAAATAAAAGAAAAACTGGCAATGCCGGAATACCGCAGAAAGCGTCTTCGTCAGCTGATCGAGATCCGTCCCATTGTAAAAGCACTGGAAGTACACAGCGGTCTCACCGGACTCATCGCTGAGAAGACCATCGTAGAGCATGACGGCGAGCTGGATCAGTTCGATGCCATGTGGATCAGTTCTCTGTGCGATTCCACAGCCAAGGGCAAGCCGGATATCGAACTGGTGGATATGACATCCCGATTCCGTACCATCGACGATGTGACGGAGGTGACCACCAAACCCATTATTTTCGACGGAGATACCGGTGGAATGACGGAGCATTTTGTATACACTGTGAGAACTTTGGAAAAAATGGGTGTTTCCGCCATTATCATCGAGGATAAGACCGGACTGAAGAAAAATTCACTCTTCGGCAACGAAGTGGAGCAGACCCAGGACAGCATCGAGAATTTCAGTGCCAAGATCGCAGCCGGAAAAAAAGCACAGCTGACGGATGATTTCATGATTATCGCCAGAATTGAGAGCCTGATCTTAGAGAGAGGCATGGAAGATGCACTGAACCGCGCCAGAGCTTTTGTGGCAGCCGGTGCGGACGGCATCATGATCCACAGCCGCAAAAAATCTCCGGACGAGATCATGGAATTCTGCGACAAATTCCGCACAGAAGATCCGAAGACACCTATTGTGGTGGTGCCTTCTTCCTTCAACAGTATCACGGAGGGTGAACTGGCAGCCCACGGTGTCAATATCGTTATCTATGCGAACCAGTTGACCCGCAGTGCCTTTCCTGCCATGCAGCAGACCGCCGAGGACATCCTGAGGTATCACCGGGCACAGGAAGTGGACAGCAGACTCATGCCGATCCAGGATATTATTACGTTGATTGATGAGATATAACTGCCAGGGAGGAGTAGATTTATGAAAGTAGAAAACTTTGCGAAAATTTTAAATGCGGACTTTTATACCGGCGTACCGGATTCCCAGCTGAAAGCCCTCTGCAATTACCTGATGCACACCTATGGCATTGACCCGAAGCATCATGTGATCGCGGCAAATGAGGGAAACTGTACCGCCCTGGCTGCCGGCTATCATCTGGCGACCGGCAAGATCCCGGTGGTATACATGCAGAACAGCGGCGAGGGCAATATCATCAATCCCGTGGCATCTCTGTTAAACGATAAAGTATACGCCATTCCCATGATCTTCGTCATCGGCTGGCGCGGTGAGCCGGGCATCCATGACGAACCCCAGCATATCTATCAGGGAGAGGTGACCCTGAAACTCCTGGAAGATATGGGCATCCGCTATTTTGTCATCGGAAAAGACACGACGGAGGAAGAAGTCGCACAGGCGATGCAGGAATTTGGCACGACGCTGGAGCAGGGCAGGGATGTGGCGTTCATCATCTGCAAAGGCGCTCTTACCTATGACGAAAAAGTAGAGTACTGCAACGACAATCCCATGATCCGGGAAGAGATCATCCGTCATATCGTGCAGGCATCCGGTGAGGACCCGATTGTCAGCACCACCGGCAAAGCCAGCAGAGAACTGTTTGAGATCAGAGAACACAACGGTCAGAGCCATAAATACGATTTCCTCACCGTAGGCTCCATGGGACACAGCAGCAGTATCGCCCTGGGGGTGGCAGAGCAGAAGCCCGGCACGAAAGTATGGTGCGTGGACGGTGACGGCGCAGTGCTGATGCACATGGGCTCCATGGCAGTACTGGGAAGCACGGCCCCGGAAAATATGGTGCATATCGTCATCAATAACGGTGCCCATGAGACCGTAGGCGGCATGCCCACCGTGGCAGCGAATATTGACCTCGTAGCCATCGCTAAAGCCTGTGGATACCCCCGTGCCGTATCTGCAGCCACTTACGAGGAACTGGACAGGGAACTGACCGCGGCAAAAGAGAGAAATACTCTGACTTTTATCGAAGTAAAATGCGGCATCGGCGCCAGGGAGAATCTTGGCAGACCTACCACGACGGCACTGGAGAACAAGCAGAACTTTATGGAATATCTGAAGGAATGCC
>CAVGMD010000055.1:0-18688 GCA_963630275.1 Bacteroidaceae bacterium | reverse complement strand
TTCCGATTCCGGGAGTTCGCTCTGTAAAACAGGCAAATGATAATGCCGGTGCATTGGGATGGGCTTTGACAAAAGAAGAAAGAGAAGCAATGAATTTTGACAAGTAGAGGTAAGATTGGCAGATTTGTTTATCGTTGGACCGAGTTATTGATATATGGTTAGACACCAACGTAAAAGCACATTATTTTATCCCTGCTGAATATTGGAGACGGAGAAGAAGCAATGAAAATCTACATAGATTTTGACGATGTATTATGTGAAACCGCAGAATATTTTACGAAAATCGCAAAAGAAATGTTCGGCATTGATGTCCCTTACCGGCAGGTTCAGTTTTTTAATCTCCAGAAATCATTTGATTTAAATGATGAGCAGTATGAAGCATTAATGAGGGCGGGGCATTTGCCGGAAAATCTGCTGAATTATGAGGAGACTCCGGGGGCTTCCGAGGTAATTAATAAGTGGGTGAATCAGGGACACGAGGTTTTTATCATTACCGGAAGGCCGTTCAATTCCTACGAACCATCGAGGCAATGGCTTGATGAACATCATCTGGAAAGAGTTCCCTTGTTCTGCGTAGACAAATACGGGCGCGAAACAGCGAAACAGGATTATAGATATAATATGACATTGGCGGAACTTTACAACATGACCTTTGATTTTGCGGTAGAGGATTCTCCGGCGGCATTTGAGCATGTTTTGCATTTTGATAATTGCAGAGTAGCTGTGTTCGACCGACCATGGAACAGCCGGGCAGAGCTTCCCAATGACAGATTTGTGAGATGCAAAAACTGGCAGGAGATTGACCGGGTATTTGAGAAAACCGTAGAATCGCATATTATTTAGAGACGTTCATACAAACAGAACTTCCGTATGAACAGATGGATGCAGTCTTACGCTGACAGCTGTGAGCTGTAGTAATTTTCTTGAAAAGAGTGAAACAGGTAGCGATATGAACTTACGCATAAATCGCTACCTGTTTTTGCGCTGTGGAAAATGCACAAAAACAAGATGCAAAATAGTGGAAAAAGACGAAAAAATAGATGAGTTTCAATTTTTGAAAGGATGCCGTTTTTTTAAAATTGTCGAAATTCCATTGTTCAACTACAATCAGAGCATCCCAAGAAGAGGAGGTAAACAATATGGGAAACAAAATTAAGAAGAATCTGTTCTTCTATCTATTGCCGATTCCCGGGATTGTATGTCTGATTTTATTCAATTATCTGCCAATGGCAGGATTATACATTGTATTTGAAAGATATACGTTCCAGGGTGGATTGTTTGGCAGTGAATTTGTCGGCTTGAAGAACTTCCAGTTCTTTTTCCAAAATATGGACAATGCCCTGAGAGCTACGAGAAATACACTGGTGATTAATGGCTGCAATATTGTATTTGGTACAGTAGTAAATGTCGGAATCGCGATTGCGTTAAACGAGATTAATAATAAGCGATATCGCAAAATAACGCAGTCAGCAATGCTTTTTCCACATTTCATTTCTTGGATCGTGGTAGGTATGGTAGCCCTTACTTTATTTGATGAGAACAAAGGAATCATTAATCAATGTCTTATGGGTATGGGGCTTGACAGCGTGAACTGGTATAGCAATGCCTCATTGTGGTGGCCGATCCTCATTCTTACAAGCATCTGGAAGGGATGTGGATATGGAGCAATTGTCTATTACTGTGCGCTGACGGGATTTGATCAGAGCCTGTATGAAGCGGCAGAGATCGACGGAGCCAGCAGAGGACAGAGAATCTGGAGGATTACATTGCCCTTACTGAAGCCTACGATTATCATTATGTTTTTATTAAATGTAGGCGGTATTCTGTTTGGTAGTGTGGATCAGATCATGGGAATGACGAATTTGAATCCGCTGCTGTTAAAGACTACAGACACGATAGCAACCTTCGTATATCGTTCGGCAATATTGAACGGACAGTTTGAATCTGCTTCTGCCATTACATTATATCAGTCCATCTTTGGTTTTTTGTTGGTAATGATAGCTAATGGAATTGTAAAAAAGGTAGATCCCGATTACGCATTGTTTTAAGGAGGGTAAAGAGAATGAAGAAAAATAAAGTACATCATGAGAGTATTCTCTGCTATGTGATTACAGGAATTATGGCATTTCTTTGTTTTCTGCCGCTATGGATATGCTTTGTAGCATCCATAACCAGTGAAAGTACAATTGTAGCGGAGGGATTTTCTATTCTGCCTCGGGATGTAACTATTGCAAATTACGCTTATATTATGGCTAACAAAGGAAAAATGGTAATCAGAGCATTTGGTGTTTCGGCAATTGTTATTGTTGTTGGAACATTGTATTCCATGGCGGTTATGACAACCTTTGCCTATGCGATTGCACAGAAAAAAACAGTATTTCCGCTGGCTGGAGCATTATCCTTTTTTGCATGGTTTACCACCGTTTTTACTGGCGGTGTATTGCCATGGTACATTTTAGTGACTAAATATTACGGATTGCAGAACAATCTGTGGGCATTGTTCCTTCCATACGGAATGAATGTATTCTACATGTTTATTTTGAAAAATAATTTCAAGGCAATTCCGGAAGAACTTCTGGAAGCAGCAAAAATAGACGGAGCATCGGATTCTAGAATCTTTTTCTCTATCGCGCTCCCTTTATCTAAGGTGGGTCTGGTATCTGTCATTTTGTTTATGTCGCTGCAATACTGGAATGATTTCCATTTAAGCCTGTACTTGATAACAAAAACAGATCTGTATACGGTACAAAAGCTTTTATATAACATGATGGCTAATATTTCTGCATTGCTCAGCGGGTCTGTATCTGCCAGCAGTGCAGCACATGTAGAGATCCCAAGTAATACGGCGCGTATGGTCATGACAATGCTGACGGTTATTCCTGTGGCAGCCTTGTATCCTTTTGCACAAAAATATTTCGTAAAAGGAATGACGGTAGGTGCTGTAAAAGGATAAAAAACAATATATAATTAAGAGAAGGAGAACTGAGTATGAAGAAAAAACTTGTAGCACTGGCATTGACAATGGTTATGGCGGTTACATCACTGACCGGATGCGGCAGTGGAACGGCTGGGCAGACAGACGGAGGGGTTGTACAGTCGGATTCCGGGACATCAAAAGAAGATACTGTACAATTGAGAATGATCATGTACGGTGATATGACATCACGGAGAGAGGAATATTTTAAAACAGATTTTCATGATAAAGTGCTGAATGATCTGAATATTGATCTGACAGTAGAATTTCTGCCATGGGGATCGGATTCCACTGTTGGTACAATGTTAGCTAGTGGAGAAGCATTTGCAGTATGGAATATTGTGAGTGCTTTTGACTGGCCCTCCAAGGGATACCTGACAGCAATAGATGAAGAACTGATTCAGGAAAAATGTCCGAATCTGATTCGTGTAAGAACTGAGAACAATGGATTTGAATGTGTAAAATATGATGGACAGATTTATGCCATTCCGTTTGGCTGTAAGCCCTATGCCGGCAGAATGCAGACCCTAGAGGTCAGAAATGATATTTTGAAGAGTGTTGGCTATGAGGCATCTGACATCACGACCTATGATCAATTAATGGATGCTGTCGCTGCTGTGCGGGAAGCTTATCCGGATCTGAGAATTCTGCGTGGCTCCAATTTTTTGTGGAACGCATTTAATGATGTAATCAGTGACCAGCTTCTCAGTATTATGTCGGGTACTCAATTTGCTTATGTAGATGAACTGGAGGATTCAGACCAAGTATATAGTATTTATGAATCTGAGGCATTTCAGAATTTGTGTAAAATCACTGATGACTGGGTGGAAAAAGGATACATCCAGATGGATGAAATCAGCAACCCTACACAGGGTGCAGCTGACTGGGAAGCAGGTAACTGCCTGATGATGTATGGTACACCCGGTGTATTGATTGATACCAGTTTTAAACTGACTATCCCAGAGGCTGAGCTGTCTCTGATCCAGCTTGGAAATATGCCTTTTATCAAGAATGTAGACTATGATTGGGGATTTAGTATTTCTGCCGCAGACGCAGAGCATGTGGACAAATGGCTGGAATTATTCGACTGGATGTATAAGGATCAGGATACCTATAATTTCTGTATCTATGGTGTAGAGGGGCAGGACTGGGAGTATAATGAAGACGGTACGATCAATAAGCTTGTAACGGATAGCTTTTTCGACGGATGGTTTATGGAGGCTATGGAATACAATGTATATGATGCATCCATTCCGCAGGAAAATATCACGGCTTATGAGAGCAATGATGATGGGTCCGTTCTCTCCAAGACAAGCGGATTTACATTTGACTCTACACCGGTATCCTCTGAATTGTCAATGATGACCGCTGTGTGGACAGAATATCTTGAGCCCATGACGTATGGTCTCTTAGACTATGAGGAAAATTATAGCACTGCAATTGAAAAATTGAAGAATGCGGGTCTAGACAAATATATGGAGGAATACCAGAAGCAGTATTCTGCATGGTATGCTGAAAATAAATAATTATACATTACCTGTGACATCCTAAGAAGGTCAAAGAGAAAAGCATGAAAATTTTTGTAAGTGAAGTCATCTGATGAAAGAATCAGGGAAACACATACTTAATCTGACTGCCGGCAGATATGGAGGTTAGCATGAAGGCTTGGAAGAAGAGAAAAATGTCATCCAGATTTTTCTACGGAATGAGTTTTATTTCTTTTATCGTTTTTTTATTGATGATACTGATCATGTTATTGGTAGTATATCAGGAAATGAGTCAGAATTATCGTAAGCTGACACGAACCTCCATGTCAAATATTGACGTTGTATTTTCTGACCGGCTAAGAGAGACACTGAACAAAGCCGAAAGCTGGTACAGCCTGCCCCAGGGCATGCTATGTCGGACAAAGGAAGACTGGGTGCCTGTGGATGATCCGGTATTTGTGAAGCAATTGCAGGATGAATTAGTGATATCGACCTATATTCATTCAATTTATTTTCTGAATGCTTCTGGTAATGTGGTATTGCATATCGGAGATAATCGACGTTTTTCTGAAAATCTGGATAGACAGCTTCCTATAAAAATATCACAGGTACAGGGTCAGAGCAGTAACTTCAGTTGGATAGTATCCAATCGATATGATGGCAAGCCGGATATTGAGTTACTAACGGTATTCTATCAGGAAACCTTTAATAATAATAGAAAATATCTTGGAACTGTTCTCGTGAATCTGGACCGGCAACAGCTGAGCAAAAGCATTTTTTCCAATCTGAATGAAAACATGGAATATTTCATATTAGATGAGAAGGGAGTCGTGGCGCTGAGCAACATTACAGATAGATGTGGAGAAGACTGGAGTGAGAAAAGTTATATTACTGAGCTTCTCAGCGGCCAAGAAGGGAACTGTACCATAGATTTTGATAAAGAGCAATATGAGCTAACCTATATGGCTTCTAGTGTGAAAGGATATTATATTGTAGCCTGCTCAGAAGACACCGGTATCCGGAGCACTTTGCAGAAGTACAATATGTATTTTCTTGTCACTGCATTCGGAATTGTTGTAGTTATTATCGGAAGTAGCTATCTGCTCAGCAAATGGTTCTATCGCCCGATTGATCGGATGGTGAGTAAGGTTCGTCAGACGGACTATGTAGATGAAAATGATAATAACATGGAAGAAATGCAATTATTGGAAAATGTATTCGGACGGCTCAGTGGACATGTTACTATGCTGAAACATAAAAGTGACCGGGATACTTTTATCAAAGGATTCCTTGGAAACAGTTGGAATGCAGATATGCAGAACATTTTGCAGAACAACGACATTATCCGTGCGGGGCATGGTTATTATGTGATTCTGGTGTATCTGGCTCCTGGAGATCTGACGCAGGATCAGAGAGCTTTGGATATTGTGGAATCGGTACATGCGTCTTTGCTGGAACAGTGTGGAAAATGCACTTGTATTGAGCTTAATGAGAACAGCTTTATGATTCTGGAAACAGAAGAAAAATCCTTGTCAGAGGAAGAACTGATACAGGTTTTACAAAATGCGGCAAAGTTATCTATAGATCTGTATCAAAGAGGTGTATATGGGTTGGTGTGCGGACATGTTCCGGATGGAAGAGAGCCCTTTGCAATTTCCTATGAGCAGTTGGATGCCACACTGAGGCTACGTGCAGTTCTAGAGAACTGCGGCGTGACGGTATATGGGACAACGGTGGACTATAAATGCATAGAAGCAGCACTTGAGAATATGTTGTCAGCGGTAAAAAACAGGAAAAAAGAAGAATTTACAGAGAGTTTGACGAGATATTTGAAGGAAGCTGTACATATGAATGAACAGAGCTTTGCTATACAGACCGCCGAATTTGCAGTGAAAATATGCGAAATGAAGGGCTATATCACATTTAATGAGCAAAAAGAGAGCAATATCTGCCGTTATATCGGAGAATTGAAAGCCATTACAAAGCGTTCTGAGCTGGAAGAATGGTTCTGGAAGCTGTATGATAACGCGAATCAGCAGATGGAAAAGGTGCAAAAGCATTCAGCATCCGATGCAATGGATAAAATTGTGAACTATATCTGTAATGATTACAGCAATCCGGATATGAATCTTGATATGCTGGCACAACAGTTAGGTATCAGCGCTTCCTACTGTGGGAAAAAATTCAAAGAGATGACAGGCATGAGTGTAACGGATTATATAACAAAAACACGAATTGAAAAGGCCAGAGAATTATTAATTAAGGAACCCGAGAAGGAAATTGCGATGGTTGCCATGGAGGTTGGATTTAGGAGTCAGGGGTATTTTGCTACCAAATTTCGTGAATATTATGGGGTTTCTCCATCAAAATTCAGGGATTTCAACCTTGCGGAAAAATTGGAAGGAGAAGATTGAAGCATGAATATACACAGACAGACACCTATCATGGGCTGGGCTTCCTGGAATTGTTTTCGCACCCAGATAAATGAAGAAAGTATCAAAGAGCAGGCAAGGGCACTGGTAGATACCGGGCTGGCTGCCTGTGGTTATGAATATCTGAATATGGATGACGGCTTTTTCGGTGGGCGTGGAGCGGACGGAAAAGTACTTGCACATGAGGAGAGATTTCCTAATGGCATAAAATGTATTGCAGATTATGCACATTCACTGGGCTTAAAGGCCGGTATCTATGCAGATGGCGGCGACATGACCTGTGGCTTCTACTATGACAATGAGGGCGGAAACGGCACCTGTGTAGGATTGTATCATCACGAAGAGAATGATCTAAAAATGTATCTTGAAGAATATGGTTATGACTTCATCAAGGTAGATTGGTGCGGAGGCTTGCGGCTTGGACTGGATGAGAGAGAACAATATACGAAGATAGGAAATATCATTGAACAGATTAGACAACGTACGGCACATGATATTGTATATAATGTCTGTAGATGGCAGTTTCCGGGGGAATGGGTCACTGCTGTGGCGGATTCTTGGAGAACCGGTGCAGATATAGAGCCGGAGTTTTCTTCCATATTACAGCAGCTGGATAATATTAAGCCATTGGCAAAATATTGTGGCCCCGGACATGTAAATGATCTGGATATGATGCAGATTGGAAATGGAATGACACCGAATGAGGAAAGGACACATTTCGCAATGTGGTGCATGATGTCCACTCCACTTATGATAGGTTGTGATTTGACCAAAATACAGAACAGCACATTAGAAATACTGAAAAATGGGGAATTAATAGCGATTGATCAGGATGACGCATGCCTACAGGCCTATGTTGCCAGAGAAATACGGTCGGAGAATGGACAACTGCTTGGTGAGATCTGGATTAAAAATCTGCATCAGAAACATTCGCCTCAAAAGGCAGTAGCCTTTTTAAACAGAAGTGAACGAGAATTGGATTTTCATGTGACAGCACGGGAACTGGGACTGGATGGAAACATTTTGTCAGTCAGAGATGTACACAAGCATGAGAATCTTCCTCCTACTGAAGATTATCAGATCACAATAGCACCTCATGGTGTGGAAGTCTATGTGATTATGGCAGAGCGATGTGGTATGGAACAGGAAGTACCTATAGACAGGAATGAGACCGAAGAAGTGGTGGCAGAAGAACTGCTCACGGATGAAGAAGTCAGAGAGCTGTTGGGAAAAGGAGCACTGCTTGTGGATGTCAGAGACCGGGAAGAATATGACAGAGGTCATTTGGAAGGCGCTATAAATATTCCGTATACAGGAATTCATGCGGAGGCCCGGAAATATCTGCCGGATCAGAGACAATCCATCATTGTCTACTGCAAGACCGGAAAGCGTAGCAGTCAGGCACAGCGAAGTCTCAGGTATTTGGGGTATACCTCTGTATACAAATGGAAAAATGAGAAAATAGGGGAAGAAAAAGAGTATATATATCCCGGAAAAGAGTGGCTAGATACCTCCGGAAAAGCGATACAGGCACACGGGGGTTCGCTGTTTTATGAGGATGGATGCTTTTATTGGTATGGAGAAAATAAAGAACGGACGACACCGGACAATGGAATTTTGCAATGGGGTGTGCGTTATTATTCATCTCATGATTTGTATCATTGGAAGGATGAAGGATTGTTAATTCCACCGGATATCGAGAACACTGAGTCCCTGCTGCATCCGTCTGCAAAAGCGGAGAGACCGCATATTATACACAATAGAGAGACGGGAAAATATATCTGCTGGATGAAAGTGATCGTCGATTGCGAGCAACTGGCTCTGGTAATGGAGGCAGAACATTTCCGAGGACCCTATACAATAATAAGGAATGGAATAAAGCCGTTGGAAATGTGTATGGGGGATTTCGACCTTGTAACGGATGAAGCAGGATGTGGCTACCTCATTTTTGAAAAAGTGCATACGAATCTGGTATGTGCCAGATTAAACCGAGAATATACGGATGTCACAGGCGAATATGTTATGTGTGATGAGGAAAAATGTCCGCCGTATACCAGAGAAGCACCGGCTCATTTTTCATATAATGGAAAGCATTATCTGATTACATCGGGTACGACTGGATATCATCCGAATCCTTCCATAGGCTTTGTAGCGGATCATTTGTTAGGAGAATGGGTGAAATTAGGGGACACACATCCGTCGGATTCTAGCAGAACCTCCTATAATTCACAGATTAGCTCAGTATTTCGACATCCGTTAAAAAAAGACTTATACATAGCGCTGGCAGACCGATGGATGCCTTATCTGGCTCAGTTGGATTCCGAAGCGTTTTCTGATGGAAGCTTATATGAAAGGATCCGCCATAATTTTGAAGTGGAATTTTCAGGGGATGACGTGCAGAGAAAACAGCTACAATGGACAATTCCTGCACCGGACACTTCCCAGTCGCAGTATGTATGGCTTCCTATCCGTATGGAGAATGGATGCCCGGTGATTGAATGGAAGGAGCGTTGGAGTATAGAAGATTATGAATGAACATAAAATTGTATTGGATAAAACCAATTATCCGTTGGTAGTGGGTAACAGAGATAAGCTGCTGTTCGAGGATTGGGAAATAAGTGGAAGCACGGTATTGTTACATGCCACAATTCTGACGGACGAATATGAAGAGACAGATGTAATCTGGTCGGTGGAAAATACGGAAATAGTGTCCATTGTCAGCGCACAGGGAACGCAGTGCGAGGTCAGAGGAAGAACGATAGGATACACCAGTGTAACGGCAGCACTGCCGGATGGCAGCAAGGCTGAATGTGCGGTAGTGGTAATCGATAATATAACAAGAACTACAGCTTCGACAATACGGCTGAACACAGACCGGCTTTTTCTGCGGTCAGGCAGACAGACACAACTATATCCGTATATTCTGCCGGTAGATGTCTGGGCAGATGCTGAATCTGGATTTGACCATAGCAGGAAGGCAAAAACAATGAATACCGATATTGTCTGGATATCGGATAACGATAACATTGTACAAGTGACATCAGAGGGGATCCTGACAGCAAAAGAAGCCGGGGAGACGGATGTCATAGCAATTACTAAAGACGTGGGAAGACGCGCAGTATGTCATGTGACGGTTGCCGAGGATATGGATGAAATGCCGGTAGAATACAGAGGCGATGTGAGGCTTGAAATGCTGGAGGGAGACCATCTGACACTGCCGGTTACCGGAAGCTTTTTTACTTATTGCTCAGAAAATCCATACGTGGCAGAGATAGATCCGACTGGTGAGATAACTGCATATGCTAACAGCAACAGGGAGCATGTAAGCGAGGACGGCTTTGAAGTAACTGATGTGCCGGGAACGATCGAAGTAAGGGCAACAGCGATCTATGGGGGAGATAGTAAGGTCTTTTATCTCAGTGTGGCGTCCCGTCCCAGAAAAAGAAATGTAATCGATTTACCAGAGACTCCTCTACAGACAACTGAGGAACGAGGCTGGTCGGAACAAAGAGAAAATGCCTATCTGCAACAGCTTCACATTCCGCAGGAAACAGTGACGGATCATTCGGTAACGCTTTTATGGAAGAGAGAAAGCATGATTCATGCAAAGCAACTGGACTCATACCGAATTATACGAGATGGTGAAGAAATAGCACGGATCCGAGAGCTGAGTTATACTGCAAAGTGTCTGGAGCCGGATAGGAAATATGTGTTTACGGTAGAAGCAATCGGACACAGGGGAGAGTTACTGGCAGATGCGAGAATAGCAGCATTTACTAAAAAAACCGGGATTACTCTGAATGTGCTGGAAGCTCCATATCGGGCAAAAGGCGACGACACGACCATGGATACACTGGCAATCCAGGCTGCTATTGATGCGTGCCCGGAAGGAGGAACAGTATGGCTTCCGGAGGGACATGTATATCGTTGCGGAGCGTTATTTTTGAAGAGTAATATGACATTCCTAGTAGATGGTATTTTGTTGGGATCGACACATCCGAAAGACTATCCCTTTGTGATATCACGTTGGGAGGGTTGGCAGAGAAGACCACAGACAAAGGAAGAATGGAAAAACAGCACTCCAAATCAGCCCTATAATACCTACGTCAGGGCGAGTCTGTTGAACCTCGGAGAGTATGAAGAAGGCTCCCTGGGAGAGGAAGCTTCGTATAATGCAGAAAACGTAGTAATCTGTGGAAACGGTCAGATCAATGGGAATGGTTTTCGGTTGGCATATAACGAAGGGTGCAACCAGTATGACGGCAATGGAGGCAGACCGGTCCCTTTCTGCCCTGTGATGAATCAAACAATGAGGGGAAGTATTCTGAGGATTCATAATGCGAGAAATGTGTTTGTGACAGACCTTACGTTTGCATATGGCCCAGGATGGCAGATACATCCTATATTTTGTCGTAATGTGACTTTTGATCATGTCGCAGTGATTTCTAAAGGAAATGGACTGACCGGAGCAGCGGACAACATAGGTATTCTGAATGGAGATGGGATTGATCCGGATTCCTGCATGCATGTTAATATTTTGAACAGTTATTTCTATTGCAACGATGATTCTGTAACGCTGAAGTCCGGCAGAAACCGGGAGGGAAATGAACTTGCCAGACCGGATGCCTACATTCGTGTAACAGATTGCATTTCAGACAAGTCCAAGGCCGGATTTGTGATGGGAAGTGAGTTGGCCAGTGGCTGCCATGATGTGCTGATGCAGAATCTGAAGGTGCGAGATGCGGTTATATGTGGACTGTGGCTTAAAACAATGCGTGCCAGAGGAGGAAATAGTTACAGACTGCAATGGAGAGATATCATTATAGAAGGTTGCGAGATTCCCATACGTATCGCATCGGAGTACGGAGCGATGTCGAGTAGCGCAGCAAATACAAATCCAGCAGAAAATCCACCGGATATTGGAGAGCTTGAGATGGAGAATATCGATGGAACAAGACGAAACAAAAACGGCATACAATTTATCGGATTATCCGATGCCCCGATTCATGATGTAAGACTGGAACAGGTCAGGTTCGGCATGCCGCGGGATGCACATAGCTTTCAAAATTGTATTGATTTTGAATTCTTAAATTGCGATAAGGAGATATTTGCTAATGAAGATATGGGATTGTAAAGTAAATCACATGAAAAATCCATTAGGATATCGTCTGAAACAGACAACGTTTTCATGGCTTTCGGACTGCTCGGACGTTGATGCGAGTAGAATTATCGTAAAAGAAAAAAACGAAATAGCAGAAGATACCGGATGGACACAACTAAATCCCTTGGCAACAAAATTAAATATCCATTTGAAACCAAGAACAGTATATGAATGGAACGTATCGGTGAAGGAAAATACTGGGAAAACGGTCACTAGTGAAACGCAGTTTTTCGAAACAGGGAAAATGGATGAGCCATGGAGCGGCAAATGGATTGCAAGTCGTGAAGGAATCGATAGACATCCTATATTTTTCCGAGAACTGACGGTGGATTCTGATAAAGTAGTTCAAAGAGCCAGATTGTATATTTGTGGACTTGGATTATATGAAGCCTATATTAATGGAGACAAAATAGGAGATGCATATCTTACACCGGGATTTTATGCCTATAATTTGTGGAACCAGGTTCAGACCTACGATATTACGAAGTATTTCACAGAAGCGGGTTATGAAAAAGAACTTTCTATTTTAGTCGGTGATGGCTGGTATAAAAGCCGTGTCAGTTTTGAAAGTCCGGATGCCGGATTTTATGGAACAGACTATCGACTGCTTGCGGAGATCCACATCGAGTATTCTGACGGAACAGAAGAAGTGATCGGGACGGACGAAAATTGGAAAGTGAGAAGAAGCAATATTACTTTTTCTGGAATTTATGACGGGGAACAGCAAGATGATACACTTCCCGTACTCCCGGAAGAAAGCGTTATACTTGCGACTCCCACGGAAGGGATTTTAACAGATAATCTTAGCATTCCTGTTAAGGCACACGAGGAATTTCATCCGGTTTTGGTGGAAAATGAAGCAGGAGAGACGTTGCTTGATGTCGGACAGAATCTGGCAGGAATTTTTGAATTGCGGGTAAATGTTCCGTATGGGCAGAAAGTACATCTTCAATTCGGAGAGATTCTGCAGGATGGAAGGTTTTATCGAGATAATTTAAGAACTGCAAAAGCAGAATTCTGGTATGTCTCTGATGGAAATGAAAAAATAATACGTCCTCATTTTACTTTCTATGGCTTCCGCTATATAAAAATTGAGGGGATTTTGGACTTCAATCCGCAGAATATCACTGTAAAAGCGATTTATTCTGATATTTCCATGAAAGGGAAAATAGAAACCGGTCATGAAAAGCTGAACCGCCTGATTTCTAATGTAGTCTGGGGAATGAAAAGCAATTTTGTAGATATTCCTACGGACTGTCCACAGCGTGATGAACGTATGGGATGGACGGGAGATACACAAGTATTTTCAGAAACAGCCTGCTTATTTGCTGATTCATATCCTTTTTACCGTAAATACTTATATGACATGGCAATGGAACAAAGTATACGACAAGGGCGTGTTCCGGATATTATCCCGGCTGTAGGAATGGGCGAATCAGGTTCCTCAGTATGGGGGGATGCGGCAACGATTATCCCGTGGAATCTGTATATGGCATCCGGCGATATCTCGATTCTCGAAGAACAGTATGAAAGCATGAAGTCCTGGGTGGAATACATCAGGGATTATGATCGTGACGGCCATAGATGGAGAGATAAATTTCATTATGGGGATTGGCTTGCACTGGATTGTCCCTATGAAGGAAATGATCAGGTAAGGGGCGGTACAGATGAAGGTTTTATTGCTGAAATTTATTACAGAAAAAGTGCATTGATTCTGGCTAAAACAGCGAAACTTCTGGGGAAGGAGACTGACGCAGCAACCTATCAGAAGCTTGCAGAGGAAATCCATACGGAAATCCTCAAGGAATATTATTCACCGAACGGGAGATGCTGCGTGAATACACAGACAGCAGCGCTTTTGACGATATGTGAAGGAATCAAAGATGCTGAACGTGCAAAGCAACAACTGTTGAATCTATTAAAAATTAGTGAAAACAAGTTGAAAACAGGTTTTGTAGGAACTCCACTTTTATGTCAGGTACTTGCAGACGTGGGGTGTGAAAAGATTGCTGATGAAATATTGCTGAATGAAGAATACCCGGGGTGGCTGTATGCCGTGAACTTAGGCGCGACAACTATCTGGGAAAGGTGGAACTCTGTGGATGAAACAGGACATATCTCCAGCACAGGCATGAATAGTTTGAATCATTATTCATACGGTGCGGTAGTTTCCTATATATGGAAGTATCTGGCAGGAATACGACCGGTGTCGGAATGCCCCGGATATCAAAAGGCTGTCATCAGACCTCATATTAATATGCAGATTGGCTTCTTGAATGCAGAATACGAGTCAGCGGCAGGTCTTTATCAGATTTTCTGGAAAGTAATAGACAGTCATCATATTCATCTGAAGGTAAGTGTGCCGGCAGGATGCGAAGCAGAAGTGACTTTGCCGTTAGATAGAGAAAAACGCAAATGCATACTAAATGGGGAAACTTTGGATATTACCTACGAAATAGATTAAGTTTAGTAAAATTGCGGAAAGACTTAAGAAAGTCATGGAATAATAGAAAGATAGAAAGAAATCCCGGAGTGACAGATGCCACTCCGGGATTTTTACAGATATTATTTCTGCTGCTTATTCTTCAAAGCCGCCTCCACGAATCCCTTAAATAACGGATGGGGTCTGTTGGGTCTGGACTTGAGCTCAGGGTGTCCCTGGGTGGCGACGAAGAAGGGATGCTCGGTGAGCTCGCACATTTCCACGATACGTCCGTCAGGGGATAATCCGGACAGACGAAGACCGTTCTCAGTGAGGACGGCACGATAATCGTTGTTGACCTCATAACGATGACGATGTCTCTCGGAGATGTTCTCCTGTCCGTAGAGCTGATAAGCACGGGAATCCTTATCCAGTACACAAGGGTATGCACCCAGTCTTAAGGTACCGCCGATATCCTCGACACCGTTCTGATCTGGCATCAGAGCGATCATAGGATGTGTGGTGTTAGGATCCAGTTCCACACTGTGGGCATCCGTATACCCGATGACATTTCTTGCATATTCTACGATCGTCAGCTGCATTCCCAGACACAGTCCCAGGAAGGGAACTCCATGGGTTCTTGCATATTGAATCGCCAGGATCTTGCCTTCGATACCGCGGGAACCGAAACCGCCGGGTACCAGGACACCGTTGCAGTCACTTAACAGTTCTTCCACATTTTCAGGCGTTACCGTCTCGGAATCGATCCATTTGATATGTACCGTAGCATGATTGGTGATACCGCCATGCTTCAGAGCCTCCACAACACTGATATAGGCATCATGCAGAGAGACATATTTTCCTACCAGAGCGACCTGAACCTCATCGGTAGGATGGCGTAGATCCTCAACCATCTTCTTCCAGTCTGTCAGATCCGGTTCCGGACAATCCAAATGCAGACATTCACAGGCAACCTGTGCCAGATGCTCTTTTTCCATAGCTAACGGAGCTTCATACAGATATTCCACATCCAGGTTCTGCAATACATGACTTTGAGGTACATTACAGAACAGCGCAATCTTGTCCTTAATGGACTGATCCAGAGGATGCTCACTTCTGCAGACGATGATATCCGGCTGGATGCCCATGCCCTGCAGATCCTTAACACTGGCCTGGGTAGGCTTGGTCTTCAGTTCCTGAGAAGCACTCAGATAAGGAATCAGTGTTACATGAATCAGAATGGCATTATCATGGCCCACCTCATGCTGGAACTGACGAATGGATTCCAGGAAAGGCTGGCTCTCGATATCACCTACGGTACCGCCGACCTCGATGATGGCGATGCGGGTCTCATCATCGGTAAAGTTGCGGTAAAAGCGGCTCTTGATCTCATTGGTGATATGAGGGATGACCTGTACGGTGCCTCCGCCGTAATCACCACGACGCTCCTTCTGCAATACGGACCAGTATACCTTACCGGTGGTAACGTTGGAATTTTTATCCAGATTCTCATCAATAAAACGCTCATAATGTCCCAGATCCAGGTCGGTCTCCGTGCCATCCTCCGTGACGAATACTTCGCCGTGCTGGATCGGGTTCATGGTGCCGGGATCAATATTAATATATGGATCGAATTTCTGCATGGTTACCTTATAACCTCTTGCTTTTAACAGTCTTCCCAGGGAAGCTGCGGTAATTCCTTTTCCCAGACCGGATACGACTCCTCCGGTCACAAACACGTACTTTACTGCCATAATTTTCTCCTCCTTTTGATATACAAGAAACAATTTATAAAATAAAAAGAGCGAGGAACTCCCCTTGGGGAGCGCCTTCACTCAATAACTGCCATAATTTATAATAGAATGACAAACTGTTTAGTTGTGATACAGCTTCTGGT
Organism: Bacteroidaceae bacterium; assembly: GCA_963630275.1. Lineage (GTDB taxonomy): Bacteria > Bacillota > Clostridia > Lachnospirales > Lachnospiraceae > Acetatifactor. The sequence goes on along the minus strand of CAVGMD010000055.1, from coordinate 2,315 downwards.
TCTGATAATGAGGTTCGCATGTCAGATTCACACCTAATTTGCGGAAGGTATTCATGTCGATCTGGGACAGGATCACGCTGGAGTGCACTTCGGAACCTTTCAGGTTCTTCAACTGCTCCACAGCAGCCTTCGCGGTATCATCCGTAGCCGCACAGATGGAAAGGGCGATCAGCGTCTCATCTGTATGCAGCCTGGGATTACGGTTCCCCAGGTAGTTCGTCTTCAGATCCTGAATGGGTCCGATGGCAGTGGGGGAGATCAGCTGTACTTCGTCCGGAATGCCGGCCAGAGCCTTCAAGGCATTTAATAATAATGCGGAAGAAGCACCCAGCAGAGTACTGGTCCGCCCGGTGAGGACTCTGCCGTCCGGAAGCTGGATCGCAGCTGCCGGTTCCCCGGTGGTCTCTGCTTTGATATTGGCTGCACTGACTACTGCGCGATCGTCGATGGTGACACCTGCCTGCTTCATCAGAAGCTCAAGCTTTAAGATCTGGTCGTCACTGGCGGTACCCTGGCGCTTCTGGCACAGAGTGTGGTAGTAGCGGCGGATGATTTCCTGTTTGGCGGCGTCACGGACAGCTTCGTCATCAACAATACCGAAGCCTGCCATATTGACACCCATGTCAGTAGGAGACTTGTAAGGGCAGCTGCCCATGATCTTCTCGAACATAGCGCTGACTACGGGGAAGATTTCCACGTCACGATTGTAATTGATCGTGGTCTCACCGTAAGCCTCCAGATGGAACGGATCGATCATATTGACATCGTTCAAGTCTGCGGTAGCGGCTTCATAAGCCAGGTTCACCGGATGCTTTAACGGAATATTCCAGATCGGGAAGGTCTCATACTTGGCATAACCGGCCTTGATGCCTCTCTTGTATTCATGATACAGCTGGGAGAGACAGGTAGCCATTTTGCCGCTTCCGGGTCCGGGAGCAGTTACCACAACGAGAGAACGGGTGGTTTCAATATAATCATTCTTACCGTAACCTTCATCGCTTACGATGAACGGAATATTGGAAGGATATCCGGGAATGGAATAGTGACGATATACCTTCATTCCCAAGGACTCTAGCTTTTTCTGATAAGCAATGGCACTGGGCTGTCCGGCAAAACGTGTCAGACATACGCTGCCGACATACAGACCATAGCCGCGGAAAGCATCAATCAGGCGTAACACGTCCAAATCATAGGTAATGCCAAGATCGGAACGGACTTTATTCTTCTCAATGTCTGCTGCGTTGATAACGATAACAATCTCAGCCTCATCCTTCAGCTGTGCCAGCATGTTGATCTTGCTGTCCGGATGGAAACCGGGCAGAACGCGGGAAGCGTGATAATCGTCGAACAGCTTGCCGCCGAATTCCAGATACAGCTTGCCGCCGAATTTCGCGATACGTTCCTTGATTTTCTCAGACTGCATGCTGAGATATCTGTCATTGTCAAAACCTACTTTGTACATTGCTGACACCTTTCCCTATGGATCTTTGCAACTAAAATCCCATGATGTTCTATTATAGTTTAGTGTTTCCCAAAAATCTACTGGAAAGTAAAAATTTTTTTGGAAATCATTATTATATCTAACAATTTTGGGCAAATAATCACATAATGAGCAATTTTAAACAAAGAGTTAGTTTTCTATAATGGAATTACAGTAAAACAGAACAAAAAAGTTCTGAAAAAGCAAAAAACTATATACGGGAGGGACGCATTTTGCAATACGGCTATTTTGATAATGAAAAAAGAGAATACGTCATCGACAACGTAGCTCTGCCCTGCTCCTGGACAAACTATCTGGGAGTCGAGGACATGGCGGCAGTCATCAATCACACGGCGGGAGGTTATCTGTTCTACAAGACTCCCGAGTATCACAGGATCAGTCGTTTTCGTGGGAATGGGGTACCCATGGATCGGCCGGGATTCTATGTATACATCAGAGATAATGAGAAGAAGGATTACCATTCCATCTCCTGGCAGCCGGTGGCGAAGGACCTGTCTAAGGCAAGCTATCGCTGCCGTCACGGACTGTCTTACACGGTCTACGAGAGTGAGTATGACGGACTGGCATCCTCACAGACGATGGTCATTCCACGTGGGGAGAATGTATTGCTGTGGGATGTAAAGGTGAAAAACACCACAGATGCCGTCAGGGATCTTTCCTTATTTACTTACATGGAATTCTCTTTCCATCACATCATGATCGACAACCAGAATTTCCAGATGAGTCTGTACTGTGCCGGTTCTTCCTACGAAGACGGTATCATCGAGGAAGACCTGTTTTACGAGGAAAAAGGGTATCAGTATCTGACGGCCAG
>CAVGMD010000054.1:0-18696 GCA_963630275.1 Bacteroidaceae bacterium | reverse complement strand
AAGTTGATTGAACCGCCGTGTACCGAACGGTACGCACGGTGGTGTGAGAGGTCGGCTAATCAATTAATTAATGATTAGCCTCCTACTCGATTGCCTGCCACGAAAATAGAACCTATATCAGACTATTGCCTGATGAATCACGGTATGCTAAAATAATTCGTCGAGAATGATGAAATTGCGAGAGAGACTGGATTTACCAATGGAAAACAAGATAAAAGAATTACGTTATGCAATTGTGCAGTCCGTACCGGTGATGTTGGGATATCTTTTCCTGGGATTTGCCTTTGGATTAATGTTAAATGATGCCGGATATGGATTTTGGTGGGCTTTTTTTATCAGCCTGTTTGTCTATGCAGGCAGCATGCAGTTTGTGCTGGTTACGCTGCTGACAGCAGGGGCAAGCCTGTGGTATACACTGATTATGACGCTGTTTGTCAATGGCAGACATATGTTTTACGGGCTTTCTTTTGTGGAGAAGTTCAAGAAAATGGGTGCGACTTACCCGTACATGGTCTTCTCGCTTACGGATGAGACATTTTCTCTATTATGTGATCTGAAAGTTCCGGAGGGAATGCGTGAAGAACGGGTCAGCTTTTACATCTCCCTGTTGGATCATTTTTACTGGATCCTAGGAAGCTGTGTGGGAGCCCTGGCAGGAAGCGTATTGCCGATCAATACGACGGGAATTGATTTTTCCATGACAGCATTATTTACGGTCATTGTAGTCAATCAGTGGATGGATACGAAGGAACATAAACCGGCAGTCATCGGTGGCGTTGTCGGAGTATTGTGTTTGATTTTACTGGGTGCAGATGCGTTTTTACTGCCGGCATTGTCGATCACAGCGATTATTTTGTTAGGAGTTAAGAAAAAATGTTACATTCCATCGAAATCATAGCAGTAGCGGCTGCTGTTACTTTATTTATAAGAGCGATCCCATTTGTGATGTTCGGAGGGAAGAGAGAGGTCCCGGCGACCGTGACCTATTTGGGAAAAGTGCTTCCGCCGGCGATTATGGTCATTCTCGTTGTATACTGTGTAAAAGGTATTAATCTTATGGCTGGGAATCATGGGATTCCGGAACTGCTGTCTATTGCAGTGGTCGCAATACTTCATATATGGAAGCGGAATACTTTGCTTAGTATAGCGGCAGGAACTGTACTCTATATGATATTAGTGCAAGTAGTATTCTAGATGAGTGTGAGAGGGCAATTTTTCGCCCTTTTCACACTATTTTTTTATAAAATTTAATGCTATAATGAGCGCAATAGGAATAATATGAGGGAAAAACGTAAGATAAAATGGAAAACGAAAACAAAGAAGTAACCGAAGAAACAAAAAAGGAAACAAAAGAAGAAATAAAAGAAGAAACTAAGGAAGCGACAAAAGAAGAGACAAAACAGGAAGTAAAAGAAGAAGCAAAGGGAACTGAGTCCAAGGAGAAACCGAAGAAAAGTAAGAAAGCCCTCTGGATCGGACTGGGAATCTTAGTAGTACTCCTGATAGCCTATGGAGTGGGAGCTTTCTATTATCACTCACATTTCCTGTATCAGAATTCTGTAAACGGCACAGACAGCAGCAATCTGACAGCAGCTCAGGTGGCAGCAATTATGGATGAACAGTCCCAACAGTACAGTATGCAGATATTTGGAAGAGATGAAAACGGCGTGCAGGAAGAGATCGGAACCATAACGGCACCGGAGATCGGAATGTACTGGGTGGATACCAATGGAGCGGCGCAGGAACTTTTAAACAGACAGAATGAATTTCTGTGGATCCAGATGCTGTGGGGCACACAGAACTACGATGTGGTTCAGGGAGTATCCTACGATGCGGATAAATTACAGGAACAGCTTCAGCAGATGCCGGCACTGCAGAAGAAAAATATGATTCAGCCGGAAGATGCCTATATCAGTGAATATTCTGAAAAGACGAAAGCCTATGAGATCGTTCCGGAGACGCTGGGAACCAAGCTGGATATGAATCTGGTGGATGGTGTAGTGTCCGTAGCGATTATGGCTGGAGATACCACTGTGGATCTGGAAGAGCAGGGCTGCTATGAGACCGCAAAAGTAACTGCTGAGGATGCAGCACTGGTAAAATCCTGCGATACCATGAACAAGTGGGTCAGCGCGCAGATCACCTATGACTGGAACGGCAATAAAGTCGTTGTAGACGGAGATACCATTCACGAATGGATCCAGGCGGATGACAAGGATCCGCAGTTAGATGAGGAAGCTATCGCTGAGTTTGTAGCGGAGCAGGCAAAAGAGTACGATACTTACGGCAAAAAGAGAAAATTCACCACAGTACAGGGCATTGAATTGACCTTGCCCAGCGGTGCATATGGCTGGAAGACAGACCGTGAGGAAGAGACCAAAGAATTGACAGAAGCTATTCAAAAGGGTGAAACGGCAGACAAGGAGCCGGTATACAGCAGCAAGGGTGCCCAGAAGGGAAGCAATGATATCGGTAATTCTTATGTAGAGATCGATCTGACGAATCAGCATCTGTATCTGTTCAAGGATGGTAACATCGTACTGGAGACAGATTTTGTATCCGGTAATATGAGCAAAGCAGGCTGCATGACACCTCCCGGAGTATTCGGTCTTACTTACAAGACAAAAAATGCCGTTTTACGCGGAGCGGATTATCAGACTCCCGTAAATTACTGGATGCCTTTTAATGGAAATGTCGGAATGCATGACGCAACCTGGAGAAGAAATTTCGGAGGTACGATTTATCTGACATCCGGATCCCATGGTTGTATTAACCTGCCTTTACATATGGCGGCGTCTATTTATGAGTATGTATCTACCGGATTCCCGGTAGTATGCTATTATTATTAATTCTTTACTGAAGAGGGGACATTTGGAAGGAAGGCGACCCTATGAAACAACGTTCGGCAAAGAAAGTGCAGAAATGGAAAGAGAGATTCGAGAGAGAACGACAGTTAAGACAGGAGATCCGGGCTGCAGCCCCGGATATTCTGCGTTCTAAGAACTTCAGATCTACCAGATCCCATGTGCAGCACGGCAATATGACTGTGAATGATCACAGTATGAATGTGGCAAAATACAGTCTTGCCATCAGTGAGAAGCTACATATTCCCTGCGAGAAGAGAGATCTGATCCGCGGAGCATTACTGCATGATTATTTTCTGTACGACTGGCATACGCCGGATCATGTCAGCTCTCACAAGCTTCACGGATTCTATCATCCCAGCAGGGCGCTTAAGAACGCACAACGGGAATATCAGCTGACACCCAGGGAAAGAGACATTATTAAAAAGCATATGTGGCCGCTGACCATTTCGGCGGTACCTATGTGCAGGGAGGCATGGATCGTTACCATGGCGGACAAATGGTGTTCTCTCATGGAGACTTTTCATGTGCACAAGGGGCACGGAGCCCTGATCGAAAAACTTCGCGAGGCAAGAGAAGAGCAGGAGAAAAAATAAGTGGGCGAACTGTACCGGAGACTGAAAACATATAGTGAAACGGATTATTACCCCTATCATATGCCGGGACACAAGAGGCAGATGTACGGTGAACTGCCGCCGGAGATCATGAATATAGATATCACGGAGATCGACGGGTTTGATAACCTTCATGCACCGGAAGAGATCCTGCGTAGATTACAGGAAGAAGCTGCCGGGCTGTATGGGGCGGAGGAAAGTTTTTATCTGGTAAACGGCAGTACCTGTGGGGTGCTGGCTGCTATCAGTGCAGCGGTTCCGAAGGGCGGACAGCTCCTTATGACCAGAGGCGGGCATAAGTCGGCGTACCACGCGGCATACCTGAGAAATTTAACAATATCTTATCTGTATCCGGAAATGATGCAGGAGTATGATATTTATGATGCGATAACTCCGGAACAGATCGCGGAGGCACTGGCAAAAGGACCTGTGCCGGATGCGGTATTCCTGGTGTCACCGACATATGAAGGCAGAATTGCGGATATAGAGAAGATTGCACAGATCGTGCATAGCAAAGGGATCTCTTTAATCGTGGACGAGGCGCACGGAGCGCATCTGGGATTGGCGGAAGGACTAGCGAAGAACAGCTGTCAGTGCGGAGCGGATCTGGTCATTCACAGTGTACATAAGACTTTGCCGGCATTGACCCAGAGTGCGTTGCTCCATGTGAACGGCAATCGGATCGACAGGGACCGCCTGCGCAGATTTTTGCATATTTACCAGTCTAGCAGCCCATCCTATGTATTGATGGCAGGAATTGACAATGCACTGCAGCTGGTAAAGGAGCAGGGAGATTACCTGTTCGCAAAATTCCAGGTAAATTATCTGAAGATGCTGACAGAACTGTCAGAATGCAGGAATTTAAGCTTTTTACCGCTGGATGCCAGACAGGATATCGGAAAACTGATTATAGTATCTGCAAAGGCAGGTTTGTCAGGACAACAGATTTATGATATCCTATTAGAGAAATATCATCTGCAACCGGAGATGGCAGCACCGGGATATTGTCTTGCAATGTTTACCATAGGAGACGGGGAAGAAGCATATCGTAGAATGACGGATGCATTGCTTGCCCTTGATCGCGATATTACAGCGGGGAAATGGCAGAGAACGGATGACAGAAAAGAGGAAGAACCCTCTCTCTACCGATTACATCCCGAAGTGCGGATGTCCCTTGCAGAAGCATGGGATGCCGAAAAAGAAGAGATTCTGTTGTCACAGGCGGCAGGAAGAATCGCCGGAGATTTCGTGAATCTGTATCCACCCGGAATTCCTGTGCTGGTACCGGGAGAGCAGATCGAGGAGACACACTGCAGACAGCTTGCAGAATACCTGAAAAAGGACTTGAATGTTCAGGGAGTGACAGGAGATGCCGGGTATCGCATTACCGTATTAAAAAACGAATAAATTTAGCAGCAGAAAGGATTTAGTTTGTATGAGAAAAACCAAAATTATCTGTACCATCGGTCCCGCCAGTGAGAGTGAAGAAAAATTAAAAGAATTGATGCTTGCCGGAATGAATGTGGCACGATTCAACTTTTCCCACGGAACTCATAAGGAGCAGCTGGTAAAATACAACAGAGTATTGAAAGTACGTAAAGAACTGGGATTGCCGGTAGCTACACTGTTAGATACGAAGGGACCCGAGATCCGTCTGCGTGATTTTGAGGGCGGTAAAGTGGAACTGGTATCCGGTCAGCAGTTTATCCTGACTACGGAAGAGATTATGGGCACCGCCGAGAGAGCAACTATCTCTTATAAGAATCTGAAAAATGATATCAATGTCGGCACAACGATTCTCATAGATGATGGTCTGATCGAGATGACCGTAGAAGAGATCAAGGACGAGGATATTGTCTGCAGAGTGGTAAACGGTGGCTTCGTGTCCAACCATAAGGGTGTGAATGTACCCGGAGCGATTCTGTCCATGCCTTATATCAGTGAGGTGGATCTGGCAGATATAATCTTCGGTGTAGAACACGGATTTGACTTTATCGCAGCTTCCTTTGTCAGAACCAAGGAAGATATTCAGGAAGTACGTAAGATCGTAGAGGACAGAGGCAGCAAGATCAAGATCATCGCCAAGATCGAGAACATGCAGGGTATTCAGAACCTGGAAGAGATCATTAACGTGGCAGACGGTATCATGGTAGCACGTGGTGACATGGGTGTCGAAATCCCTCTGGAAGAAGTACCTATTCTGCAGAAGAAGATGATCAAGATGGCAGTGGCACAGGGCAAGCATGTAATCACCGCGACCCAGATGCTGGAATCCATGATCAAGAATCCCCGTCCTACCAGAGCTGAGGCAACGGATATTGCCAATGCCATCTATGATGGAACTACGGCCATCATGCTGTCCGGAGAGAGTGCAGCCGGTCTGTACCCCGTAGAGGCAGTTAAGACCATGAGCCGTATCGCTGAGAGAGCAGAGCAGGATATTGACTACCGCGGAAGAATGCAGAAAGTCAAGGAAGACAGACAGGAAACTCCCGATATTACTACGGCAATCTCCTATGCAACCTGTAGTGTGGCTTCCGACCTGAAGGCAGCAGCCATCATCACCGTAACCATGTCCGGCTTTACCGCGAATATGATTGCACGTTACAAGCCCGGATGTCAGATCATCGGCTGTACATTGGATGAGAAGGTATACCGTCAGTTAAATCTGCTGTGGGGTGTAAATCCTGTCATGATCCAGAAGGAGCAGACCACGGATGCTCTGTTCGAGGAAGCAGTATTCAAGGCAAAGCAGGCAGGTCTGGTGAAGACAGGTGACACGGTTGTCATTACCGCAGGTGTCCCCCTGGGCGTGGTAGGTAAGACCGATATGATTCACGTGGTAGAAGTGGAATAAAGTATTGTCTTATCAATCTATCATAAAAAGGTATGCAAATGCCATGAGAATAAAACAACAGAAATGAGAGAGTATGGGAAAAATAGTATATCTCATGGGGAAAAGTTCCTCAGGAAAAGACACCATATTTAAAGAACTGATGAAAGAGGGCACGATGGATCTGAGGACCATCGTGCCTTATACGACACGACCGATCCGTGCCGGGGAAGAGAACGGTGTGGAATATTTTTTCACGGATGAAGCCGGTTTTCAGGCATTGAAGGATCAGGGAAAAGTCATTGAAGACAGAGCTTATGACACCATCTATGGAATCTGGCGGTATTTTACAGTGGATGACGGACAGATCGATCTGGCAGAACAGAACTATCTCATGATCGGAACGTTGGAAGCTTATACTAAAATGATCGCTTATTTCGGTGCGGAGGCGATTCTGCCGGTCTATATCGAGCTGGATGATGGCGTGCGCTTACAGCGGGCACTGGACAGGGAACTCAGACAGGAGAAACCGAAATATGAGGAAATGTGCCGGAGATTCCTGGCGGACAGTGCAGATTTTTCGGAAGAAAAGCTGGCGGCAGCAGGCATCCGGGACAGATTCGAGAATACAGATCTGACGAAATGTCTGAAAGCTATCACAAAATACTTAAAAGAAGCCGGTATATCGCCGAAATAATATTTGGAAACTATCAGGCAATGAATGCATTTCGGAGAAAAGAGGTGGGCGCATGGAAATGAGAGTCAATCAGATACAGCAGCCGGCTCCGGTGGAGCAGGTACAGAACACTGCGCCCACAGATGGCAGCTTCAAGTTCATGCTGGCAAGTCATGTGGAAGAGGCAGAACTGCAGGAGAGGTTGACGAACCTCATGGCGGAGATCACGACAGAGGGAGAAAAACTGGCGAAGAAACGGGATGTGAAGGATATGCGGCATTACCGTGGACTGGTCAAGGAATTTCTCAATGAAGTGGTGACGAGGTCTCATTCTTTTTCCAGAGAAAATTTCCTGGACCGGCGAGGACGGCACCGGGTATACGGCATTATCCGGCTGGTGGATGAGAACCTGGATCAGCTGGCACAAGAATTGATGAAGGATGAAAAAGACAATCTGGCGATCCTGAATAAGATCGGAGAGATCAGAGGATTGTTATTGGATATTTTTACTTGATCATGCAAAATTTTATTTGCGCGAAAGGCTAGAAGGAAGTACGATAGAAGCAGATCATAAGCAGTGTACAGACATGGCATAAGATACGGACAGGGGGAATACTATTGGCAACATTTCATGACATCATCGGTCAGGAACAGATCAAAGAGCATTTACAGAACGCCATTTCGGCGAAGAAGATTTCCCATGCATATATTATTAACGGCGAAAAATCTTCCGGCAAGGAATTTATTGCCAGAGTATTCGCCATGACATTACAGTGTGAAAAAGGCGGCACGGAGCCCTGTCAGGAATGTCATTCCTGTAAACAGGCGCTGTCGGACAATCAGCCGGACATTATCTATGTCAGCCATGAGAAGCCGAATACCATCAGCGTAGACGATATCCGTGCACAGATCAATAACGATATCGCCATCAAGCCTTACAGCAGCCCGTATAAGATCTATATTATGAACGAGGCGGAGAAGATGACGCCCCAGGCACAGAATGCGATCCTGAAAACCCTGGAGGAGCCGCCCGAGTATGCTGTGATCATGTTGTTGACTTCCAACGTGAATTCTCTGCTGCCGACGATTCTCAGTCGTTGTGTGGTACTGAACATGAAGCCGGTAGCGGATGAACTGGTGCGCAATTATCTCATGCATCAGCTGCAGTTGCCGGATTACAAGGCGGAGGTCTGTGTGGCATTTGCCAGAGGGAATATCGGCAAGGCGAAATCCCTGGCGTCCAGTGAGGACTTCGATAATATTAAGAACGAAGCTTTATCGTTGTTAAAATATATTCAGGATATGGATCTGAGTGAGATCACCGCAGCCATCAAAAAGATTACGGAATATAAGCTGCAGATTAATGATTACCTGGATCTCATTGCGATATGGTACCGGGACGTACTTTTGTTCAAGGCGACCAGTGATGTGAACCATCTCGTCTTCCGGGAGGAGATCAGCGCCATCCGCCGCGTGGCACAGCGCAGCAGTTACGAGGGAATTGAGGAAGTCATTGAAGCTTTGGACAAGGCGAAGAGGCGATTAGATGCCAATGTTAATTTTGACCTGACCATGGAACTTTTGATGTTGGAGATCAAAGAGAACGGCTAAGACAGAAAATTTCTTATCCCATTCGTTATATATAACAGAAGCAATTCACAATATAACAGAATGATAAGGAGGAAGAATTTATGGCTTATTGGAACGACAGTGTAACGGAAAATGGTGTTGAGATGCATTACAGCTCAGATTGTGAGTTATATCATCTCACAAATTCCGAAACCGGTGAGTATGATGCTAAGATCGATGTTTATCCCGGTCATATCGAGGATTATTCCTCGGAAAACAGTTACTGGGATAAGCATGACCATTATCATACGGACAGTTCGGGGAACAGATCGGAAGTACATGGTATGGAGGATAGAAACTGGGATACCACTTGCAGAAGTTAGAGAGGTTGTCCCACGGAAGATGGAATTTATTATGTAAATGAACAGATACGCAAACTCTATTCGATATAGAAAGGGTTTGCGTATTTTTATGAAAAAATGAACCTGCCGGCAGTTCACGACAATATACAGTAAAGGGGAAAATACAACCGGTTGAGGGAGACCACTGTGGAACAGTGGTCAACAGAAAGGAAAATTCATGACGTTACAGAAACTGGAACAATGCATTGAGACCTACGGAACCGAAATCTACAGCTTCTGTGTCTACCTGACGGGAAACCGGCCGGAGGCGGAGGAACTGTATCAGGATACCTTCCTGAAGGCGATGGAGGTGTTGGACAGGATAGAGGAAGAGGGCAATCCGAAGAGCTATTTACTCTCGATTGCGATTCGTCTATGGAAAAATCGGAACCGGAAAATGTTCCGCAGAAACCGGATCGCTCCGACGAAAAGCACAGAAGAAACACCCGTGGAGACAGCAGTGCCCGGAACCGCAGACATTTTTGAGATGGAGGAGGGATTGCTGCGCAGGGAAGAGATCCGGCAGGTACAGGAGATCCTGCGCAGGCTTCCGGACAAATATAGGATTCCGCTATGCCTGTATTACGGTGAGGAACTGTCGGTTGAGGAGATTGCCGCGTGCCTGCAGATCCCACAGGGAACGGTAAAGAGCAGGTTACATAAGGGCAGAGAAATGATGAGAGAAGAATTGGAGGCAGCAGGCTATGACAGATGAGAGAATGGAAATGATATTAAGAGCAAGTTTTGTAAATAGCAGTCCCAGCGCGGAGGTACAGAGAAACCTGTATCGACGGTTCGCAGAGAAAGCACAAGAAGTACCTGCAAAAAGAAGATTTTCCAGAAAAATGCAGTTCGCAGTATGTGGACTGGCGGTGCTTTTGATCACCGGCTGTGCCGCAGCGGGGATCGTAAAACATTATCATGCGACAGAGGCTGCTACAGTATATGAGAATTATGCAGATTTGCAGCAGGCGGAGCAGGATCTGGGAAAATCTTTTAAAGCAGTGGAGCAGTTTTCTAATGGATTTACATTCCAAAGAGCGGCTATGATGAATACGGAGGCACTGGATGATGCGGGAGAGAAACTCTTCGGGGATAAGTGCCTGGAGCTGATCTACGTGGACGGCACCCATACGATCACAATCGGTCTGGAGACCAGCGAGCTGGCGGAGAAAATTGCACACAAAAGCTTTGCAAAGCTGATGGAGGAGACGATGGCAGATCCACAGTATCATGTGACGGAGTTGGAGCCGGTCAGTGATATCCAGCTGTACTATGAGAGTTATACCCGGAAATACGTTCCGGAAGGCTATCAGCTGACCGCGTACGACCAGAGCAGCATCGCGTCAGGAAGATACGAGATCGTCTACGGCGCAGAACGGCAGTATATGAAATCTACCCACCGTGTTGTGTGGGAGATGGACGGTGTTATCTACTGCATCGCCTCTCCTTACATGGATAAATACGGTGAGGCGGATCTTTGGCAGATGGCGACGGAGATTATTAGAGCTGGAGAATAAAGTAAAAGATAAATAAAAAAGTGAAATGAAAAGTAAAATAATTTTACTTTCCATTTCACTTTTTGAGTTTTATATTTTAGATTTTGAGTATTTGATTTCACTTTCTTGCATAAAATAAAAAATAATGTTAAAATTTAAAATGAAAAGGAGAAAAGTGAAATGACGAAGGAAGAATTGCTAAATAGATTACAAGATATTCAAAAAGAAAAATGTGAATCAGCGACTTTGGAACTAAAGAGTGCGGAAAAAGGATGTACACAGAAACTATATGATAGTTTGTCCAGTTTCTCCAATCAGGATGATGGAGGAATCATAATATTTGGTATTGATGAAAAGCAAAATTACAAAGAAGTTGGGGTATATGATCCGCAGGATATTCAGAAAAAGATTAATGAACAGTGCTTACAGATGGAGCCAATCGTGCGTCCGGTAATGACGGTAGTGGAAAAATCGGGAAAATTTTTTGTGGCAGCAGAGATACCGGGAGTAGACATCGCGGAAAGACCGGTATTTTATAGAGGTAAAGGACGTCTTAAGGGTTCTTATGTACGGGTTGGCGACAGCGATGAACCTATGACGGAATATGAAGTGTATAGTTATGAAGCATACCGGAAAAAGTATCAGGATGATATTAGGGAAGTTCCCAGAGCTACGATGACGGCATTGGATAAATCCGCGTTAGAGCATTATATGATACTTTTAAAAGAGGGAAAAAACAATTTATCTAAAATGCCGGATGACAGTATTCAGGAACTCATGAGTATTACACGGAACCATGAGGTGACTTTGAGTACCATATTGACATTTTGTCCCTATCCTCAGGCTTATTTTCCCCAACTTTGTATTACAGCTGTTTCCGTGCCCGGAACAGAAATGGGAGAAGTAGGAGAACAGGGAGAGAGATTTCTGGATAATGAACGAATAGAGGGAAATATTCCGGAAATGTTGGAAAAGGCAATTCGTTTTGTAAAAAGAAATGGGAAAACCAAGACAATCATTAATGCTGTAAATGGAGCAAGGGAGGATCGCACGGAATATCCGGTTACCGCAGTCAGAGAGGCTGTGATCAATGCTTTGGTTCACAGAGACTACAGTATTCATACGGAAGGAATGCCGATACAGATATTAATATATGAAGACAGAATGGAGATCCGCAATCCCGGGGGAATCTACGGCAGAATTACCGTAGACCAGTTGGGAAAGATGCAGCCGGACACAAGAAATCCTGTGTTGGCATTGGAATTGGAGACATTGGGAATTACGGAGAATCGATACTCCGGAATCCCTACGATACGAAAAGAAATGGAAAAGTATGGACTGCCGGAGCCGGTGTTTGCGGATGAAAGAGGAAGTTTTATTGTTATTTTTCATAAAGAAGCCGTGGAGAGTTTAACGGAAAAGGATGGAGAGACCGAAGGGCTGATTTTGTTTTGTAAAACTCCAAGAACCCGAAAGGAAATTTGTGAGTATCTGGGACTTTCTTCCGGAGCGTATGTTATGAAAAAATATATTCTTCCATTAGTAGAAAGCGGTAAGCTCAAGCTTACAATTCCCGAAAAGCCCAGGAGCCATAAACAAATGTACTATAGGGGATAACGGCCATAACCAAACTTTTGCTGCATGGGGATCTGACAGAAATGTCAGATCCTTTTTTGACGTCTTTTCCGAAAAATATCCAGTAGATTCGTTATATATTTTCATCATGGGTATTTTAGCACAGCAGAGCATATCGGAAAATCAGTGTAATCCTCAGGGTGAAAAATAAACTGTTCAGAAGAAAGGGAAGGGAATGCGTTTGACTATTCCAGAGATAAAATCCGGGGATGCGTCACCGGACAGGATTATGAGTATATACAGAAATTTCCCTACATGGCTGATTGTGAAGATTTTAAGTATCCGTTCTGCACCGGATATATTTTGAAAAGCAGATGGGATAAAGCCTGCTTTGAAATCTATAAAGTAGACGAAACCAAGGACGGAAGGTATTGTGAACTTGTGGGCACGCTTAGTCCCAGACAAACAACAGATTCCAGAGGAATACGGCGGAGTGGATATGATATTTATGTCTGGAAACCGGAATATGCTGGATGGGCGTGGGTTGGATTTACAGACGGAATCCCCGCAGCGGGGGCAGCCTATGTTCTTCTGATGCGGGAGGATGAAATTTTCTGGGGGAAGCGGGAGTTATATTGTGAAGGAAAGTGTTGGAAGGCCGGAGAGCCCAAACCTTCAGAAGCTCCAGAGATAGGCACCAGATTCCGGTGGCGAGACGACAGATTTTAAAGACAGGAAAACGATTTGTGGGAGGGAATAGCATTGAACGGAGAGCCTTTTATCGTCGAGAAAAGCGACTTGGGGGATGATTATAAAAATGTTGAATTTGAAGGGATAGACGATTCTGTTGACAAAAGGAAGAAAATCACAGAGGTTTCGGAGCAATATCAGAAGAATTATTTTGGACCGACAGGAATTGATCTGTCTGTTTCCGAAGTGTGCAATTTGGGATGCCCTATGTGCTTTCATAATGTGGCATTACATAACACGTGCAAAAGAAATGTTACGAAGCTGATGAGTTATGAAAAGGCAAAGGAGTGGATCGATTATTATATTGCGTATGCCGACGAACACCAACTGCCGACTTATACATTCCATATCGGATCCGCCGAGCCTTTTATAAATAAAGAGAACTTGTGGAAGATCATTCAATATATCCATCAGCAGACAAGCGGTCATTCCACGGATATTTTCCTGAACAGCAATCTTACTTTAATAGAGGAAGAGGATGTTCTTAAGATTAAAAAATATGGAATCCATATTTTCGTGGGAATAGACGGTCTGCAACAGGCGAACGATTCCACCAGAGTCTATAAGGCAGATGGACGGGGAACTTTTGAAGATATTATTCAAAAGGTAAAATTATTGATAGCGAATGGCGTGGAAGTTGGAGTAAATATAACTCTGACAAATGATAACTTTGAAAAGGTTGATCCCAAAGAAACCGTTGACTTTTTTGCGGAGCTTGGTATCAAAAGTCTGTTGATAGACACCGATGTCGTAACACATATCAAATATAATACAAAGGAAATCGTAGACAAATTAATGGATTTCACGATGTATTGTGATGAAAAAAACATGATATCCTACGGTTCCTGGAGAATCCCGTTTAACATGCTGACGGCGGAGAACTCTGAGACAGAACCTAAATCGTTCTGTGCAGCCAGAACAGGCAAAAATATTGTTGTGACGCCATCGAAAGGAATTACCTTCTGCACCTATTCCAGTAAAATCATGACTCCCGAGACGGATTCTCCGAAAGCGGCCCTGGAATTATACACGGAAGAAGTCAGAAAAATGATGAGTTCTACTCTGCCGGGAAAAGTAGAAAAGTGTAAGGACTGTGCATTGGAAGGATTCTGCATGGGAGGATGTATGCTCGCACACGAAAACCACGGAGAGAATAACTACATGTGCGATATCTATCTGGAGGCAACCAGACGATTAGTGAGATATTATTATTCAAATTATGAAGAATAGTAATAAAAGCATAACGGAAGGAGGAAACATCCATGAAGAAAGTAGTGAAAGTGAAAAAAATCAAACTGAAGCCGATTGCGCAGATGTGCGGAGGCAGAACTACCTGCTGCAACTAAATAATTCGGACAGTGAGACCGCGGAGTATATTTTTATATATTTCGCGGTTTTCATTTCCCGAAAAATGGTTTCCTCATTCGTTATATATAACAGAAGCAATTCCATAACGAGGAGGATACAGGGATGAACATTATTGCAGAGACGAGAGAAAATATTGAAAACTGGTTTGGCAGAAAGCAGAGAAATGCATACCGGAGAATGCAGGGGGATAATTACCGGGGATACGTGTATCAGCTGACACTGCCGGATACCGATATAGAATGTACCGCGGTGATCCGCCTGACGGATCTGAACATGCTGGTGTATGTGCTGTATTCGGGAATCCGTGTACTGGATCCGGTATTGATGGCTCCGGTGGCGCTGTATTGCCAGCAGCGGGTGCAGACCAGATTCGGCGGTATGGAGGCAGAGGAGCTGAGCGGATGCATCATGTATTGCGCGGAGACCGTATTCCGTGAAAGCGCGGTCAGTGAAGAGACCCTGGAGCTGTACGAAGAGGAAGCCATCCGCACCATCTGTGCCCATTATGAGAATCTGAAAGCACTGGCTTCGGGTAGATTTTTGTCACTGGAAGAGCCGGTGGAGATCCCTTACGCGGCAGAGAAAAAAGTGGATCAGGCGGCAGCCGCCGCAGCAATCAGAACCTACCTGGAATCCGAAGACCATAACATCAGGGCAGAGAACCTGAATGCAGATAACCCAAATAAATTCCTGTGTGAGATCAGAGTCGGCGGAAAACATCTTATGGTAAATTATGCGGTCTCCGATTGTGGAATCCTGACTCTGACGGGTTACTACGGAACGTCGCAGATGCCGGTGAAAAAGGAATACCGGTATGCCGTGGCGGAATATCTGAACAGGCAGAATTCCAGCAATCTGTATGGCATTCTCCGTGTGGGAACAGAAAATGCCGGATGGTCCTGCAGCATCTCCACCAGTCTTTTGGACGAGCCTGCCTCCGAGAGAGTCATTTCGAATATGGAGAGAATCCTGATGGAAAACATGACAGACTGCGCAACAGCAGTAGAACGGTTATCTGCAGGACTTTTGCCCAGTGATGGAAGCCAAGAAAGAGATTTAAGGAAGCATCTGGAAATGCTGTCAGGCAACCTGCTTGGGAATGTATTAGGCAATCTTCCCTTCGGAGACGATACCAACGACGAGGAAAAACTCTGTGAAATGAGTCCGGATAACGATGCGGACGACAGCGGCGCAGAGGATGACGTTACCATGGACGACTGGTTAAAGCAGCTCGCTCTTCCGGAGCCTACGCCGGAGGCAGGCTGAGACCTACGTAAAACAGACACGGAGGAAAATGTTGTGAAGAAGAATACCATGGATTCCATAGAATACATACAGAATTATGCTTTTGCGGGGGAAATGTGCCTGTTAGCGTATTATTACACCGTGTTTGTCAGCTTACAGGGATGCACAGCCCCACAGTCACTGCTGATTCTCGAAGTGGCGCTGCTTGGCGGACTGGTGATGGATTTGCTGCCGGTGTTTCGAATCCCGAAATGTGGCTGGAGCATTTTAACCACCATGTTTTTCCTGCTGGGAGGGTATACGTTTGTGACCTATTACCGAAATAATCCCGCACTGTACCTAAGCGTTCTGGTGGTGGCAGCAGTCGTGGCTATCGGTCATTCAGCGTGGGTGTTCACGCGGAAAAATAACGCAGAGGAGGAAATGCAGAAATGTTTCCGATTCAGGATGCAAAAAAGCAGCATGGGTGTGAAGGCGGTAGCAGCAGTGGCGGGAATCTTTTTTATCCTGTGTTCCGTTGCAATAAAATACATTCCCCAGGCGGAAAATGTATTATACAGAACCGTGTATACAGATGCGGATGCCCTGGATGCCCACATAGAGGAGCTGCAGAGTCTTAAGCCGGAGAATTACGCCGCGTTGACTGTCGATGAGAAGATACAGCTGCTGCAGGTGGTCGCGGATATCGAAGGGAGATACCTGGGACTGGATACGAGGATCACAGTAGGCTGTTCGGATCTGAAGGAAGATGTTCTGGGATATTACAAAGATTCCACAAAAGAGATTCAGATCGACACGGAATATCTGGATTCCGAGCCCAGAGAGGTGATCTGCCTGTTATCTCATGAGATGTATCATGCCGCACAGCATGAGTATGCGAGAATCTACGATAAGTTGTCCCGGGATGAAAAAAAGTCTTATTTTCTGACGGAAGCAGCAGAATATGCGGAGGAATTAAGACATTATAAAAGCGGGGAGGAAGGAGGTGCCTATGAATACTTTTCCTACTATTCCCAGACACTGGAGCGTGAGGCAAGAGCCTACGGACTGGTCAGTGCAGAGCAGATTTTCCAGCGAATCGATGAGGAATATGATGCGGGCGATGCAGAAGCCGTGGAACCGGTACGGGTGGAGGAGAATACACTCACGGCGTTACCGCGCAGTGAGACCTATTACGAGGATGGGGAAGTTACGGAGATCGTGAATTATGCATATGATGACGATTTCACTTATAAGGACACGATTCATGTGCAGGAAGATAATTCCGTGACAAAAGTGATCCTGGATGCTGATGGGAACGAAATATTTTCCCAAGGGACGTTTAGCGGGGGGATCCTGACCAGCACGTATACGTATCAGTATCGGGAGAACACAGACCGCAAGCAGGTGCAGTACTGCTATGAGGGCGAAGAAAAAGAATTTTCACGATTAACCGTTACATTATATAACAAATACGGTGAAGAGACCTATAAACTGGTGCAGGCGGGCAGTGACAGGATCTACGAGTACCGGACCGGTTATACCTATGACGACGAAGGGAGGCTCAGCTCTAAAAAAGTAGCGTATGCAATGGACGGAGAACCGGCACATATGACCCGAGAAACCAGTTATTCGTACGATGAAAATGGAAGAGTGGAAGAGGAAGTCCTGAAGACATGCATGGGACTGGATACTTCCGACACTTCCCACACAGATAAGGTATGGATCCGCTACGAATACGATGCCCTGGGAAGAGAGATCCGCAGAGAACAGAGAAGCCAGACACCGGGAGATGCGGTGTGGGTGCGCGAGACCAGTTATGATGAGGAGGAACGGATATGAGAGCACTTGTGATACCGGATGTTCATTTGAAGCCGTATATGTTCGCGGAAGCTGCCGAACGGATGAGAAGGGGCGTGGCGGACCGCGCAGTGTGCCTGATGGATATCCCGGATGACTGGGGCAGAGAATATGATCTGGAACTGTATGTACAGACCTTTGACGCGGCAATCTCTTTTGCAAAGGAATTTCCCGATACCCTGTGGTGCTATGGGAATCATGATCTGTGCTATCTGTGGAATGAGCGGGAATCGGGATACAGCCGGGCAGCCGCCTATACGGTCAGAAATAAACTGGAGGAACTAAAAGATGCATTGCCGTCGGAGAACCAGATCCGTTACATACATAGAATCGATGATGTATTGTTCTGCCATGGCGGCATCTTACAGGCATTCGTTGAGGAAAATGTGGAAAATACAGACTCCGTGGACGAAACCCTCGCAGAGATAAATGCCATGGGACCGGAGCAGCTATGGTGCAGTGCCAGCCCTATCTGGTACCGCCCGCAGGACAGCCGGGAGCCTATGTATGGAGAAGGCAGTCTATTGCAGGTTGTCGGACATACACCGGTGGAGAAAATATATAGGAGCGGCAACGTGATCTCCTGTGATGTATTTTCCACCTATCGGGACGGACGCCCCATCGGAACACAGGAATATCCGGTGATCGGCACAAATATTTTTCAAAACTTATGACAAATATCCCGATGGACATATTGAACACGTCCATACAGACAAAGATAACCATGGTTACACTACATATGGGGGTGTTATATAAGTATGAGCGTATGATAAGACGCTCCGGAACAATAAAGCAGAGTGATTTGAGGAGGAAGAACAATGGTTTCAACTCTGAGAAGTGAATGAAAGTCAGAGGCAGCCAAGGCAGTAGAGAGACTTCAGTAGAGATGCCGCATAGATTTGGGAATCCTTAGGAAAATAGGATGGCTAATGCATGAAAAGGAACCAATAAGAGTATACTATAATGCAAGAATTGCACCTGCAATATTGACAAGGTGCAATTTTTGCATTATTCTGTATAAAGAGGTGCAAAAATGAGCAAATTAAAAAGTCTACGAATAGAAAAAAAACTCACCCAACAACAAGTGGCGGATTTGATGGGGATTTCTTTGCGCTCCTATAAATCGTACGAAAACGATGAAGAGAAAATAGGAACCCTGAAATATAATTATATCATGGAAAAATTGGCAGAAATAAATCCGATCGACGAAAATCATGGGATAGTAGATGTAGATTATATCAGACAGAAATGTCAAAGTGTGTTTGAAGGATATGAAATAGAATTCTGCTATCTGTTTGGGTCCTATGCAAAAGACAAGGCAACACCTGAGAGTGATGTAGATCTGCTAATCTCAACGGGGATAAGCGGATTGAAATTTTACGGCTTAGTGGAAGAGATAAGGGCAGCATTGCATAAAAAAGTGGATGTCCTCAATATGGAACAGCTGATGAATAATCCAGAAC
>CAVGMD010000053.1:10027-19516 GCA_963630275.1 Bacteroidaceae bacterium | reverse complement strand
TTTTTATAACTAACAATATATCAGGCTAACCGTCTATCGGTAGCACCTTCTTTATCTTTATCATTATAATAGCATTAACCGCATCTATGTCAAACCTATATTCTATTTTTCAATCATGCCTACAACTCTTTCTTTATCAGCTTACTCAGTACGGAATATCATGACTTATAGATGCGCCATTTTCTTCCAAATTTCTTTTTTACTACATCTTCTCCGGAGCTTCAAATCCCAGCATATCAATACAGGTCTCCAGAATATCTCTGGTCAGTACTAAAAGTGCCACCAGTCCCTGCTTACGCTCCTCATTCTCTTCTCCCAGGATCTTGGTCTCATGGTAGAAGTGGTTGAAGGCATTGGCAAGATCATAAATATACGCACATACCTTATGGGGAGCCAGTTCCCCTCCTGCGGTGGCGATCATAGCATTGAACTGTGCCAGCTCCATGGCAAGCTCTTTTTCGGAAGCATTGCCGGGCTGCTGCAGCTTCACAGCTGTCAGATCCCCGCCCTGCTCCTTATATTTATTCAGAATAGACTTGATACGTACAATGGTATACAGGATGTAAGGACCGGTATCTCCCTCGAAGGAAGTAAAGCGGTCGATATCAAATATATAATCCTTGGATGCCTGATTGGACAGATCACCGTATTTTAATGCGGAGATAGCTACCACGTCCGCTACCTTTCTCGCCTCGGCATCTTCCATATCGCGGCCTTCCTTGATCTTTTTGTACATCTCATCCTGCGTATCCTTGATCAGATTCTCCAAACGCATGACACCGCCCTGTCTGGTCTTGAAGGGTTTGCCGTCCTTGCCGTTCATGGTACCGAAGCCTAAGAACTTAAGCTCCGTCTCGGGCTCTACCAGCTTCGTCTTGCGGGCGCAGCGGAATACCTGTTCAAAATACAGTTCCTGACGCTTGTCTACCACATAAATCAGCTCGTCGGGATGATACAGCTTCATACGCTCCATAATGGTAGCCAGGTCTGTGGTATTGTACAGAGAGGCTCCGTCGGATTTTAAGATCATGCAGGGAGGGATCTCCTTGGTATCGGTGTCTTCCTTGACATCCACTACCAGCGCACCCTCGCTTAAGTGTGCATAGCCGTTGTCCTTCATATAAGCGACCATCTCCGGGATGATGTCATGGACATCGCTTTCTCCCTTCCACAGATCAAATTCAACATTTAATTTGGAATAATTCTTCTTCAGGTCGTTCACAGACACATTGATAATGTGCTTCCACAGGGCACGATATCCTCTGACACCGCTCTGTAATTTGAAGGTTGCCTCCATCGCCTTTGCCTTGTACTCGGGATCTTCCTTGGACCTGGCGCTGGCTGCTGGATAGATCTCCTCCAGTTCGCTGATGGTAAAGGGTGCCTCTTCGGGATATTCCCCGATGTAGTTCTCATCAAAATATACCAGATCCGGCTGTCTCTCCTGTAAACCGGTGATCACCAGACCCATCTGCAGTCCCCAGTCGCCCAAATGCACGTCACCGATGACCTCATGACCTACATAACGGCTGATGCGCTTTACACTCTCACCGATCACCGCGGAACGTAAATGTCCCACATGCAGAGGCTTCGCCACGTTGGGTCCGCCATAGTCGATGATGATCTTCTTGGGATGTTCCGGCTTCTCGAGACCGAATTTTTCATTTGCTTCCATGCCCTGTAAATAGGTGAGCAAAAATGCTTCGCTGACCTTCAGGTTCAAAAATCCGGGGGCTACTGCCACCACTTCGGAAAACACTTTGCTGTCTGCAAGCTTTTCTGCCACATCGTTTGCGATCATAATGGGGGCTTTTTTATACAGTTTTGCTCCCGCCATGGCGCCGTTACACTGATATTCGCACAGGTCGGGACGGTTGGAAAGCATTACTTTTCCAAGATTTCCGTCATAGCCGGCTGCGGTAAATGCCTGCTGCATTTCCTCTGTCAGCATTTCTAAAAATTTCTTCATGTCAGTTCATCCTCATACCTTTCAGTGATCTGCCGGTATTCCGTTACCTGTAATGTACCGGAATATCTTGTGCAGTCACAATTCTATCTCTCACGCTGCCGCGCTGTTTTCAATATTTCTACTATATCCTAAAATCCATTATCCCGCAAGACGCAATTACGCATTTATAATCTGTGCTTCCCGCTCCGCTTTGGAAAAGGCACAGCCGCAGTAATTCTGCCGGTACAGCTCATATTCTGCGGACAGTTCGATGGATCTCTTATATCCGTTCTTTTTCTTGAAATCCGAGGGCAGCCAGGGGATACCATATTCCCCGGACAGTGCCTGCCCGATCTCATTGATCTTCGCTGCATTTTTCAGAGGGCTGATGGTCAGTGTCGTGGCGAAATAATCATAACCGCCAGCTGCCGCCAGCTCCGCAGTCCTGCGCAGCCGCAGGTCGAAGCAGCGGAAGCACCTTTCTCCCCCTTCGGGACAGTTCTCGTAGCCCTTCGCCATCTCATAAAAACGCTCCGGTTCATAATCTCCCTCCACGATATCGATGAGCCATCCCTTTTCTTCTTTATTATAAGCGTCGATCAGACGCTTCTGCTCCGCCACGCGCTTTTGGTATTCTTCCGAAAAAGAAATGTTGGGATTGTAATAAAATACCGTGATCAAAAAATAACGGCACAGATATTCCAGACAATAACTGCTGCAGGGTGCACAGCAGCTATGCAGAAACAAGCGGGGCGGCCGGTAATCCGACGCTGCCTCGCCCTTCTCCTGTAAGGTAATTAAGATTTTCTCTAATTCTTTCTGATAATTTACAGTATTCATGTCAGTTGCATCTCTTTTTATTCTTATTTGATCCTAAGCGTATTTTACACGCTTACGGGATCTGATGCAATCCCTGAGCTTTACACAGATAGCAACCAATTTTATAAAAAAAGTGCAACCAGCGGCATCGTAATGACTGCACAGACTGATGAGACAGCAACTGCCCTGGTTGCTGTCAGACAAGATTCCGTATATCTCTGTGACAGCATCGCATTCATACTGCCTACCGGTGCAGCTATCATAACCATACAGACTCCTAATATGGTTCCTTCCACACCTGCCTTTTTCAGAATTCCTGTGATCAGAACCGGAAGCAACAACATCTTTATCAATAGAAAAATATTGAGTGTTCTGTCCTCTATAAAACTTCCCGGCTTCATTTGTAAAAAAGAAGCTCCTATTACCATCATACTAAGAGGAGCCGTCAGATCTCCAAGATATCCGGCTAATTCTTTCAATGGTAACGGAATTGAAACACCGCTGAGGGTAATCACTATTGCCCCCACACAGGCCAGCACTCCTGTATTACATATTTTTTTAATATTTATCCTGCAGTCTTTCCCTTCTATCTGATAAATTCCAAAGGTATAAATCAGTATATTAAACGGAATGACAAATATGGATGCATACAGGACAGCCTCTTCACCATACATGGCACGAACCAGCGGAAACCCCATAAATCCAATATTGGTAAAGACCAGCATACACCGGTAAATTCCTGATTGTTCCTGCGGAATTTTCATAACCCACACCAACAGATAAGACAGAATTACCAGTGCTGCAAACAGAATGGAAGCCAGCGCAAATATTCTGAGGAATTGCCGGATTTCCAAGTCTGCATTCATCCCACCGGACAAGATCAAAGCCGGATTTGCTATTTTCACTATGATATCTGACAGTTTTCCGACTGTAGTATTGTCCAGGATGTTTTTTCTGGCCGCCAGGTATCCAATTAACATAATGGTCAGCAGGACAATCATTTGTCTTAAGAGAAGCATATGTCTTTTCTTTACCTTTCTAAGCGGAAAGTGCTTCTACTGCGTCCTTTATGATAGCAACTGCTTTATCACAATCCTCTTCCGTGATAATAAGAGGCGGTATCATACGAATAATGTGTGCTCCGATTGCGGTAATCAACAGATGACGATGGATGCACTCATGTTTTACCTCTACTCCGGAAATTGTGTCATCAAATTCCACGCCTACCAGCAGTCCCTGTCCTCTTACTTCCTTCACATGGGGAACCTCTGCTGCCAGTTTTTCCATAAAATAAGCTCCCATCCTGCGGGCATTTCCTGCCAGATCTCTTTCCAGCAGTTCTCCCACCTCTGCCAACGCTGCTGCACAGGAAACCGGGTTGCCTCCAAATGTAGAACCATGTGAGCCAGCGCTGAATGCCTTCGCCACTTCCTTGGTTGCACAGATCGCACCAATCGGCATTCCGCCGCCCAGAGCTTTTGCCATGGATACAATATCTGGCTTGATACCATAGTTCATATAAGACATAACGGCTCCGGTTCTGCACCATCCGGTCTGCACTTCATCAATCAGTAACAGCATTCCTTTTTCATCGCAGAACTTTCGCAATCCCGTCATGAATTCCATGGTTGCCGGGTGGACACCACCTTCTCCCTGTACCGGTTCGATCATAATGGCAATGGTATTTTCTGTACATGCCGCTTTAAAAGCTTCCAGATCATTGTACGGAGCATAGGAAAAACCATAGGTCATAGGTCCAAAACCGATCTGACATCCGTTTCCGGGCTGTCCGGTCGCCGACATTGCTCCGAAGGTTCTTCCATGAAATCCCATTTTCGCCGTGACAATGTGATACTTATTCGGACCATATTTTTCAATGCCGTATTTTCGTACCATCTTTATCATAGCTTCGTTTGCTTCGGTTCCGGAATTCTGAAAAAATATCTTATCCATTCCAATCGCGGTACATACTTTTTCTGCCAGAAGTGCTTGCGGAATTGTGTACGGATAGTTAAATGTATGCATAATATCCGCCACCTGATCCTGTACCGCCTTCACTACCTTTTCATTACAGTTTCCCGCTGAATTTACAGCAATTCCCGCATAGAAATCCAGATAAGCATTCCCCTCTTCATCATAGATATATTGATCTTTCGCTGTTTCTGCCAGGAAGTCAAAGCGTTCATAGGTCTCTATCATATACTTGTTTACTTTGTCTTTGATATCCTGAACCGTAAGTCCCGTGTCCTTTAATCTCATAACCTGTTCCTCCTTTTCAGAACCGTACAGCATTCGTCTCCGGCAACATATTGCCTCCGTCTACCACAAGCTGGATTCCCGTAATATATGCAGAATCCCGGGATGCTAAAAACAATGCCGCGGCACCGATCTGTTCCGGTGTCCCCAGTTTTTTCATTGGAATCCCGGAAGCAATCTCACGGATCACCCGGTAGGGATCGTCCGGATGTGATCTTGCGGAATTTCGTTCTACATTGGGTGTCATGATGTACCCCGGACAGATGGCATTACAGGTTATTCCATATTCCGCATATTCTACGGCGATCGTTTTTGTCAGTCCCACAATCGCAGCTTTGGTCATTCCATACGCTGTATACCCTTTGTCACATACCATAGGTCCGGTTACCGATGCCATATTGATAATTCTCCCATACCCGGATTCCCTCATATGGGGGATCACCTGCTGCAGCATATTCCAGGTTCCTCTGATATTAACATTGATATGCTCATCCAGAAGCTCCTCATCCGTTTTCTCGAAAGGGGTCATTCTGGCGATGCCGGCATTATTGACCAGTACATCTATCCTGCCGAACTGACTGAGAATACTGGCAACACATTCCTTCACCTGCTCTATTTCCGATACATCACATTGATACGCTTTCACATGGTATCCCTTTTGTCGGAGCTGTTCCTCGCAATCATAGACATCCGGTCCCCTGCTCAACAGAATCACCGTGTACCCTGCCTCACAGAACTTTCCGGAAATACCATATCCGATTCCTTTTGCTGCTCCCGTCACCAATGCAATCTCTCCCATATCTGTTGTCCTTCCCGGCTTACATGCCTAGACAATGATCGGTCCGATTTTCTTGCAATATTCCCTTGGTGTCATAGAGGTATATTTCCTGAATTTTTTGATAAAATAGGACTGATCATAGTACCCAAGCTTTTCATAGACTTCATCGATCCTCTCCTCCTGCAGATAGCGGATAGCTGTCTGAATCTGGATGATCGTGGCAAATTTTTTCATACTGAGCCCGGTCTCCCTGCGGAATACACGATCCATGTATCTCTGGTTGTACTGAAGTTCCTCCGCAATCTGGGCAATACTGATACAGCCATGAGACTGCTCCATCATCTCCATAGCGGTAACCACCATGGAACTCATCCAAGAAAACTGACTTTCAAACGGAAAACATTCCTCAAATATACGGATTCTCTCTTCAAAAGAATCGGCTTTCGTAATTTTCTCCCCGATTTCCTTCAGCCATTCATATTCCTCTACAATAACATGACCTTCGATCAGATGATCCAGGTGTTCGGATACCAGCAGCGGATATTTTCCGGGATTAAATTTCACGCCGAAGCACCACCGGTATTCACTGGACGGGGAACACGCACTGCTTAAAAAGCTCCCACAGGCACAGATTACCGCCTTTTCTTCCAGAAAAGCAAACTGCAGATCCACACAGGCATCCGGTATCGTATTGAATTTCAGGGAAGAGTTACTCTGCTCAATCTCATAATATTTGTTGACATATTCCCCCTGACAGCAGCATTCCTGATAATTCAGCTTCTGATCGATTACGAAAGTCTTCATATTCATAGGCATCATCCCACTTTTACTGCGTCTGTGTTTCCTTTCCCGCCTCTACGGTCGGTACGATTTTCAGATCCGGATACTTGGTCCGGATATAGTCCTCGATCACTTTCACGCAGTTATCAAATCCAACTCTTGCAGTGTTTAAGGTAAGATCATAATTTACAGGATTCGTCCAATAGTTTCCTCCTGTATAGTACTTATAATACTCTGCACGGTACTTATCTGTCTGAGTGATAGATCTGTCTGCGGTTGCTTCATTTACCTGCATCCGCTCCATGATCTCATTCCGGCAATACTCTCTCGGTGCCTCAATATACACACTGATGACATTTGGATAATCCTTAAGAATCCAGTCTGCACATTTTCCAACGATCACACAGGATTCCGTCTGTGCCAGATTCTCTATGATCTGCTTCTGTAATTCGAAAAGATGCTCATCCGACTCGAATTCTCCTTCTGCCTTTGGTCCTCTGGAATGTGGCAGTCCTTTTAACAGACCCTGGAAAAAACTTTTTCCGCGCATTTTTTCATTTACTTCTGCCATCACACTTTCATCAATACCACTCATCTGTGATGCCAGTGTCAGAATCCGGTTTTCATAGCAGTGGATTCCCAGATCCTTCGCTATTTTACTGCCAATACGTTTTCCACCACTGCCAAATCCTCTTGCAATGGTAATTACTACGTTATCCATGATATTTTCCTCCTATCTTTCCATATATCGTTTTAAGAACTCTCTGGTTCTCATATTTTTAGGATTAGTGAACAAAATATCCGGACTTTCGTCTTCTACGATATAACCGTTATCCATAAATATGGTACGTGTAGATACATTCTTTGCAAATTCCATCTCATGGGTAACGATGATCATCGTCATGCCTTCTGCTGCCAGATCTTTCATTACTTTCAGAACCTCGCCTACCATCTCCGGGTCCAGTGCAGATGTCGGTTCATCGAACAGAAGCACCTCCGGTGTCATGCACAGCGCTCTGGCTATTGCCACGCGCTGCTTCTGACCACCGGACAGCTGTGCCGGTCTGGCGTTAATATAAGCAACCATACCAACTTTTCGTAAATATTTTATGGCACGTTTCTTACACTCTTCCTGATTCAGCTTCAATATTTTTCTGGTGCCGAACATACAGTTTTCCAGTACTGTCATATTATTAAAAAGATTAAATGACTGGAATACCATACCCACCCGGGAGCGATAGTTTGCAAGGCTCCTCTGGGTATTCTTCACCTCTTCATCATGAAATAATACAATCCCTTCTGTCGGATTTTCCAGATGATTGATACAACGTAAGAGTGTTGACTTTCCGGAACCGGAGGAACCTATAATGCAGACCACTTCTCCTTTGCTGATCTCAAATTCGATTTTCTTCAGGACTTCGTGATCTCCAAAGGATTTCCTCAGATCCTCTACTTTGATAACTACCTCTGACATAGCCGCACCTCCTAATTTTCTTCCAGATACTCTGTTGCAATCTCATAGTCACTGCGTCCCTCCAGCTTCTTTTCTGCTACTAGGAAGATCCGGTTAAAGACAAAGCACAGGACAAAATAAATCACTGCGATTACAAGATAAGCTTCAAAATATTTGTAATAAGAGCCTCCGGCTGTCTTTGCCGCAAGGAACAATTCACTGACACCGATTACATTTAATACAGAAGTCATCTTAAGGTTATTCAGAAAGGTATTGCCCATTTCCGGGAATATATTTTTCAGCGCCTGCGGTATCACCACATAAAACATAGCACCTGTGTGTGACATTCCCATTGCCAATGCTCCTTCTTTCTGTCCGGGATCTACGGAATTGATACCTCCACGGACCGTTTCCCCCATATATGCGCCTGTATTCAGCAATGTGACCAATATTCCTGCGATAGCCGAGGTGATCAATACATCTCCCTGCCGCAGTCCGTAATAAATCACCATTCCCTGTACGATCATCGGAGTATCACGGAATACTTCCATATAGATCATTGCAATCGCTTTCGCCAAACGGAACAGGCACTTCTTAACAGGTCCATCCTCCGGTGATATCTTTGTCGTATTGATTACTCCGATCAGGAAGCCAAGTAAAAATCCAAGGATCGTGCCGATGACTGCGATGTATAAAGTCACCCAGGTTGCTTTCAAAAATGTGGATGAATATTTCATTGCCAGAAACAGGATCCATTCCAGCAATCCGGATTCTTTCGTCGGTGTTTCAATCAGTTGTAGTATTCCCATGCTCAACAACTCCTTACGTTTTATGTTTTGTGTAAGCTCTCGGCTTTATTCTCCTGCGGAGGGCTGCAGACTGATCATTTCAGTCATCAGATCATTCATTGCTTTCAGTCCTTCCTCCGTATCAGCAGTCCAGCCCATCTCATCCATAGCTCCCTGGATGATCTGGCAAAGGCTGTCACCACCACGGAACAGAATACAACAGGTATTGGGATTGCCTTCCGGTGCTACAAAGTCATCAGAAGGATCCATCTCCAGCTGTACAAGACCTGTCATAGTATTAAATGCAGAATCCGCTGTAGATTTTTCTGTGATCAGTACATCTGCTGTCTTGTTCTGGATTGCCAGGAACAATTCGGAGGCAGCCTCGTAGTCTGTTGCCGGAACTGCGGAAGGGATCTGATCCTTGTAATCTACAAAGTTGGTTCCCAACTGAGCGATGACGGTAGGTTTCATGCCATCGAACTGAGAAAGTGCGGTAATATTAGCAAAATCACTGTCCTCTCTTACTACCGCTTTGATCTGCCTTAAATAATACGGGGATGAAAAATCATAGATTTCATCTCTCTCTGCGGTATAGCAGACACCACTCATGATGCAGTCATACGTTTTGTCTTCCAGTCCCATAAAAATGGATGTCCAGTCACTC
>CAVGMD010000053.1:0-9954 GCA_963630275.1 Bacteroidaceae bacterium | reverse complement strand
AGATCATATCCGTAGGTGTAACCTTCGGAGTTTGCAATGGGAATTGCCTTACCTCCATTGGCAAGTTCTTCGCTCTCCTGTGTCCAGTTATAAGGAGCATAAGTACATTCAATACCAATCCTGAAAATTTTCTTCTCGATAGCATCTGAAGATGCCTCTGTAGGCTTGATCTCTCCGCTTGCCGCCTCAACTGTTGTTTCTGATTTTTCGGAGGCTGTAACAGAATCTGTACCTGCCGCAGCGGTACTTTCCTCCTTTGAAGAACTTCCACAGCCGGTCAGCAGGGATGCTGCCATGATGCCTGTAAGAATAACTGCCAATACTCTCTTTTTCATAATAACTCTCCTTTCCCTTTGCACTTGATCTATTTCCCCGATAAACGGGTAATGAAAAAGGCGCTAATCATCTCTGATCAACGCCTTTGCCATCCGATTTGAAACTTATGTAATTGTTAAGCTACATTGTAACAGATATTTGGGTAAAAAATAGTATTTTTTTCACTTTTTATGCCATTTCGTTCAAAATGGTATCTACGGTTTCAATACATCTGTCGATTTCCTTTTCTGTCACGATCAGCGGTGCAATGAACCGGATTACGTTTTTATGGCATCCACAGGTAAGAATAAACAGATTCTTTTCCAGACATTTTTTCTGTAGAGCAGCCGTAAATTCTGTCATGGGCTGCTTATTTTCATCCAGGAATTCCATGCCGATCATCAGACCCAGGCCACGTACCTGTGCAATGCAGGGATATTTTTTCTGGAGCTCACGCAGTTTTCCCATAAAGTACTCACCCATTTTAGCACCATTTTCCACATAGCCGCTCTCCAGGGCAGCTATCGTGGCATTCGCTGCTGCACAGGCTATCGGATTGCCGCCGAAAGTTCCTCCATGAGCTCCTGCGGGCCATTGTTCCATAATCTCCTTTTTAGCCACAATTGCACTCAGCGGGAATCCGTTGGCAATTCCCTTTGCGCAGGACATGATATCCGGTCTTATACCAAAGTGTTCCTGAGCGAACATTTTACCAGTACGTCCGAATCCGCTCTGTACCTCATCATAGACCAGCATAATGCCATACTTATCGCAAAGCTCTCTGACATATACCATCCAGTCCTTCGGCGGAACGATATATCCTCCTTCTCCCTGTACCGGCTCCATGAAGATTGCTGCCACCTCATCCGGTGAGATCAGATGATCAAACAAATCATCAAACTGCTTGAAATACTGCTCTGGAGTGTGTTCTCCGTCATAGGGATATGGTGTATGCAGCAGATCCGGATATTCCAGATGATATACATTGGGACACAGACTGGAATGCAGATGTTTACGGTATTTTGAATTGGAAGCTGTCACCGTAGCCGCCATGAAAGTACGTCCATGGAAAGAGCCTTTAAAGGCTATGATTCCGGGACGGTTTGTCACATACTTTGCCAGCTTGAGTGCTCCGTCATTTGCTTCTGCTCCGGAATTTGCAAAATAAACCATCCGGTCTCCGCCGGTAATTTCTACAAGCTTCTCTGCCAGCTTGACATACTCCTCGTAATAGGTCAGGTTATGGCAGCTGTGAACCAGCTTATCCATCTGCTTTTTTGCAGCTTCCACTACCGTGGGATAGTTATGTCCCAAATTGCATACTGCGATTCCGCTTGCGAAATCCAGAATCTCTCTGCCGTCATCTGTATACAGATAACATCCGGAAGCATGATCTATTCCCAGATCCGTTACTCTGTCCGCCATAGGCGGCATTACTTTTTTACATCTTTCTGCCAGTGTCATAATATTCTCCTCCTTATCTTAAAAATCCACTTTAGTTCCATAATAAATACAGTTCAGAAACTTTTCCATGTCCTCTCTTGAAACCGGAATCGGATTCACGACAGTAGATCCCTGCATGGAAAAATCCAACAATTGTGTAAAGTCTCTCTTAAAATCTTCCTCTGTCACTCCGGCATCCTGCATTTTTGCAGGAATATCAATTTGAGCAGAAAGCTCTTTTACAGCCTCCGTCACATCCTTCCCCAGAATCCGGGAAAGTTTTGCGTATTTTGCCGCTACTTCAGGATCCTTTTTGTTATAGTCCATGGAATACGGCAGGATTACTGCATTGGCAAGACCATGCGCCACATTATACATTCCACCGAATGCATGGGATACTCCATGTACCATTCCCAAACCACTGTTGGCAAATGCCATGCCCGCCATACATTGATAATTATGTATTTTTTCACGGGCCTTAAGAGTTCCCTTCAGCACTGACTCCGGGAGCCATTCCATAATTCCCTCTATGGCTTCTTTTGCCAGTGCATCCGTAAAATCATTGCCATTTTTATTAATGTATGCCTCCAGGGCATGTGTCAGGGCATCCATTCCTGTTTCCGCAGCAATATGGGCAGGCAGTGTTGCCGGCAGGGAGGGATCCAGAATTGCTACATCCGGGAAAATATGAATGCTGCGGATAGCACGTTTGAAATGTTCCTGTTCAAACGTAATAACACTGACTCTGGTAACCTCCGATGCTGTTCCGGAAGTAGAGGGAACCGCTACCAACCGGGTGCGGAATTCCAATGCATCCAGATCGGATGAAAAAACATTGTCAAAATTAAGCTCCGGATGCTCATAAAACAACAGCATTACCTTGGCAGCATCAATAGAGGAGCCTCCTCCCACTGCCAGAATACAGTCCGGCTTCTGCTCTCTGACAAACGCCAGCCCATCCAGCACCATCTTTGTCGTTGGATTTTTACCGACACCGGAATAGATCACCACAGTTGCTCCGGTTTCTTCCAAAATCCCGGTCACCCGGTCCAGGACTCCGGTTCTCTTCATGGAGCTGCCACCTGTAATAATGACTGCCTTCTTTGTATCTATTTCTCTCAGATACTCCAGCGCATTTTCACCGGTCACAAGAATATCTCTTGTCAGGTATAATTTTTTCATACACCACACTCCTCCTTTCGAACGTACAAAAGGCGCTGTCTTTTACAACAGCGCCTTTGCTTAGATCATATTATATGACTGTGTCTTATAAAAAAATTGTACAAAAATCACTTTTTCAGGTATTTTTTTCACTGTACTGTTCTATATATTCCCGTGCCAGAGCAGCCGTCTGTCTGTAATAGTCCGGCTTTACCTTTTTGACCGTATCATTATCTGACCTTGTGGCGATCCAGCCGATCCGGACAATTTTTTTCAATACATTAAAGGTGTCCAGTTCTCTTTTTTCCTCCGGAGACAATGGGCGATATCTTTCATAGCCCCGCAGAACCGCATCCAGTCCCATTTGCATGGGTTCACCGAAATCTTCCAAAACTGCCGTCGGTATGTCATAAAGATACCATCCCCACCCACAGTCATCAAAATCCAGCAGATACAGTTCTCCGTTTTTTAGGAGAACATTATTGATGCTGATATCATCGTGGATCAGACCGTATCTGTCATTCGCTCTGCCGAATTTCTCCAGTCTCTGCCAGATTAGGTCAGCTGCCGCTCTATAGGTATCCACATATGCCTCCGGCAATCCTTTCATCAGCGTATACTTACCCCAACGCGCATTTTCTCCGATCAGATCCTCCAGATCCCAGCGAAACCGCCTGATATTTCTGCTATCCTGCCAGTTCATTGCCTGTAGATGAAGTTTTGCCATCATCTCACCCATCTTCTCCAGATAAGCATACTTTTGTTCTTCTGACAGACTGTTAAGACTCTCTCCATCCACATAAGCATACATTGCGCAATGTAGCGGCACTCCGTCGATGTTAATATTACTGACGAAATTCCCCTCACAGTCCCGATAGACACAAGGTGTCTTTACATCCGTGTCCTCTGTGATCCGATGAATCCAGACTTGTTCTCCTTCCAGTTCGGAATCCTCATGATATCCCGGGCGGAATACTCTCAGCACATATTTTTCTCCTGTGACATCATCATACAGCAGATAGGTCAGATTCTCTGAATATTTCAACAGTCGGATTCTCATGGTCATCTGAAACCGATATTTCTCTATTACCTCTTGTAGAACCTTATCAGCATCCAGACTTGCAAATACAAATTCATCCATACGCTTTTCCTCACCTATATAAGATTATCATCCAAGGCAATGTCTTCTGGCTTCACCAACACCTTTTTCGAATTTTTCCAACAGTTCATCACAATATTCCTTCGTGCACAGTAATCCCGGTTTGAACTGCACCACATGAGGATCGAATCTGGCATAGATTGCCCAGATTCCATTATCGCACAGCGATTTCATCGCTGCAATACCACCATCGGGATAATCAAAGTTCAACCCGAAAATAATTCCTCTCTGTGTGTAAGATGTGAAGAAATCCGGGTAAAGGTTCTTTACCTTATCAAGTCCTTCCTTCAGATATTCCGTAAGGAATGCAACATTCTTTACGGTCGATTCCCGCGTCACAATTTCCATCACTTTAGATGCCACTGCACATCCTAATTCAGAACCCCCAAAGGTGCCTGTATGTCCTCTGCCGAATTCCTCTACCCACAGTCCTGCTCGTTTGATCATGATCGTAGCAGCGATCGGGTAAATGCCGCCGCTCAGTCCTTTTCCTGTAACGATCACATCCGGATTCACTCCTTCCCAGGAAATCCCCCAGAGTTTTCCGGTTCTCATAAGCCCTGTCTGAACCTCGTCTGCAATATACATACTTCCGTATTTCTCGCAAAGTTCCTTTACTTTTTTCAGATATCCCTGTTCCGGAATTTTGAATCCATAGGTAGCGGGGATCGTCTCTATAATGACTCCGGCGACATCCTCCTGTTTAAGTGCATTTTCCATGGCATCTATGTCATTCATCGGCACCTGTATGAAATCAGGATCTCCCAGACCTGAGAGGAATTTTTCCTTATACATATCATCTCCGCATTCCAACGCCAGTCCGGTATGTCCATGGTAACATTTGATCAGGGATACGATTTTTTTCCGCTTTGTCGCATAACGCACACTTTTAATGGCTACATCTACCGCTTCCCCTCCGCAGCTGGAAAAAATACAATACTGCATCCCTTCCGTAGCCGTCTCGACCATCTTCTTCGCAAGTTCGCCACGGGCTACCGAGCCAAAATGGTGATTGCCGATATCCAGTTCTTCCATTGCTTCCTTTAAAGTATTCATCACCTCGGGATTCCGGTGTCCTACATTGAAGGTTCCCCCATTCAGATGCAGATTCATATACTTTTTTCCATCCAGATCCCAGAAGTAATAGCCTTCTCTCCTGCCGATCAGAATGTCCACTCCCATCTGCGGCCATGCCATCGTACGGCTGGGATTCCAATATGTCACGCAATCATGCATTACTTTCTCTCTTGTCAGTTCCGGGTTGTCTAAATACATTCTTTTATCCTCCTGTCCGCTGCAAGTAAAATTCCTTTTTCCATTTTTTCAAATAATTCATCCATGTATGCCTGATCTGCCAGAAGTCCCAGCTTAAACTGCAATACCTGCGGACGCAGCCGGGAATTATGGGCCCATACTCCGTTTTCAAACAGCGCCGGTGTCACGGTTCTGCTGGCATCCTTAACATCAAAATCCATTCCCATGATAACACCTCTCTGACTGTATCCGCGCAGGAAGCCATCGGTTTTCTTCTTCATATCCTCTGCGAATTCCGTCATCAGTTCTGCATTTTTATGTATATTATCAATGGTAGACTGTCGCGTGGTAATCTCCAGCATTTTCAGGGCCACCATGCATCCGATTTCCGAGCCTCCGGTAGTAGACCCATGCATACGTCCGGCTTCGAACAGCCATTTTGCTGCCTTTTCATTCAGGACCGTACAGGAGATAGGATAAATTCCTCCGGAAAATCCCTTTGCTGTTACCAGCATATCCGGTGTAAAGCCCTCATGATCAATACTCCACATTTTTCCGGTTCTCATAAGACCGGTCTGTACTTCATCCGCAATATAAAGCGCTCCGTATTTCTCACACAGCTCCTTGACTGCTTTCAGATATCCCGGCGCCGGAATCATAAATCCATAGGTTGCAAGAATGGATTCTATAATGACCGCTGCCACGTCTTCCTTCTTCAGTTCCTCCTCCATGGCATCCAGATCATTTAATGGCACCTGTACGAAGCACCCTTCCTCTCCCTGTGCCAGAAATGGATCTTTGAAAATGGGATCTCCCGTGGATACGGAAAATCCTGTATGCCCATGATAGCAGCCTTTGATCGATACAATTTTCTTGCGCTTCGTAGCATATCTTGCACTCTTGATCGCTACATCCACTGCCTCTCCGCCTCCGGAAGAAAACACACAGTATTGAAGCCCTTCCGGGGTCACTTCATTCATTCTTTTTCCCAGCATTGCTCTGGCGGCAGATGCAAAATGATGATTGCCAATGTCAAAATCTGCCGTGGCACGGACCATAGCTTCTATCAGTTCTGGGTTTCTGTGTCCAAGATTAAAAGTTCCTCCGTTGATATGAATGTCCAGATACTTCTTGCCGTTCATATCCCAAAAAGCATATCCTTCTCTTTTACCCATGACAATATTGATTCCGCGATCGATCCATTCCTGGGTCTTTCCGGGATTCACATATTTCATGCTGTAGTCAATGATTTCTTCCTTTGTAACATTTGGCATGGTAACAAGCATTTTCCCTACCTCCTTCGATTTTCTTTTATAAGGATCATACTCCCGAAACTATATCTCGTAAAATATATTTTTATTGATATATCATAACCTTATGGTTATAATTAAAATATCGAAACGGAGGTTTGCATATGAATTTCTTACAGTTATCTTATTTCAAAAAGGTGGCTGAGCTAGAGCATATCTCTCAGGCAGCCAATGAACTGTATATCTCACAGCCGGCACTATCCAAATCTGTTCATCTGTTAGAGGAGGAAATCGGATATCCTCTTTTTACAAGAGAGGGCACCGGAATCCGGCTGAATGAAAACGGTCGGATCCTGTATCGATATGCCTGTCGTATTTTATCCGGATATCAGGATGCGCTATCCGAATTATCCGACTATAATCATAAAAATCACAAAGTTGTCTTATCCATGACCGCCGGAACACACTTTCTCCCAGAGATCATCATGGGCGTGAAAGAATATTTTCCGACGATTCATCTGTCGATCCGACAGGAGGACTACCTGGATAAAAGCCAAAGCTGTGATCTGTACCTGCATTCTTCTACTGTTCCTCTTCAGGAAAACAATGCGATCACTCTATTGTCTGAAATCTGTCTGCTGGGAGTGTCAACCGACAACCCTCTTTCACAGGAAACATTGATCACTCCGGATATGTTGCAGCACGAAACCTTCCTTACCATGCCGGACCATCTTCCTTTATATCAGATTACCCATGCCCTCTGTCAGGACAGTGGTTTTACTCCTGATACAGGTCTGCAGTTCGATAACCGCGAAACCATTTTTGATCTGATCAAAGCTAATATGGGAATCTCCGTCATTCCTTCCAAGACCTGGGCTCCTTTTATCCGTCCCGGCAAAATAGTGTTAAAACCATTGTCTATCTCTTATTACCGGCATATCATTCTCCGTTGGCATAAAGATCATTATTTATCTGAAAATACCTGGAAAATCATTTCGTATTTAAGAGATTATTTTTCTGCATTAGATGTCTGATGTTGACTGTATAGAACACCTTTATTTCACCGCTACGCCAGGCTGATCATCCACTTCTTTTTCCGGAAAATAATAAGTGAGATCACAAGCCGCAGGATCTCCTCCGAAGTGAGCAGCGCATACACTCCGACGATACCCCACTGTAACAGGTAAGCCCCTGCGAAACACAGCGGGATTCCCATGCCCCAGGTTCCCACAATATCGATCAGCATCACGGTCTTCGTGTCTCCGCCACTTTTGAGGATTCCGCCGCCCAGTATCATGTTCTCGATCTTCACCGGTGCATAAAGTGCGAAGACGAACAAAAGAGACTGTTCCAGCTTCTGTTCCACACGTTTTATGGTTGCTTCCGACATTTTGTTGGTCTTGCCATGAAGCACATTAGAGACTGTTGCCGTGCTTAATCCCAGTTCTTCCGCCACATCGGCGATTCGAACTTTATTCTGTTTCATTTTTGCTTCCTCCTTTTTGTTTTCCCCTTTTACCTCTACTGCTATGGTATTACAGAAGTGCGCAGGAATCAAAGGTTAAGCGCGTAACCGCATCCAAATTTACGGAAGATTTTTTAGTGATTCTGCCAACAGGGATTGGCTTTAATAAAACAGGACGAAATCCTTTTTGCGGATTCCGCCCTGTTTGCTATTTCATTTTTTCACTTTTTTATTTTTCATTTTCTGTTATGGCACTTTTCCTGCGAAATCACAGATCACAGCAGGTAAAATCCCGCACTGCCCGCAGGCACGGTAACTTTTCCGCCTGCAAATGCAGTTTCCCCGCCGAAGGTATACAAAGCTTCCTTTACCGCATAGTCTCCGTCGAAGCTGACCTCTCTGTCCGCCGGATTGATGATGACCAGGATCTTCTCACTGTCATCACTGCGCAGATACGCCAGAGGATATTGTTTTTCCTCGGCATAGACAAACTCGATCTCTCCACGGCTCTGCAATGCGCTGTGCGCCTGACGGATGTTAATTAATTTCTGAATCTCATGATACAGGGAATCCGGATCTGCCATCTGCGCTTCCACCGTGGGACGGTCAGTGGCTTCGTCCTGTTTTACATAGAGCTTTTCCTTCGGTGCCGCACTGAAACCGGCGTTGGTGGTATGATCCCACTGCATGGGCGAGCGGGAACCGGTACGTCCGTACCCGCCCTCTACGGAGTGAAGGTTTTCCACATAGCGCATACCAATCTCATCACCGTAATACAGGAACGGTGCACCGGGCATGGACAGCAGGAATGCAAATGCCACCTTTAATTCCTCCCCATGGATGCTTCGCGCCAGACGATCCATATCATGGTTGCCGGAGGGAATACAGATCAGACCTTTGCGCTGTGCCTTTTCATAATTTCCCTTGTATTTCTCTACGAAGGCTGCCACATCGCCCTTGCCTCTTCCGGAGAAGAAAGGCTCCTCGCAGCGGAACAGATCGTTATAATGAGACGGTCCGAAATGAAGTAAAAAGTCCATATGGAAGCCGCCTTGCAGGGACTTATCCGGTTCTCCCCACTCGGATACCAGCACTGCCTCGGGGAACTCCGCATCCAGGAACGCTCTTACCTTTCTCCACAGAGCAATGTTTCCCTTGCCGTCCTCATCGTTTTTCACCAGAGAACCTGCCATATCCACACGGAAGCCGTCACAACCCATGCCGATCCAGAACCGCATGACATTTTCCATCTCTGCAAGCGTTGCCTTAGGACCCGGATCATCGGGATCCTGCTGCCAATCCTGTGTCTTTTTATAAAATCCGTAATTGAGTGCCGGCTGGTGTGCGAAAAAGTTCACGATCACAGAGCCTTCTCTCTCGGAGATACCGCACAGGCTTCCCATGTTCTCCAGCTGTCCCCAGGTGCTGTCGGTCCAGATATAACGATCGGTAAATTCATTACGGTCTGCCTTACAGGACTCCTTAAACCAGGGATGTGCCACAGATGTATGTCCCGGCACCAGGTCTAACAGTATATGCATGTCCCGCTTATGTACTTCATGAAACAGACGCTTCAGGTCCGCATTGGTGCCGTATCTGGGAGCTGCCTGATAGTAGTCCGCCACATCATAGCCTGCGTCTCCGAAGGGGGATGCAAAACAGGGATTCATCCAGATCGCATTACATCCCAGCTCCTTAATATAATCCAGTTTTTCTATGATACCCTGAAAATCACCGATACCGTCACCATTCGTATCCAGAAAAGACTGGGGGTAAATTTCATAAAAGATTGCATTATCAAGCCATTTTGCCATATTCTTGCTCCTTCCTTTTTCTTCATGTCTCCCGCAAAAAACGTTTTCCATATTCTTTCTTTTACAATACCACAGAATGGATACTTGTACAAC